>CAJGCM010000118.1 GCA_904501765.1 uncultured Clostridia bacterium | reverse complement strand
TCTCCTCCTTGGGAACCTTACGGAGCTTAAGACCGAATGCCATGTTATCGAAAACGGTCATATGAGGATAAAGAGCGTAGTTCTGGAACACCATCGCAATATCTCTGTCCTTGGGAGCTACGTCGTTAACGTATCTGTCGCCTATGTAAAGCTCACCCTCGGAAATCTCCTCAAGACCTGCTATCATACGAAGAGTTGTGGACTTACCGCAACCTGAGGGACCAACGAATATAAGGAATTCCTTATCCTTAATCTCAAGGTTGAAGTCGGATACAGCGGTAACGCCGCCGGGATACTTTTTGTAAATGTGTCTTAAAGAAAGACCTGCCATTTGTTTGTTCTCCTTAAATTTTATTTTTTAACGATATTATTATAGCAGAATTTTTCCAATTTTCCTATTGGCAAGTATTACGATTTTTTGTCAGATTGTTTGTGAAAGATTAACAAAATATACCGTTTTATTTTGTTAACATTTTTATTCTCTAAAACAAAATTCTAATTTATTAGATTTTACCTTTACTTATATCATTTTTCTGCGCAGAAATTTTCCCCGAGCTTTTTCTTGCTTATTTTCTGATAGTTTCTTGCTATTCCATTGACTTTGAATAACATTTATATTATAATTAATGTGAGGCGTACTATTGCATAGATAAACTCGTACCTTACAAAAATCACTAACGCAAAGGCGGACATTTTTTATGGCGATAATCTTTGACAAATCGACTAAAACATTCTATCTCGAAGGAAAAAATATCACTTATGCATTCTTTGCAAACAGAAGGGGTTATCTTGAGCATTTATATTTCGGCGAGAAAATCAGCCGAGACCACCTTTTCTACACCAGAACCTCTATCAGAAGAAACGCCTTCCCCGCAATGGTTCCCGGAGAGGACGTCACCAAGGGGAACGTTGATCCGAGCGTTGGCCCTACCTCATACAATCATATCCCCGCTGAGATTACATTCTTCGGCAACGGTGATTACAGAGAGCCTACCGTTCAGGTAGAAAACGCAGGCGGTGACCGCTTGTGTGAGCTTCTCTACTACTCTCACGAAATACTTGACACCAAGCCTAAAATTAATGGTATGCCCTCTATGGACGGCGGTGAGACTCTCGTTGTTCATCTTTATGACAGTATATCCGGCTTTGGCGCAGACCTTTATTATACGGTTTACGACGATTGCGACGTAATTGCACGCCGCGCGGTATATAAGAACGGAGGCGCAGAATGTGTTCGTCTCAACAGAGCGTACTCATTTGCCCTCAGTCTTCCTACCCAGAGCTATACGGCTATAACCCTTGAGGGTGCTTGGGCTGACGAGAGAACACCCGAATATACCCCCCTGCGCCACGGTATAATTTCCGTTGACTCCAAGTATGCCTCCTCTTCGTCTATCAACAATCCCTTTATGGCTCTCCTGGCTAAGGGCGGTGGTGAAAACTTCGGCGAGGCTATCGGTATTAACCTGGTTTACTCCTCTTCCTTCGTTCTCAAGGCGGAGGGACATTCCGACGGAACTACAACAATTCTTGGCGGTATAAACGACTTTGACTTCTCCTGGAAGCTTGATGCGGGAGAAGAATTTGAGACACCTGAAGTTATTATTTCCTACTCCAACGAGGGTCTTGGCGGAATGTCAAGAGCCAACCACGACGCTCTCAGAAATCACCTGATAAATAAAAGATATGCAAAGAAATCACGCCCCATCGTTATCAACAACTGGGAGGGCACATATTTCAATTTTAATAACGAGAAGCTCATGGACATAGCCTCTGCCGTTGCCGGCACGGGCATTGACACCTTCGTTCTTGACGACGGCTGGTTTGGAAAGAGAGACGACGACCTCTCAGGTCTCGGCGACTGGGTTGTCAATACGAAGAAGCTTGATGGCGGACTTAAGACCGTTATCGACCACGTTCACTCCCTCGGTATGAAATTCGGACTTTGGTTTGAGCCTGAAATGATTAACGAGGACTCGGATATATTCAGGGCGCACCCCGACTATGCTGTTGGCGTTCCCGGAAGAGAAAGATGCTATACAAGACATCAATTCTTAATGGACGTAACGAGAGCGGACGTAAGAGATTACATAGTTGAGGCGGTTAACAAGGTTATCCGCGATAACGAGATTGATTATATCAAATGGGATTTCAACAGAAACGCTACCGAATTTTTCTCTCTTTCGCTTGACGCTGACAGACAGAAGGAATTCTCCCACAGATACGCCCTCGGTCTTTACGACCTTTGCGAAAGAATAGTCGAGGCTAATCCCGGGATTATGTTTGAGGGTTGCTCCGGCGGAGGCGCAAGATTTGACCCTGCTATACTCTACTACTTCCCCCAGATTTGGACCTCCGACAACACCGATGCGGAAAACAGAACTCTTATTCAGTACGGAACTTCCTTGGCATACCCCCTCTCGGCTATGTCCTGCCACGTATCCGAGGTTCCCAACCACCAGACAAGCCGTATTGCCTCTATGAAAACGAGAGCCGATATTGCTCATCTTGGTGCTACCGGATACGAGCTTGACACCTCCGTTTTCACAGACGAGGACAAGGCGGCAGTTAAAGCTCAGGTCAAAGAATACAAGGCTATGGAGGACTTAGTGCTTGAGGGAGACCTTTACAGGGTGGAAAATCCTCACACAGGTAACCACTTCGCCTTTATGTTAGTCTCCAAGGATAAGTCTCATGGTATGCTTACCGTATACAGAAGAATATTCAAGGCAAACGAAGCCGTTTACCGCATTAAAGCAATGGGACTTGACAAGAAGAAAAAGTATTACGTTCCCGAGCTTGGCATAATTCTCGGTGGTGATACCCTTATGAGCGTTGGACTCGCTCCCGACTTTGGCCCCGGCGATTTCAGCACCGTCGTTTATCATTTCGAAGAAAAATAAAGGCGACAGGGCCAACAAGCCGGAAATTTAAATTTCTATCACACTTTAAAAAATTGTTTAATAAAAGCACGGTATATCTCTTTCGAAATACGCCGTGCTTCTTTTATTCCTTAAAAATGGCTTATCCGTGTTAAATCTTAAAGGCTCTCAATCAACCTGCTCGCCTTGCCCCTTAGAATTCCTTTTTATATAGTCCGTAGGGCTTATGCCTGTTTCCGCCTTAAAAACCTTTGAAAAATACAAGGCGTCCGAAAAGCCCGAGAGCAGCGCAACGCTTTTTACGCTCTCAATTCCTTCCTCAAAAAGAAATGCGGCGTGCTTTATGCGTACGCTTCGCAAATACTCGGTGAAGGTAATGCCGCACTGCATCTTAAAGACTGCCGAGAGGTATTTCTTCTCATATCCCAGCTCCCTTGCGATATCAACCAGGCCGAAGCGGTGATTGCTGAAGCTGTCGTTTACAAGCTTCTTTATTCTCCCGGAAATATCATTTTGCTTTTTTTGCTTTTCCGAAAGATTTGCAACGGTAAAAAGAAGCGCCGCTTCGCTGAAAAGGTCAAGATTTCCGTCCTCCGATTTATAGAAGCAGCTCATCCAATAGTCTATTATATCACCGTGATTCTTAAAAACACGACTCCTCCGATGAGCATCCATTCTCTCCATCAGCTCATCCGCTCGAAATCCGCTGAACGAAACGTAGGAATACGCCATATCCCCATCAAGCTTTATGCTGAAAACGCATCCTTTTTTAATAACGTAGATATCTCCTGCGCACACGTCACAAACCACCCCGTCAAGGGTGATACTGCCATTTCCTTGAAGTATTATTCCTAAAATATGAGATGCCGCTTTGATTGGCGAGCTTTGTATATCGCTTGTTTCATATATGAATTGGGTGCAGTTGACGGCGTTGGAGATGCTTTCATTAAATCTGCAAACGTTATCCTTCATATTGTTCTCCTTAGGATAAATACTGATTTGATTATAGCGTATCCACAGTCGCACAAGCCATTTGGCTTGTGAAAAGGCGCAGCCCTTCCGGTCGTGTTGCGACACGAGCTGTGAGGTGCCAATATTCTCACGGCAAAATCTGCGATTTTGTAAGGCGTAAGCCTTATAACTTGCTCCTAAAAGAGCTATTCCGTGAGGTTATTATAGCATATTTTACTAAAAAATCAATACTTATCACGAAATTGTGCATAATATTATGGATTTTATCTATTTTAACTTGCAGGTATATTTGTTAAAATAAAATCCTAAAATACTTACTGCAAGGAGTCAGCTATGAAAAAAATCAAAATAGGCGTATTCGGTTTAGGCAGAGGCGCATCGCAATTTGATAACATTTTGCTTAACAACGGACAAATCGTTGCTGTTTGTGACGTTATTGAAAAAAGATGCGAAGAAGCAAAGGAAAAGCTGGGCGACATTGGAATTTACTCGGATTTCGATAAATTTATCGAGCATCCCGGTATGGAAGCCGTTCTTATTTGCAATTTCTTCCACGAGCACACGCCATACGCAATAAAAGCCCTTGAGAGAGATATTCACGTCCTTTGCGAATGTACCTCTAACGGAACTATGGCAGAGGGTGTTGCGCTCGTTCGCGCCGCAGAGAAAAGCAAGGCCTTTTATATGCTCCTTGAAAATTATCCTCATATGAAATTCAATCGTGAGATGAGAAAAATATTCAGAGGCGGAACTCTTGGAGATCTGCTTTACGCAGAGGGTGAATATAACCATCCCCTTGACCCCTCAGCCGAAAAGCTTATTAAATTCTGGCGCCCCTTCGACAAGCACTGGAGAAATTACACCCCGAGAAGCTATTATTTAACCCACTCCTTAGCGCCGCTTATATACATCACAGGCGCATATCCTACCAGGGTTTCCGCCGTTCCCGTTTATTATCCAAAGGCAGGAGAGGATGCGCTCTTCGGCCCCGAGGTAAAGGACAGACTTGCGGTTATCACCTGCATCAACAATGACAACTCCGTTTACCGTATCACAGGCTGCGGCGGCTTTGGAGCTCACGAAAACTCCTACCGTATCTGTTGCGACAAGGGACAAGTCGAAAACGTCAGGGGTACGGATGGCAAAATTATGCTTCGCTATAACGAATGGAATATTCCCGAGGGAATGGAAGAAAATAATTTCTATATGCCGGAATGGAACGACCCCCAGGAAAATCTTATCGCAGAAGCCGGACACGGTGGCGGAGATTTCATTATAGTCCGTGAATTCTTCGAATGCATACGTGAGAATAAAAGGCCCGAATTTGACGAGTATTTCGCCACTAATATGGCGTCCGTTGCAATACTTGCGCACAGAAGCATACTTAACGGCGGCATACCTTACGACGTTCCGGATTTCAGACGTGAGGAAGACAGGGTAAAATATGAAAATGACCGTGAAACTCCATTCTACGGAAGCGACGGAAGCGAGCCTACGATACCATGCTCATCAAGATAAAAAATAATAAAAATGAGGAAAGTAGCAGGCTTTAAGCCTTGCGTTCCTCATTTTGCAGATAGTTTTAGAGAGGCATTGTAAAAAACACAATGCCTCTCGTTTTTTATTTGGTTATGCTTAAATGCGACAGCCCTTCGTTTTATTGCTTCAGCTTCAAAACAATAACCACGTTTGTGTTCGCCATATTGGGAGCGGGAGCGTCACCGGGACGGTAGCCCTTATAAGCCAAGCCATACTCTCCGTTTCCTATATACATAATATTCTGAGAATCGCCGCTATACAATAAAGCGCCAACGTCATATCCTACCACACTGTATTTGTCATCATTTTGAGCATAAGTGCCTGTATGTGCGACTTCATCACCGTTTTTCACTACTAACGTATATGCGTGATTTACATCGTCATAATTTTTGGTAAAATTGAAGGTTACTCCTTTGTTCGCCATACCCTTAGCGATTGCTTCAATCTTTGCGATATAATCCTTCTCACTTATCTCCACTCCGTTGTTTTCAATCTGGAGGAATGAATTTTTCAAGGTTTCGGAAAGACCGTCGTCCCAAAGAATTCTTACCTCTCCTGTAACCTCATAGGTTTTTCCCTTAACCGCAGGAGCTCCGCTTGAAAGAACAACGTCCTCCTCTTGGCAAGAGGAAAACAAAGCTGCACAAGGAACAATTAAACAAATTGCCAATACAAAGCATAAAATCTTTTTCATATTTTTCTCCTTTATAAGTCACTTTTTTAACAACCTACAACACTTTTACTAAACTATCGTGGCTGCCGCAGAAATTCTGCGGCAGCCACGGAAAATTACGGGTAAATCAGCTAAATTAGTTAGCAGCCTTTACGATAGCTGTGAATTTATCGGTCTTAAGAGATGCGCCACCGATAAGTCCGCCGTCTACGTTAACCTTGGCAAGAAGCTCTGCTGCGTTGCCGTCGTTCATAGAGCCACCGTACTGAATGGTGATGCCCTCAGCAGCCTCAGCGCTGTAAATCTCTGCGATTGTGTTACGGATAACACCGCAGGTTTCGTCTGCCTGCTCAGGGGTTGCTGTAAGTCCTGTTCCGATTGCCCATACAGGCTCGTATGCGATAATAACGTTCTTAAGCTCCTCCTCGCTGATACCTGCAAGGTCAAGCTTTGTCTGCAT
>CAJGCM010000117.1 GCA_904501765.1 uncultured Clostridia bacterium | reverse complement strand
GGCACAAAGTCACGAAAGAGTCACTAAGCTCCCGCGGTATCTTGCGTTATGCGGAGCTGTTACTCCTCACCCTGTTTTCAGCGGAACGACTTAAGCCTTACTCCTCCCCGCATAGCAATACCCAGCCGAAGAAAAAGGCGCACATCGTCTACAAAGACATTGTGCGCTTTTTTGGTGAAATAAATCCCGAAAGGGATTTATGAAATGCACTTCGTGCGTGAAATACGCTTTGCGTGTGAAATGCGCTGCGGCGCATAAGGGGATTTATTTCATTTCGCATTGGCAAGCTGAATATTTTAAAGCTGAAATGTTTGATATCATTTCGTTCTGTGTGTTTTAACCCTGGTGGCGGTATATTGTGCGTTCTTTGTCAAGGACAGAAATTTAAAGGTTTTCTTCCTGCTTGTTTTTTATCCACTTCCGATTGATTCAATTAGCCTTCGGCTTCCTCATATTCCTCATAGAATTGAGTATCGCCAGCACCATAACTCCTACGTCGGCAAAGACCGCAAGCCACATATTAGCTTCCACAAAAATTCCGAAAAGAAGCACTGCCGCTTTCACGGCAAGGGAGAATACTACGTTCTGATACGCAACTGAGAGAGTCTTCTTTGAAATGCGGCGCGCCGCTGCAAGTCCCTTCAGCTTATCGTCCATAAGAACTATATCCGCTGCCTCTATTGCCGCATCGGAGCCGAGGGCTCCCATAGCCACGCCGACGTCTGCTCTGGCAAGGGCGGGGGCATCGTTTATTCCATCGCCGACGAAGGCAACGGAGCCGTTATTATCAAGCAAGACTTCAAGGCGCTCAACCTTACCTGCAGGGAGCAGCTCGGAATATACCTCGTCTATGCCTATGCTGTTTCCGACAGCCCTTGCTATTGAGTCCTTATCACCCGAGAGCATAACGCATTTTTTTACTCCTAACCTCTTAAGCTCGGATATAGCCTCCTTCGCTTCCTCCTTAGGGGAATCGGCAAGCTCGATTAAGCCGAGGTATCTTGCGCCGAGGGCTACGTGCACACACAAAAAATCACTGTCGGGATAAAGGGGGCTGACGCCTCTTTCTATAAGTAGCTTTCGATTTCCTACAAGGCATATATCACCCTCAACCTCCGCCACCACGCCAAAGCCGGGAAGCGCCTCGGCGGAGCTTACTGCAAGGTCACACACGCCTTTTGCACGCTCCTTGATGCAAAGAGCTATTGGGTGGGTTGAATATTTTTCGGCAGATGCGGCGATGCGTATAAGCTCTTCCTGTGATATGCCTGATGCGCTCACGCTCTTTACGGAGAATCTTCCCTCTGTCAGAGTTCCAGTTTTGTCGAAGACGCAGGTGCTCACTCCCGCAAGCTTCTCCATATATTCAGCTCCCTTTATAAGTATTCCCTGCCTTGACGCACTTCCTATGCCGCTGAAGAATGCCAGAGGAACGGATATAACGAGGGCGCAGGGGCAGGACATTACAAGGAACATAAGCCCTCTTTCTATCCATAACGGAAACGACTCTTCAAGTATCAGGGGCGGAAGAATGGATATAAGAAGGGCGCCGATAACCACGGCAGGGGTATACCACCTGGCAAACCTGGTGATAAACTTTTCCACCCTTGATTTCCGCTCCGAGGAATTTTCCACAAGCTCAAGAATTTTCGCAACTGTGCTTTCGGAATACTCACGAAGCGCCTCTATTCTTATGACGTTCCCGAGGTTTACGCCGCCGCTTATAACGGTATCGCCCTCTGCGTACTCGACAGGCACACTTTCACCTGTAAGAGCGGAATTATCCACCGTAGTATGTCCCGATACGATTTTCCCGTCAACGGGAATTTTATCACCCGGTCTTACTATAATTATATCCCCTGCGGAAATCTCCTCGACGTCAAGCTCAAGCTCCTCGACGTCCTTGACAACTATTGCCACCTCGGGCTTTATATCCATAAGAGCCGCAATAGAACGTCTGCTTTTCCCGACGGCGATAGACTGGAACAGCTCGCCAAGCTGATAAAAGAGCATAACCGCTGCCGCCTCGGGAAATTCGCCTATGGCGAATGCGCCGACGGTTGCTACCGACATCAAGAATTTTTCATTAAAAATGTCACCTCTGAAAATGCTCTTTACACTGGATATAAGAACGTCGTATCCCACCGTCAGATAGCAAATAACGAAGCCTATGACAGAAGCAATTTTCCAAGGAATAAGAGCGGCTGCTATAAGAATAGGCGCTGCTATTATTATCCGTAAAAGTGAGCGCTTTTGTTTAGCTGTTAATTTCATTTTATCTCAACGCCGCAGTCCGGCTCAATCTTCTTGATTATTTTAACCGCTTCCCGAAGAACTGAATCAAATTTAGAGTCCTCCGCCTCGATAATAAGCTTCTGGGAGAAGAAATTGACACTTGCGTATATCACTCCTTCAAGCCCCTTAATTTTATCCTCCATTTTCGCTGCGCAATGAGCGCATTCAAGGTCTGTCATTTTAAAAGTTTTTTTCATTTTCCGTCATTTCCTTTCATGTAAATTAAATTTCTGCGCCGCCGTCTTCCAGCAAATGCTCGCACCCTATGGCTATAATGCTTTTGACGTGGTCGTCCGCAAGGCTGTAATAAACAGTTTTCCCCTCTCTTCTCGAGGTTACGAGCTTACTGTCCTTCAGGGTTTTTAGCTGATGGGATATTGCAGACTGGGTCATACCGAGAAGCTCGGCTATGGCGCATACGCACATCGGCGCTTCGTAAAGAGAAAACAGAATTTTCATACGAGTCCCGTCTGAGAAAGTTTTGTAAAGCTCCGACAGCTTCAAAAGAAAGCTGTCGCTCGGCATATCCGCCGCCACCCTCTCTAAAAGATTTTTATGGTCGTGCATATATGAGCCTCCGTTCATATGAATATCTGTTCATATGTTATCATATATATTCTCATTTGTCAATAAGAATTACTAACTTTTCAAAAAACTAAAATGAAAAGCAGAAAGAGAGGACAAAACGTTATCCGTAGTGTTCTCTCTTTCTGTCAAAGAAGCTTTTATTTTTATTCGATTACGCCGGGGGACGCATCCCTTTATTAGGTTGCGCTTAAATTCGGGAGTTCCCTCTTCTTCTGAAATAAAGTACTGCGCCTATCAGCATAACTACCGCAAAGACTATGAGATACCAGATATTATCCAAACCATGGCGGAAGATACTTGCCATAACCATAACCCCTGCGCCTACGATGCAAAGGGTGGGAAGAACAAAGCGCTTGAATATTCCAAGCTCCTTATGCTTTATCATAAAGGACAGTAGCATTGGAACGTAAAGGGGGTATATTGTAATTATTGGGAGCTCGGAGGAATCAAAGGCGAATTCGCCAAACCATCCGAAGAACTGCCCGCCTATGAAGAAGGCGAACCACAGAATACAAACGAACAGACCGAAGATGCCGGAATTGGTGGGCATACCCGATTCCTTATCTATTTCCGAGAACATATCGGGTTTAGGTCCCTCGCCTCTTACCGCAAGGGAGAACATACCACGGCAGAGGGCAACGGTAAGGCCGTTCAGCGTACCGAGGCAGGATACTACTATAAAGAAATTGATTAGCGCATTTCCAACTGTTCCGAAGAATTTAAAGGCTTCGTTTGTACCCTTATCAATAAGGGTGGCAGAATCGGCAAAGCCGAGTATTCCAACGTAATAGAGAACGTAGGCGGCGACTACTATCAGAGAGCCGAAGAGCAGGGCTATGGGAAGGTTCCTTTTGGAATCCTTGATTTCCGCATTTATAGAGGTTGCGATTATCCACCCTTCGTATGCAAAGGCAGTGCAGCAAACAGCGGCAAAAAGGCCTGCGCCCTCACCCTCGCCAAATGTGGCATCTACCGTTTGTGAGGATAAGAAATTCTCACCGAGAGTTCCGTTTACAAGACCTGCTACGGTGCCTACTATGGCAATCAGGACTATGGGTATCAATTTTATAACCGTTGAGGACACCTGAATTTTTCCCGCAAGCTTCGGGGATACGGTGTTTATAAAGTACATAACCACAAGGTAAAGCGCCGCTATCAGAATGGTTGGCGCTCCGAAAAGAGCTTCGGGACTGTTTGCCGTGTAGCCGAAGAAGCATACCATAGTATATCTGGCGCATACCCATGCAAGAACAGAGGTCATTGCGGGATAATATATAGTTGTTAAAAACCACCCGATAAAATAGGCGTATCCGCTCCCGCAGGTTGCCTCAGCATAGTCCATAACTCCGTTGTTTTTTTCGTATTTCGTTGCCATTATGGCAAAGGTGGCGGTGAATACTACCATTATTGCGCCGCCTATTAGCCAGGCAACAATTCCGAGAAGAGTATTGCCGCCGGTAATTTCAAGTACGTCCTGGGCTTTAAAGAAAATGCCCGAGCCTATAACTATGCCGACTACCATACATATCGCCATAGGCAACCCAAATTTTTTCGTTAAATTCTGCATTTTAAAAGCACCTTTCTCCGGCAATACTTTATCTGTCACAATGCCGTTTATTCAGGGGAATTCTAATATAATTTTACTATGTTTTCGCACCGAATGCAATACCCCGACTGAAATACCATTTTTTTCTTTCGTACAAACCGATGCTTTTCGGCAAATACACTAAAATATTTTCAAAAAACAGTCAAATTGCCGAATTTGTCACGTTTCTGTTGAAAAAGGAGCTTATATATGGTAAAATGCTGATGTGACGTAAAGTAAAGCTCGGCGGGGCTGTTAAACGACTGTAAGTTTCACAAAAAATACCTGCGCCGAAAAACACTTTGAGAGGTTATTTATGAAAATCAAGGTTTTTGAAAAAAGCTATGACGAGGTTCTTAAAATCCCCGAGGTAAAGCATAAAAAGCCGAGGAAGCCCGGATTTCTTATCCGCACTCTGGCTAAAATTCTATCGGATATAGAGCTTCGCTCTGCCGATTTCTCCTTTTCAGGAAAGCTTCCCGATAAATCAGAGGGACCTTGCCTGATACTTATGAACCACTCAAGCTTCATAGATTTGAAAATCGCAGAAAAGCTGCTTTATCCACGCCCCTTTTCGATAATATGCGCTCACGACGCACTTGTGGGCAAGGCTTGGCTTATGAGGTGGCTCGGCTGTATTCCCACAAAAAAATTTATTGCGGATTTATCTCTTGTAAGAGATATTAAGACAGTTATCGGTGGGGGTCAAAGCGTACTTATGTACCCCGAGGCGGGATATTCCTTTGACGGAAGAAGCACAACTCTTCCCTCTTACCTATCCGGACTTATCAGAATGTTGAAGGTCAACGTTGTTTATATTGAAACGAGGGGCGCATTTACCATGGACCCCTTATACAACGAGCTCCGCCAAAGGAAGGTGCCTGTCAGCGCCGAGATAAAGACGCTTTTCACAAAAGAAGAGTGCAGTAGTCTGTCCGACGCAGAAATCGGCGAAAGAATAAAGACCGCCTTCGCCTTCGATAACTTTGCCTGGCAAAGGGACTCGGGCATCAGGGTCACTGAGGATTTCAGAGCCACGGGGCTTGAAAGAATTCTCTATCGCTGCCCTGCCTGCGGCAAGGAGGGACATATGAAGGGCGAAGGTATTAAGCTTTCCTGCGCAGCCTGCGGAAAAACCTATACCCTGACAGAGCTTGGCGAAATTTCGGCTGACGACGGGAAAACGGAATTCTCGCATATTCCCGACTGGTTTGATTTTGAAAGAAAATGCGCAAGAGAGGAGCTTTTGGTTCCCAACTATTCCTTGAATATTCCCGTTAATATAGGAATAATGAAAGATTACAAAGGAATCTATATGGTAGGCGAAGGAACTCTTACCCACACGGCAGAGGGATTTTTGCTTACGGGCTGCGAGGGTAAGCTGAATTTCCATCAGAAAGCTATCGCATCCTACAGCGTAAACGCAGATTTCTTCTGGTACGAGATAGGCGATACGGTTTCCCTCGGAGATATGAGTATTCTTTACTACTGCTTCCCGAAGGATAATACTCCCGTTGCAAAAATCAGGCTTTTGGCAGAGGAGCTTTACAAGCTACACCAAAACCGAGAGTTCCACCTGCTTCACTGCGGCGGCTGCGACCACAGCCATCACGAAGAGAACAACACTTAGCCTCTGATGTGACGGGCGGCTTTCTAAATCCTGTCGGAATAGTATTATTTCAAATATCACTATTACCGCAAAGGGATAGCAGAATCTGCGCTCTTTCTATAAAGTAGTTCACATTTTCGGAAAAACTTTCGGATTTTTTATAATTTATGCCTTTTAAAATGTTAATAAATTGTAAATAATTTTAATTTGTGAAAAAATTGCCAATATTATATGGAAAAATATTAAAAATTATGCTATAATATCAATTACGGCTGAATTGCCGACTTTTGTCACGCAATTTTGCCGCTTAAGAAAGTCAAAATAATTTATTTTATAATGGAGGAATTTTTATGAACAAGAAGTATGTCTACCTCTTTTCCGAAGGAAATAAGGACATGCGTAACCTTCTCGGCGGTAAGGGTGCTAACCTTGCTGAGATGACACACATCGGTCTTCCCGTTCCCCAGGGCTTCACAATCACAACTGAGGCTTGCACACAGTACTATGAGGACGGCAGACAGATCAACCCCGCAATTCAGGCTGAAATCAATGAGTACATCGTAAAGATGGAAGAGGTTACCGGCAAGAAGTTCGGCGACAAGAAGAATCCCCTTCTCGTTTCGGTTCGTTCCGGCGCGAGAGCATCCATGCCCGGTATGATGGACACCATCCT
>CAJGCM010000116.1 GCA_904501765.1 uncultured Clostridia bacterium | reverse complement strand
TCAGTATCAGCACGATATGAAGCAGGCAAGACTTACCGAGGCTCTCGGAGGAGTGGTAGAGGACTGCGTAAACGCAGTAGGCGTTGATATAAATACAGCCTCCTATTCGCTTCTCTCCTACGTTTCGGGTATCAATATGACAGCCGCTAAAAACATAGTGGCATACAGAGAGGCGAACGGCGAGTTTAAAACCAGAAGTCAGGTTCTTAAGGTTCCCAAGATAGGTGAGAAGGCGTTCACCCAGTGTGCAGGCTTCCTCCGTATCCCCGGAGCGAAGAACGTTCTTGATACCACAGGCGTTCACCCCGAATCCTATGCTATTGCAGAGGAGCTTCTTCACAGATTCGGATTTACCCCCGAGGACGTTCGTGACAGTAAAATAGCTCTCCTTCGCTTCAATGCGGAGAAATACGGCGTGGCGAAGCTGGCAGGTGAGCTTGGCTGCGGCGAGCCTACTCTTAACGATATTATCTCCGAGCTTGAAAAGCCCGGCCGTGATATTCGTGACGATGCTCCGGCTCCCATTCTCTCCACCGAGGTTCTTGATATTACCGATTTGAAGCCCGATATGCTCCTTAACGGAACTGTAAGAAACGTAGTTGATTTCGGTTGCTTCGTTGATATCGGAGTGCATCACGACGGACTTCTTCACATCTCCGAGATGTCCGACAGATTTATAAAGCACCCCTCCGAGCTTTATTCAGTAGGCGACGTAATAGAGGTGCGCATCAAGGACGTTAACGTAGAGAAGCACAGAATTTCTCTTACCCGCAAGGGAATGGGCAAATAATTTTGAATATTTACCGATAAATCCTTTTGAATTTGCGGTATAATCACGTAAGGAATTTTATATGTTCGGTTATGTAAAGCCGTATCCCGCGGAGCTGCTTGTAAAGGAATACGAGTTCTATAAGGCAACCTATTGCGGGATATGCCGTTCTATGAAAAAGCATACGGGAGCGTTTTCTAACGTTCTCCATAGCTATGACAGCGTATTTTTGGCTCTTGTCCGTATGCTTTATATTGACGAGAGCAAAATAGACGCAAAAAAGAAAAAATGCATAGCCCACCCGTTTAAATCCCGTCCGATGCTGGTGGAAAACGAGGCGCTTGAATATACTGCGAGAGCTTTCGGGATTCTGACGTATTATAAGCTGAAGGACGATTTGTCAGACGAGAAGCTGCTTCGCAAAATGGCAATCTCCATCTTAAGACCGATTTTTTCGGGAGCGAAGAAAAAGGCGGGGCTTACGGAACTTGCCGAGGTGGTTTCCGACAGGCTCCTGCGCATAGGTGCGCTTGAAGAGGAGAGATGCGGCAGTGTTGACGAGCCTGCAAAGCTTTTTGGAGAGCTGCTTGGCGAGATATTCGCCTTCGGTCTTGAGGGCGCCGACCGTACGGTGACCTATGCTTGCGGCTATCATTTAGGTAAATTCATATATGCGGCAGACGCAGCGGAGGATTACGACCGTGACGTAAAGAGCGGCAGCTACAACCCCTACGTTATACTTTACGAGGGTAAGCCGCTGACAAAGGAAAACCGAGCCACTATAAAATGCGCTCTTCTTATGGAGTGCCGCGGAATCGAGGGGGCGGTAAATCTTCTCCCCTTCGGCAACCTTCGCACAATTGAGAATATACTGAAAAATATAATTTACGTGGGGCTTCCACGAAGAATAGAATTTTTGGACGGCGAAGCAGAGGATAAGGATTTGTCCGATGCCGAAGCCGACCCGTCGTAAGACAGAAAGGAATAACAATATGACAGATCCTTATAAGGTCCTGGGCGTGTCGCCCAACGCCTCCGACGATGAGATTAAAAGCGCATACCGCGCCTTGGTTCGTAAATATCACCCCGATAATTACGACGACGACAATCCCTTGAAGGACTTGGCGAACGAGAAAATGCAGGAAATAAACCAGGCGTATGACGAAATACAGAGAATGCGCTCAGGTCAGGGCGGTTATACAGGAAACGGCACCTATTACAGCAACGGTGAAGGCGCAAGCTCCTCTGACCCTCTTTATTCCGACGTAAGAGCCGATATAAACGCAAGGCGATTCGGAGATGCGGAAAGAAAGCTTATGTCAGTGCCTATGAATTCCCGTCCCGCAGAGTGGCATTATCTTATGAGCCTCGTTCTCTGGAGCCGCAAGAATATCAGCGACTCTATGAGAGAGCTTGAAATTGCCTGCAGTATGGACCCGTCGAATATGGAGTATCAGAAGGCGAAGGAGATGTTCAATATGAACGCAGGCTCCTACGGCAATACCTATTACGGCTCTGCAAACAATACGACCTATACGACGAGAAGAACCAGCGATGCCTGTGATTGCTGCGCAAACCTCATTTGCCTTGACTGCCTTTGCGAATGTATGGGCGGCGATCTTATCGCCTGCTGCTGATAAGGGAGAAAAATGAAAGAAACGAAGAAGCTTACTATCGGAGCTATGATGATAGCTATCGGCGTGGCTTTTATGGCGCTGGGAGCCTACGTTGAGGCTCTCGACCTGACGGTAGCCGCGCTTCTGTCCTTGGTGGTAGCGTTCGTGTGTATTGAGCTTGGCTCCCCTTATATATGGATTGTGTGGCTTGGGACGTCGCTTCTCGGAGCCGTGTTCTTCACGGGAAGCTTCGTCTGGATAACCTATTTCCTTATATTCGGGCTTTATCCTATATTGAAGGGGCTTATAGAGCGACTCAAATTAAAATGGTTGTGGATATTAGTCAAGCTTGCTGTCTTTAACGTAATGCTGCCTCTTCTTATGCTTGCATCTCAGTACATCATAGGGATACCTCTGTTTGCTCTTGAGGGCGTATTCAAGGATAACGTTTTTGTTCTTATAGGGTTATATCTTCTTTGTAACGTTGCCTTCTTCCTTTACGACGTATTTATGACGGTTATGATAAGAGCTTATCTTGAGCGCTTCCGCCCAAGATTTTCACAATTTCTTAAGTAATAAAGGACCGAGGCTTATCTCGGTTTAGTACAGAAAAGACTTAAAAAGGACTCCAAAATGACGAAAATAGGTTTTGTATCTCTCGGATGCTCAAAAAATCTTGTGGATACCGAGGTAATGCTCCGTATTCTGCACGACAGAGGCTATGAAATAACTCCCGACGAGGGCGAGGCTGAAATAATAGTTGTAAACACCTGTGGATTTATCGAAAGCGCAAAGAGCGAGTCCATAGAGAATATCCTCGACCTCTCCTCTCTTAAAACCGACGGAAAATGTAAATTTATAATTGCCACAGGATGCCTTGTTGAGCGTTATCGCGAGGAGGTTATGAAGGAGCTTCCTGAGGTAGATGCCCTCCTTGGCGTGGGTAGTATTCATAAAATAGCAGATGCCTGCGATGCTCTTCTGCGAGGAGAACGCTTTATATCCTTTGAGGATAAAAACACATCTCCTTTAGGGGGGGACAGAATACTCACCACCGATGACCATACGGCTTATCTTAAAATAGCCGAGGGCTGTGATAACAGGTGTACCTATTGCGCAATACCTCTCATAAGAGGTAAATTCCGCTCAAGAGAGATTTCCGATATAGTAAAGGAAGCCCGGGACCTTGAGGCTCTCGGAGTTAAGGAATTAAACCTTATAGCTCAGGATACAACGAGATACGGTCTTGATATATACGGTGAATATAGCCTTGCGAAGCTCGTAAGAGCTATATGCGAGGGCACGTCTATTCCATGGATAAGGCTTCTTTACTGCTATCCCGATAAAATCACGGACGAGCTTATAGAGGAGCTTAGAGATAATCCGAGGCTTCTTAAATATATGGATATTCCGATTCAGCATATATCAGACAAGGTTCTTACGTCTATGAACAGACACGGGGGAGCATCACTTATAAAAGAAACGGTGGCGAAGCTACGCGAAAGAGTTCCAGGCATAGTCCTTCGAACAACCGCTATGGTTGGATTCCCCACGGAGGGCGAGGAGGAATTCTCGGAGCTTTGCGAGTATATAAAGGAAGCTCGCTTTGAGCGCTTCGGAGCCTTTACCTATTCTCCCGAGGAGGGGACTGCGGCTGCCCTTATGGAGGACGCCGTGGATTCGCAGACGAAGCAGGACAGATATGACTGCCTTATGCAAACCCAGCTTACCGTAAGTGAGGAAATAAACGAGTTAAACGTAGACCGTGTCCTTGAGGTTTTGTGCGACGGATTTGACACGGTAGCCGATATTTACTACGGAAGAAGCTATATGGATGCCCCTGATGTCGACGGAAGAGTTTATTTCAAATCTCGCAAAAGGGTGAAGCCCGGTGATTTTGTAAGAGTTTACATAGAAGAGGCTCTTGATTATGACCTTGTGGGCTATGTCGAGGAGGATTATCAATGAAATCAAAGATTATGAATGTTCCGAATATTCTTTCTCTTATAAGGGTTGCATTGGTTCCCGCCTTTGCGGCGGCGCTTCTCTTTATGAAGGATATAGAGCTGGTTGGCGTTTTAGTTCCCGCATTTATATATGCCCTTACCGCTTTTACGGATTTTCTTGACGGAAAGATTGCGAGGAAATACGGTCTTATAACCGATTTCGGTAAGTTTATCGACCCCCTCGCAGATAAATTTATGGTAATAGGCTCAATGCTTGCGCTGCTCGCTCTTATGTTCCTTCAGGGAAGAGTGCTTCAGGGAAGTATATTTATATGGCTCGTTCTTCTCATACTCTTCAGAGAGCTTGCTGTAACCAGCCTCAGGCTCGTGGTTGCAGGGAAGGGGAAGAGAGTGGACCTTGCCGCCAACCTTTTCGGAAAAATGAAAACCGTAAGCCAGATGGTTGGAACGGTTGTTATAATAGTAGAGCCGATAATTCCTTATTTTTCGGAGAACAATATTCTCTCTTACGTATGCATGGCTGTTATGGCATTCACGACCGTAGCCTCTGGAATTAATTATTTTCTCGGCTATCTCCCATATATGACATCAGAGGATTAACTCATCCCCCACCGACGGCGAGGTAAAATCGGGTGTCGAAGAACCTATCCTTTAATATTAATGTAAGTCGCAGCCTGAGGTAGCATAAACCTAATCTCGGGCTGCCTTTTGTTTTGCAAAATATTATTTGAATAATTTGCTTTTTGCTGAATAACTTTCCCCTTTTGTGAAGAAAATACAACCAGTAATCTTTAAGAAAGGAAAACGAAATGGAAAAGAAAGTTAAGTTCAGCGACAAATCAACGGTTTCGAAGCTGGTTTACAGCGTGGTTATAGCAATTCTTTGCATAAGCGCTATTGTAATCGGCATAGTGGCGGCAAACAGCAGAAAGCCCTCCGAGGAGCCTATTCCTCCCGCAGATGAGGGTCAGACTCCTGGCGAGGATTCAGGAAATTCCAATAAGCCCGGTGCAGATAACGGCACAGATAACAAGGAGGAGGCACCTAAGGAGCTTGCCTTTATATCTCCCGCAGTGGGCACTGTAATCAAATCTCATAGCTCCACAGTTCCCGTGTTTTCAAACACCCTTGACGAGTGGAGAATTCACACGGGTATAGATGTTTCCACAGAGGAAGGAGCAGAGGTATATGCGGCGGAGGCAGGTGTTGTCAGCCGTGTTTATTTCCATCCTATGCTTGGGAAAACCATTGAAATTACCCATAACGCAAATCATAAGAGCATCTATTCAAATCTCGACAGCGGAAGCGTTAAGCTTGTAGCTGGTGACGAGGTTGAAGCGGGCGCCGTAATAGGCAAAGTAGGAGATACCTCCGTATCCGAAATGGCAGACGAGCCTCACCTTCACTTTGAGCTTATGGTTGACGGTAAGAGCGTAAATCCCCTTGACTATATCACAGACGAGTCCAAAACCGCATCCCTCGGTATTGTTACGGGAGCCGAAGAGGTATAAGAGAGGGGAGGTAGTGTGTGGAAGTGCCTTGTGAAGGCAGGTTTTTCATGTAATGCTCCCTCGTGTCACATTTTGCAGTATGCAAATACGATAGGGGATAAATCCTAAGCCTTCAGGTATCATTTCTGTTCGCTGTCACCTACACAAAAAAGACTGCTCAGCAGCCGCAGACACGTGCGGCAGCAACTCCGCAGATAGGCATGGAGAAGAAGAGCAGTCTTTTTTATGTATTTTTTGCCGCTTTACCTAATTTTAAGTAAAATTCGCTTGAAAAACAAACGGATATATGATACAATAACTAAAATAATATTATTTTGAGGAGAATTAAGTCAATGACGAATATTGCTATACTGGGCTTCGGCGTTGTAGGAAGCGGAGTTGCGAGCCTCATTCATGACAATATAAAAGAAGTATCAGCCCTCGGCGGTGACGACGTTAATATCAAGTACATACTTGACCTGAGGGATTTTCCCGACTCTCCCTTCTCGGACAGGATAGTACACGATTATAACGTAATACTTAATGACCCCGAGGTCAGCTGTGTTATTGAGGTAATGGGTGGCTCTCATCCTGCATATGAGTTTACCGTATCGGCAATCAAAAGCGGGAAAAACGTTATAACCTCCAACAAAGAGGTGGTTGCGGGCTATGGTGACGAGTTTCTTGCCTTGGCAGAGGAGTATGGCGTAAGCTATCGCTTTGAAGCATCTGTCGGTGGCGGTATTCCCGTAATTTCTCCTATGATAGGCTTTATTAAGCAGAATAAAATAAGCGAGGTAAGAGGTATTCTTAACGGAACGACCAATTATATTCTTACCAAGATGTTTACCTTTGGCGAGAGCTTTGACGAAAGCCTTAAGGAAGCTCAGGCTCGGGGATATGCCGAGAGAAACCCTGATGCCGATATTCTCGGGGTGGATGCCTGCCGTAAAATATCAATCCTAACCGCAATTGCCACAGGTAATCTTGTGCCGACAGAGAAAATACACACCGAGGGTATAGTGGGAATTC
>CAJGCM010000115.1 GCA_904501765.1 uncultured Clostridia bacterium | reverse complement strand
TACAAGAGCAAAATGGGCTGGGCTTGGGACTGGCATATAGAGCCGGGACTGCCTATGTCCTACACTCTCTGTGACAGAGAAAAGCTCGCAAAGGTAACGATGGAAAAGTTTAAGGAGGTTTTCGGCAGATATCCGAGGACCTTGGGCGGTTGGCTCGTTGATACCCATACCGTAAATTATCTTAACGACAATTACGAGCTTGATGCTATATGCATATGCCGTGACCAGGTGAATACTGATGCATACACTCTTGTAGGCGGATATTTCAACCAGGGCTATTTCCCCAGCCGTGAAAATATGTTCACCCCCGCTAAGAGTGAAAGCTTGAAAAACAAAACACCTATAATCCGTCTGTTAGGCCCCGATCCTATACATAACTACGACAGTAAAAAGTATATAAGCGATTCATACACGTCCCCCATTCCCGTATTCACTATGGAATGCGCCTCTCCCCTGGAGCCTCGCGATAAATTCGTTGAGTGGTATGTAAAGAATACCTTTGACACCGAGGATATGGGCTTCTCCTATACTCACATAGGTCAGGAAAACAGCTTCGGAATGTATGACCTTATCTCTCCTACCGAGATGCGAATCGAGAAAATCAAGAAATATCCCGACGTTAAGTTCCTGACAATGGGAGAAACAGGTCGTGCAATGACCGAGAAATACGGCACAAAAACACCCGTAAGCGCCAATCTGGCGCTCGAAAACTGGGACGAGCGTGATATACAAACCGCATACTATAACTGCGAGAATTACGTTATAAACCTTCTCCGCCTTGAGGACCGTGCATTCATAAGAGCGCTTTACCTCTTTGACGAAGCCTGCCCCGATATGTATACCGAAAAAAGATGCGATACCTTCGATGCGGTATATGAGAATCAGCCTGTGGTTGAAACCATAAGATGGAAGGACGATTTCGATGCGGCTTGGTATTTAGATGCTAAAGCGGGGGAAATGACTGCCGAGAAAATTTCCGATACTGCTCTTAAGGTAAGCTTCGGTGCGGCAAGTGTTCTTATGGACGAGTGGGGAATTGAGGTAAGCTCCGCTGACCTTGTATTTAACGGCAGCCGTCACAGAGCGAAAATGAGCATCACCTCCGAGGAGCTTCTCTTCGAATACAGAGGCAATTCTTACAGTGTTAAGGTTGTGGGCGGTGCTATCACAAGAGAGGAAGAGCTTGTCAGAATTTCTCCTGTGGCGGATAAATTCACTCTTCTCTTCGTTATAAAATAATTTGAAATTCCTCGCCAAAAGCGAAGAAAAAGGAGTACAAGCTCGCTTGTACTCCTTTTTTCATATTTACTATTCCGATAGCTCCGTGGATACCTCGGCAAGATGCTTCTTTTCATCGGTTTTGATGCAGAAGATTGCCAAAGCAAGCTGCACTATGCCTGTCAGCAGCCAGCTTATAGGATAGGATATGTAGATTGACTCCAAGTTCAGGAAATATCGGAAAATAGTGGTGAGCCAAACTATTCTTAATAAGCAGGTACCGATCAGGGCTATAATCGTAGAGGTCAGCGCCCTCTTCATTGCCTTTGCAATGCTTGAGGCTGTGTCCATAAAGCTGTATAGAATAAAGGGGAGAAGATGGTATTTGAATCTGGTGCTTGCGGCGTTGTAGGCTATGCTGCCCAAAATGTCCTTAGAGGGCACAACACCGTAAAGGGAAAGAAGCGGATTTCTCAAAAGGTAGACGGTAAGAGTAAATAATATGCTGGTCATTGCCGCGATAATAAATCCGCAAGCCGAGATTTTCTTTACTCGGTCATATCTCTTAGCGCCAACGTTCTGACCAACGAAGCTTACAATTGACTGAGGGATAGCGTTAGCCGCCGCAAAAACGAAATTGCTTATGCTGGTAGCAGCAGAATTTCCTCTTACAACCGCCTGATATTCGCTGCCCGGAGGGCATAGAATTCCGTTAACCTCAAGAATTGAGGACTGAATTATAGTGTTCGACAGAGAGAAGAGGGTGGACTGTATACCAACGGGAATTCCCAGATAAATTATATCTATAAATTCCTTTTTGTCGATAGCCAAACGCCTGAAGCTGAATTTGCAAGGGCCGTTTTCTTTTCTCAGCAGCAGGAGCAGAACGGCAGCAGAGGCTACGTTTGAGATAACCGTTGCCAGAGCAACTCCCTCAACCGATAAGCCTAAGCCAAGAACGAAGAAAACGTTAAGAAGAACGTTCAGCGCACCGGAGGCGGATAGAACCACCAGAGGAGTTTTTGTATCTCCCTTTGCCCTGTATATTGAGGAAAGGTAGTTCGTAAGAGCTAAAAATGGTGAGCCTGAGAAGAAAATCTGCGCGTAAATGTTTGCAAGCTCGAGGAAGCTGCCCTCAGCACCCATAAGGAAAAGTATCGGCTTCGTTATAAAGAAGCCTATGGCGCCGATTGCCGTTCCGAAAATAAGGCTCATAATAACCGAGGTGTGAACTGCCGCTGAGGTTTTCTTATCATCGCCCTCGCCTATATGCTTGGCAACAACGATATTCGTTCCTACCGAAAGACCTATGAACAAATTCAAAAGCAGATTGATCAGAGTCGTGGAAATACCGATGGCACCCACTGCGTCCTTGACAGGCGAGAGACCTACGATAATCATATCCGCCGCATTGTAAAAGGTTTGAAGCAGGTTAGTTGCCATAAGAGGGAGAGCTACCGTGATAATCCTTGAGAAAATCGGTCCCTCGGTAAGGTTCGGCTTTTTCAGCTTTACTGAAGCCATCTTTGTTTCAAGAGCTCCTTTCGTATTTGTGAAAAAACGGATTTTTACAGTACCATTTTAACTCAAAAAAATGAATAAGTCAACAAAAAGTGAGATTTTAATAGAATTAAAATCGGATTTGTGAGCTTTCGGGAAATGAAGGGATAAGGCGGAGAAAAATCCATAATTTCGGGCACTTTTAAACCTGTTTTTTGCTTTTTTTAAGCTTCTTTTTTGTTCTTTTACTTTTTTGGGAAAACTCTTGAAAAAAGTGGTGCGGTGTGATATCATAATGGCGGTTGCTAAAGTATGAAATATAAATTTAAAATTCGTATATCGGGAGCCTTTTATGAAAGTTATAAATTATTTGAATTTTGTCCGCGCCTGCGAGCCGCGCGATTATCAGACCAACCTTATAATAGAATTTAATAAGAGCCGCGGTATGTATCAGAGCGAGGAAGAGCAAGCTATGCTTGGCGATAGAAAATGGAGATACGACCGTGCTTGTGACTCTCTCCTTGCGGTAACAAGAAGGCAGTATGAATTAGCAAAGAGCGAGAAGGTTCCCGCAACCTTCCTGCTTCAGTACGATGCGCTCTGTGACGAAAGATACTATGAGCTTTTCAGTAATGCAGACGAAAAATGCGAGATCGGTATTTGGTATGAAATAGTAAAGCCCCTGACCGATGCTTGTGGTATGGAGTATAAGAGCCGTGAGGGCTGGAGCTGGGACTGGCATATAGAGCCTGGATTTTCTATGTCCTACACCCCCGCAGAGAGGGAGAAGCTTATAGATGAGGCTATGGATAAATTCCGTCGTGTGTTTGGATATTATCCCAAGGTTATAGGCAGTTGGCTTATAGATACTCACACGGTAAATTACCTTGCCGATAAATATGAAATAGATGCTATCTGTATATGCCGTGACGAGGTAAATACAGACGCCTACACCCTTGTGGGCGGATACTTTAACGGCGCTTATTTCCCCTCAAGGAAAAATATGTTTACCCCGGCTGTAAGCGAGGAGCTTACGTTAGACGTGCCTGTGTTCCGTATGTTAGGACCCGACCCTATACATAATTACGACAACGAAAAATACCTGTCGGAAAAGCGTGATTTTTATGTTTATACTATGGAGCCCGCAGGAGCCGCAGGAAAATATGAGTGGCTTGTTGATTGGTTTTACAGAACCTATTACGTAAATGAGGATTTAGGATTTTCCTATCTTCAGATTGGCCAGGAAAATAGCTTTTGCATGGAGGACGTTATAGGCGGTATTAAAATGAATATCGATCTTGCGAAGAGAGTTCCCGGCGTTGAATTTATGACTCTCGGCGCCGCAGGCAGAGCTTTCAAGGCAAAGTACGGGAAGAAAACTCCCGCCACCGCCGTCTGCGCCCTTGATAACTGGGATTCCGAGGACGTGCAGTCTATATACTACGATTCTGCAAATTATACCGCAAACCTCTTCCGTCATAACGGAAAGGTGTTCCTGCGCTCACTCTACCTCTTTGACGAGTTAGTAGAGGACTACTATATGACAGAGAAGTGTAAGACCTTCGACGGCATATATGAAAACCAACCTGTAATAGACACCATAGACAGAGGCGAGGAGGATAAAACGCCGAGAGATTGGTATATCGACCGAAACGGTGAGGAAATATCAGTAGAAAAGCCTGAGGAAGGGGTTCTTAAAGCAAGCTGGGCGGACAAATCGGTTGTTTTCTACGAGGATAAAATCGAGATTTATGGTGCCGACGTTGAGTTCGCCATAGGAGCGTCAAGAGCCGAGGTTGAAATTCTTGATAATAAGCTCGTTTACACCTACCGAGGACGGAAGTATTCGGCAAATGTTGATTGCGGCAAGCTTACAGGCTCCCGTGACAAGCTAAAAATCGCCTCCGACGGCGGTAAAGCTGTCCTGTCCTTCCATATACTTTAAAAGAAAGAACAACGGAGGCGCAAAATAGGGTCTCCGTTGTTCTGTTTTTTAAACTTTTTGAATTAAAGCATAAGCTCTGTAATAAGCTCTGTCAGCTCTGCGGGGTTTTCAACCGATATTCCGCTTATAAGACAAGCGGCGGAGTAAAGAATTTTCGAATAAGCGGAAAGCTTTTCCTTGTCGCTTTCATAAAGCTCCTTAAGCCTTGATGCGAGAGGGTGATTATGATTTATCTCTAAAACTATATTAGCCTTTGGAGCATCCTCGGCGCCCGGCATCTTCTTAAGTACCTTTTCCATGGAAGCGGATAACTCACCCTCGGAGGAAAGACATACGGGAAATCTTGTGAGGTTAGCGGAGAATTTAACTGCGCTGACTGCGCCGATGGCATCCTTCATAGCGCCAAGCATATCCGAGCAGCTCTCGTTTTCTGCCTTAATAGCGTCCTTTTCCTCGTCCGTGGCTATATCAAGTGCCTCGGCTGTAACGCTCTTGAAGCTCTTTCCGTCATACGTGCCAAGCATCTTCAGCGCAAATTCGTCTACGTCGTCTGTAAGATAAAGAATTTCATAGCCCTTTGATTTAACAGCGTCAACCTGCGGAAGCATAGCAATCTTCTCGTCGCTCTCGCCGCAAGCATAGTAAATGTCCTGCTGCTCTTCCTTCATAGAGGATACGTATTCCTTAAGAGAAATATATTTCTTATCCTGCGAGGAGTGGAACAAAACCAAATCCTTAAGAGTGTCCTTATTCATTCCGTAGCCGGAATAAAGTCCGAATTTAAGCTGAAGACCGAAGGAGTCAAAGAACTTTTCATAAGCTTCTCTGTCGGAATCAAGCATCTTTTCAAGCTCACCCTTGATTTTCTTTTCAATAGCTTTAGCCATCACCTTGAGCTGCCTGTCGTGCTGAAGCATCTCGCGGGAAATGTTGAGCGATAAATCCTGAGAGTCAACAATACCCTTGACAAATCCAAAATAATCGGGAAGAAGGTCTGCGCATCTCTCCATTATCATAACGCCGCTTGAATAAAGCTCAAGTCCCTTCTCATAGTCCTTCGTGTAGTAATTGAAGGGAGCGTGAGAGGGTATGAACATAAGGGCGGTAAAGGTTGCCGTTCCCTCTGATTTTTGAGTAATTACCTTTGCGGGCGCCTCGTAATCGTAGAATTTCTCCGTGTAGAAGCTGTTGTATTGTTCTGCGCTTACCTCGGAGGCGGGTCTTTTCCAGATAGGAGTCATGCTGTTGAGAACCTCGGTCTCCATTACGTTCTCGTACTCGTTTTCCGACCCTTCCTTAAGCTTTTCGTTTGTCACGTCCATTTTGATTGGGTAATGTATATAGTCGGAATATTTTCTGATAAGACCTCTTATGCGGTATTCTTCAAGAAATTCAGAGTATTTTTCGTCCTCTGTGTCAGGCTTTATATTAAGGATAATTTCGGTTCCAAAGCTCTGCTTGTCGCTTTCGCTGACAGTGTATCCGTCAGCTCCCTCGGATACCCACTTGTAAGCGGTGTCTGCTCCGTAAGGCTTTGTCATAACCGTGATTTTGTCAGCTACCATAAACGCAGAGTAAAATCCAACGCCAAACTGACCTATGATGTCGATACCCTCGGGACTCTCATTGTTTTTCTTGAAATCAAAGGAGCCGCTTTTTGCGATAGTTCCAAGGTTGTTTTCAAGCTCTGCAGAGGTCATTCCGCAGCCGTTGTCGGCTATGGTGAGAGTTCTCGCAGCCTTGTCGGCTTTTATCCATATAGCGTAATCTCCTCTCGAAAGAGAAACCGTGCTGTCGGTTAATGAGCGGAAATAAAGCTTGTCAATAGCGTCGCTTGCGTTGGAAATAAGCTCTCTTAGGAAAATCTCCTTGTGAGTATATATGGAGTTTATCATCATATCAAGCAGCTTTTTTGATTCTGTTTTAAACTGTTTTTTTGCCATAGTTAAATCTCCTAAAATGTTTTAGCACTTACCACCTGCGAGTGCTAATCAATTATAGCATCAAAGAAAAATGATGTCAATAGGGTTTCGGTATTTTTTAACAAATTAGGCAATAATTATTCATACAAAACTGCTAAAAGTTACAGAATTGAAAAAAGGCGCATAATTTTTAAAAAAACTTTAAAAAACCGCTTGACAAACCAATATGTTTGTGGTAAAATATACAGGCTGTCGGCTTGAAGGCAGAAGCATTTGCGAAGTCTGGCGGCGCTTTGATCATTGAAAATTGAACAACAAAGAAATTTCTTTAAAGCACTGAAAAG
>CAJGCM010000114.1 GCA_904501765.1 uncultured Clostridia bacterium | reverse complement strand
TCAAGATATCCGTCTTCTCTTACGAATGCAGTGAAGAAGGAGTTGTCGTCGTTAAACTTGTTGAGAAGGGCGAGAAGCTCGTTGTTGATATCAGCCTTGTCAAATACAGCACGGAAGAATGCCATACCGCCGTCATAAACGTTAATAACTACTCTGATGTCATCATCGTGGTTGTTAAGAGTAAGGTTAGCGGTTACGTCAACCTCTCCCTTTTCGAGAGAATAATCAAAGTGAAGCTTACGCCAATCCTTTTTGATTTTCTTCTCAATGTTGCTCATAATTTTCTTAAGATTTACTTTCATTGCCTCATTCTCCTTTTTATTTTTGTTTAAATCTTAATCAGCGCTCAACTGCGTAAAGGATATCGTCAACAACTCTGTCGAACTCAACGTAAAGCTTCTGATATTCAGCATACTCTGCGAAGAGCTTATCTACTATTGCAAGAACATTTGCAAGAGCGACTTCGTTATTCTTTATTATTTCCCTGATACGCCGTTTATTACCGAAATAATTAGCTATCGCCATAATTACAAGGACTACGGTTGCTACGAAGCATACGCCCATAAGTATGAGAAGTATGCCGCCTTCAACCATTCCGTTGCAAATAAGACATGCAATACCGCCGACAAACAGCAGCGCTGCAAATACGATACACATAATCATTGTGGTATTTTTAACCGTTGCAAGCTGAGAATCTCTCTTGCGGTTATAGAACTCGTTAACCTTTCTTACCTCAGCGTCCTTGTTGTTAAAGTTCATTTGAGTAGCGTAATCCTTGATTGCTACGGGGTGAACGGACTTAACCTGCGCACGGTATTCTGCGGTATACTTTTTAACAGCATCGGAAATAAGCTCCCTGCAGAGAAGGAACATATTGCATCTTGCAACCTCCGAAACCTCTGCGTCGCTTGAGCTGAACAGCCAGTTAACGCACTCAAGCATAAGGTTCAAGGGCGACGTTTCGTGCTGGTATACCTTCTTGTACTCCTCCTCGGCAAGACCGTAATCACCTACGCACTTGATAATCATTTCATTGTATGCTATCTCGTCGGTATACGCTCTTTCCTTTTTGTCGGGAGTATCAAGAATTTCGCTTATAAATTTCTCGATGTAAATATAACCCTTACCGCGAGAAACCGTATTAAGCGAGCTTATAAATTCAAGGATTGCGCTGTTATCTCTCGCCATAGCGATTGTGTTCGCCATAACGGAGTAATCCTTGACGTAGTTACGAAGATTGTTGAAGACAATCTTCTCTGACGAATTGAACTGAACAAGGTGATCCTTTACGTATTCTACAAGCTCATCCCAGTCGTTCATAGACTTGGATCTCTCAAATTCCTCAAAGAGATATTCCTTAATTCTTACGGTTAATTCGTCCTGCTCATCCTCTCTTAAGTTAGTTGCGTGGAGAAGCAGAAGAGCGAATGATGCATCGTTACCTGTCTTTTCAGCTCTTCTATAGCACTCAAACCACTTCAGCGCCGCATCTCTGCGTCCGAGAAGAAGATTGAAGGACATAAAGAAGAGCATTGTCTGTCTGTCATCAAGCTCCAAAGCCTTATCAAGCGCACGTGCTGCGGCTTCCTTTTCGTCATCTCTCCAGTGCATGATGGCAAGCATAGCGCACGAGAGCCAGAAATCAGGAGACTGTAAATGCTCCTTCTCGATAGATTTGTATATAAGCTCAGGCTTAACCATATCGAGGTTGATATTGTCAACAAACGCTCTTACAATCTTTCTTACCATTCTGAAATTGGCAAACTCGTAATAGATTTTATCGTTCAATTCACGAATCTTTTTATTTGCTGTTTCTATGTGACCAAATCCCTGATAGAGCAAGCTGATATGGTCCTGTTCGGCTATAACAGCATTGAGTGTCTGGTCGGCATACTCGACAACGTTCGCAGATTTGTCAAGTAAATTCTTCGCAGTTTCCTGTGTGCGTACCAGATTGTTGGTAGCGCTACGGGCAGATGAGCAAATTGCACCGATTTCACGCTGCATTTCAGCGTTTTCCGATGCAAGCTCGGAACACTCACGCTCTAAGCGATAGATCTCACTTCGCAATTGACTTGCGTCCATATTAATTTTCCTCCTTCTTTGAAACGTTTATAGCTTTGTCGCGACCCCAGGCTCTGCATTTTTCTACAAGCTCGGGATTGCTCTTTGTTATAGGTAAAATGCTCTGTATTTGCGAAACTATCATACCCATGGAAATTTCCGTATCCGGATTTATAATCAGTGTGTGCGACACTTCCTTAATTGCAGTTTCGATATCCGAATAGCTGTATCCTCTCGTTATGTCAACAAGATTTTCAAGCTCCTCGGGAGAAAACTCAACGTGCAAGGACTTTCTTGCGTAAAGATTTATAGTGTCTGCCCGCTCTCTATCATTTGGGAGGTCGGCGAAGAATATTTCGGAGAACCTTCCCTTTCTGAACAGCTCTGCGGGTAATTTCTCTATATTGTTAGCGGTAGCAACCAGGAAGACTCTGGAGAGCGATTCCTGAAGCCAGAAAAGGAACTGACCTAAAATTCTGTTTCCCGTGTCGTTTGAGGTATCCGAGGTAGATAAAACCTTTTCGATTTCATCTATCCAGAGAACACAAGGGGCTACGTTGTCGATAAATTTGAGGGATTCACGCATTTTGCGCTCGCTTTCGCCCATCCATTTATCGAACAGGTTACCTATGTCGAATTTGTAAAGAGGTAATCCCCATTCCTTAGCTATCATCTTTGCGCAGAAGGATTTTCCGCAGCCGGGCACTCCGGCTAAAAGTATTCCCTTAGGTACTTTAAGGTCGAATTTCTGAAGCATAGCATCGTCTGCGAAAAAGACGTCCTTTTTCATAGTCAGCCACGCTTTAAGATTTTCCATTCCCGAAACAGAAATTTTATCGGGCAAAGGAATCAGCTGAACGGCGCCTACGCCTCCGAACAGTCTGTCTTTTTTTCTGACCAGCTTATCGATGTTTTTTGAATAAAGACCGTTATTGGCTATTATTTCAGCCGAGAGAACGTTATCAAGCTGTATTTCGGAAAGCCCTTTAAGAAGAGTTGCTACTCTGACAACCTCCTTATCGGTCCATTCGACTGTAAAGGCTCTTTTGTATTCGTCTACAAAGCCTCTTACTATAGTTGCGATTTCCCCCTGATTCGGAAAATCAAGCTTAACCATAGCGCCGAGAACGCTGAGCCTTGACCAAATTGTATCAGCCGTGATAATAATTACCGAGGATGCGGTTTCCTTCGCAAGATAAAGCAGGTTCAGAAACTCTCTGCTATATGCGTTATCACTGTCAATTTTAGTTATATCGCCTATGGCAAATATAGTGTTTCTGTGTTTTTTCAGCTTATCAAACCCGTATTTCAGCGGATCGTGATTTATATCCTGTGAAGAGGACCCGTTACCACCTATAGTACAGAGTTGCTTGGCATCTGTATAATAATCGGCGGTAAAATGATTTTCGTGCGCCAATTCTCCAAGCATTTTCTCCACACGCTCTCGCTCTGAGGATTCTATAACTATAAACGGAACTCTCGCCTTTATGTATATCAGCAATTCCTCTTTTGCAACTGAATAATTACTCAAAACAGCCACCTCTATCAATTAAACTTCAATAAGTCTTTTTATTCCGAGCGTAACCTCGTACATCGTATCGGTATATTCGGAAATCTTACTGAAATATCTGAGCAAATCATTGTTGTAGGAATTCAGCTTTCCCTTAAGCTCACAGACAAGCTCGTTTTTGTATTTCGCATCAAGAAAGGCGAAATTCTCAAAAAAGAACAGGTTGTTATACTTAAGATTATATCTCCTGATTATAAGGAGCATATATTCGCAATTCCCCTCGTCAATATTTGCTTCGATATCCTTGGAAAATTTCGCAAAAAACATTTGTATCTGCTTTTCAAGAAAGCCAGAAAGGCTGTTCTCAAAATTCACGATACTGTATTTTTTGTCTGTAAGATCTCCTCCGGAAAGCATTACGCTGTCCGCTTCGGACAAAAACGAATCCTCCAGACGCTTAAATTCCGACAACCATTCGGAATATACAGCCGGATAAACACGCTTTTTTTCCTTTTTTTTAAACCAGAACATATTTTACGGCTTATTTCAAAAAGCCCTTAGGAGGTTCAAGGCTCCACTTGGGAAGCTTCTTGTTCATTTCCTTTAATTTTTCTTCGTTTGCATCAAGCTCCTCAGCCTGATCAACTGCATCAAACATATCAGCGTTAACTTCATCGTTAAGCATTACTTCTTCGTTATTCATAATAAATCTCCTTTATAAATTTAAAATGTTAGGATTAAAGATGCTCTATAAGGTTGAAGAGCTCGTTCTTGTTCTGAATGTTCGCATAGTAGGTATTTCTGATTTGCGCAAGCTCTGCCATACACGCGGCAAGAATACTTAGGTTATCATTAACCATCTTCCTGAACTTGCTTCCCGCAGTAGCGCAACGAACGATAATAACAATCGCCAGAACGAGAGCCGCTGCCAAGCCTATAAGTCCGATGTAAAGGCCGAACTCGGGAACGCTTGTCATGAAAACAATACCTGCTATAAGAGCAAGTGCGAAGAATACGAACATCTTAATGTTGGTTGCGTTGAAGTACATCTTTCTGTACTTATGCTCCTCAAGATGCTCTCTGAAGCTGGTTTCCTGCTCGTACTGGTCTTCACCGTTACTTACGCAGGACCAATCACCTATTGCAATAGGATATGTTGTGGGGAATTTCTCTTCAAAGCCTGTTGACCATCTCTCAAGGGCGGGAACGAACCAGCTCTTGGAGTTCTGGAACGCAAACTTACGAACGTGAATATCAACCTCTTCGGAGGTCTTATAGATAGACCAGGAAAGAAGCTTTCTACCGAAGTTCTGAGTCATATTGCGAATCTTCATACGCTCGTCATACTGAGCCTCGGCAGCCTCGATATTACCCTTGTTATCCATAACAAGCTGATAATATTCGCGCTGATTCTTGATTTCCTGCTCCTCCTCATCATAGTTAGTGATAAGGTCGGAGATTATAGCGTCAATTCTCTGCTTATAGTTAGCAGCATTCTGTACGATAGACTCAACGTCAAGGGACTGAATAAGAGTTATGAGCTTTTCATACTTGAAGCTCTCGAGATAGGGCTCTCTGAGTTCTGCCGCATTAGAGCAGTATCTTGCAAGGTTGGGACAAGCGAATTTCTTATCAACGTTTATATTCAGGATATATCTCTCATAGTCCTGAACAAGCTCCTCGCTGAGAGTTTCGTCGATGTTAATTTCCTTAACCCACTGGTCAATTACATCCTGTACCTCGGCCTGGAGCGCCTTGTCTGTACCGAAGACACCGTTGATGTAAGACTGAAGAAGTATTGCAGTTTCATCTCTTACCTCTGTGGGAACTACCGACTCAAAGTAATCGGTAAGCCACATTCTTGCAATATCGGTTCTTCCAAATCTGAGGTTTACAAGACAGAAGAAGAGGTTACTCTTTATGTCGTTTGTACGAACCGACTCGGAAATTGCGTTATCTGCAAGAGTTTTACTGTCGTTTACCCATGCGCTTATAGCTATAAGAGCGAAGGAAAGCCAGTATCTTGAGCTCGTAATCCAAAGCTCCTCGGAAAGCTCCTCGATTGTTGAATTACGGCAAAGGTTTATATCGAAGTCCTTAACGACACCCGATACAGTTTTTCTTACCTTGATATTAGACTCGAACTTTTCCCTGATAACCTGGTCAAGTCTTAAAATATTCTCGTGGGCAGCCTGCATTTGTTCATTTGCAATCATACCCTCTTTAAACGTATTGATTTTTTCAAGAGCATTCGATGCTGTTCTTCTGGTGATTTCGGTTTGCTGATCTATAGTATGTATTCTTGAATCAACCTGGGATGTAAAACCACCGATAACAGAATTCAATTCGTTAATGATGCTCTGAGCATTACTACTCATTGTCCGTCCTCCTCATTCTTCATAAATTTTTCAAGCACTTCGAAAATAACCTCGCCGTTTTTATCAGCTTCGTTATATTTTTTACGCCAATCCTGAATACCGCGTACGATTTCTACAAGCTTTTCAAGGCCTCTATGCATTCGCCTCGTCACTTCTGCACCCGCGACTTTAATCTGATAGATAAGCCAAGCGGTGAAGCCTGCCGAAGCAAGGAACGTAAGCACGAAGCATACAACGGCTATAACGTTCCAGGAGGTTGCTGCGCAGATTGCTGTACATGCAATCCAGGAAAGCCAGAATATAATCGTGAATATGGAAAGTGTTTTAACCTTTTTGTCACGTCTTATGAACTTGCTTCTGTTTTTCTTATAGCAGTCTCTGAGCTCTGCCTCTGCATCGGCAGGGCGTTTCTCATTAACCGTAACAGTAAAGCTGTCGATTGTGACGGGGTGATTTTCGCTTGTCATAGCCTGATAGTGCTTTCTGTAATCTCTGAAGGCAGCTATTATGTTCTGACATAAGAAGGTTACGGCAAATTTGCGTACTCTGATATCTACCTCTTCGTTACTTGCGGGTAATGCAAGCTTTACCATAAGGTCGCCGAGGGACTGAGCCTTCTCGGGGCGGTATTTGATATCATACATTTTCTGAGCCGCAGCAAGGTCGCCTCTTGCACGAAGAATCATGTCGTTATGGTCCATACTCTTGATTATTGCAAGCTCTGCCTCGTCGTAAGTATTAACCAAATCGTAAAGAACGTTCTCAATTCTTTCAAGCAGATTCATAGGAGCCGAGCTGTCAGCCTCCAGAAGCTCTGTGAAATATTTTGCAAATTCAACGTTCTTCTCCGCATCCTCAAGAGCGGTTATCATCTTCTTGTAATCCTGGCAATATCCCTGAAGCTCGGGATACTCGCTGTTTGTTTTGTAAACGTATGCGTTGATAAAATCAAGAGCTCTTTCCTTAATCTTGTTGTCGTAATTCGGTGTGTTATTCTTTACACTTGCAAGAAGCTCGCCGAATTCCTTCTTCATTCTGCTCTTGAAGTCCGCATCGTTTCCGCAGACGTTGTAAAGGTACGCCTGAAGAAGAATACGGATTTCATCACCGATGTTGTTTACGTTTACGTCCCTGATATAGTAC
>CAJGCM010000113.1 GCA_904501765.1 uncultured Clostridia bacterium | reverse complement strand
TTTTATCATATTGAAGCCGCCGAAGGAATCGTATTCCGGAGAATCCTTTGGCTTATGATTGTGGTTATCGTCGGCGGCAGAGCAAAAGATGCGCTTACCTGCTCTTAGCATATCGTCGTAAACTCTTGGGTTGTAGTCATCAAACCCCACGGTCATAGAGCTGTAATTGACGATTTCCATAGCGTGCATGCCCTCGTAGCCTATGTAATCTTCATAGCTCTCAAGGGACCAGGTGGGGTGATTGTAGGTAACGAAGAAGCCCTCTTCAGCCCCTCGTTTTATCATTTCATTGATACACGCATGGGTATATTCTCTTTCAAAGTCGGGTAGCGTTTCGTCGAATTTTGCCAAATGACGGTATTTGGCAGAGCTTGCGGGAAGGTATTTTTCTCTGTGCCAGCACACCTGGCGTACGTCAGGGCGAAGACCTACGAAGCACAGATGGCAGGTCTGCTCCGGGAAATCCTTTCGGTTTATTTCCATCTCGTAGCCTACCATAGGTAAAAAGCCTTCCTCGGCAAGCTCGGGGTGAGGTATCATAATGTCGTGGTCGGTGTAAGCTATTATGGAATAGCCCTTCTCCATATATTCCCGCTTTACCTCTTCGGGGGACAGATGACCGTCGGATACGTTTGTATGGCAGTGAAGATTAGCTTTATAAAACTTGCCTTCCTTGGGTAAAAGATAGGTTCTCATTTTCGCTCTCCTCTTTTAATATTTGGTGAGTGCTTATGGGATTTATAATAGCACAGGGAGTAGACTCGTGTCAATGGAATTTTTTATTTTCGGCAAAAAGGGCGAAAAGCCATCCATCTTGCAAATCTTTGGTGGCGAGAATTGCGCTCACCGAAATCTTAGAAAAACGAGGCTGACAGCCCCCTAACCGATGGGGACCTGTCAGCCTTACTTTTGCCCTATGGGCAGAATTATTTAACTATAACAGCTTCAATACCGAGAATGTCGGCAATATGCTTGATTTCCTCTGCGTGGTGACCTATACCGAGAGCATAGTGATGGGTAGGACCTTCCATAACCCATTTCTTGATAAAGGTCTTGGTGTCAGGCTCGAAGAAGCCGCGGGTGTTCGTGTTTCCTGTGGGAGGAATCGGTCCCTTCTTGGAAATGCCTTCGCCTATAACGAACTTGAACTGACCCTTTGCGTTCTGGGTAATTCCGAGCATTGTGATGGGGCCTTCCTTGATTTTGAACTCAACCGATGCGCCGTGACCGGGCTTGCCGTGGTATTTCTTAAGGCTGCGGAGAACGGGCTTTCCTTCGGCTATCGCAAGGTGGTGAGGTCCGTCGTGACCAACGAGAATAAAGTCCTCGGAGAAGTCGAAGGGATGGAATTCAGCGAAGCTTCCGCCGATTCCAAGACGGTCCATAATAAGCATAGCTATAAGAGTCTTGATGTCAAACTCTCCGCACATAGGAATTCCCTGAGCGTTAAGGATAGAGTTGCCGACGATAAAGGTAGTAGCAACCTTACGCTGGATTGTTTCGTCAAGTCCCTCGTAGTAGTATGCAAGACCTGTAAGGTTGTATTTTTCAACGAATCTGTCAAGGGCGCAGGCGCTCTTTGCTGCCTGGTACTTGTCCTCGTCGGTAAGCTTAGAGGTAACGGGGTCGCTCTTAGGCTCGGGCATATCGAATTCCGCATCGATAACCTTGATTTTTGCCTGGATTTCTTCTTCGGTAACAAGGTTGTAAACCTCAACCACGTCGTCTATCTCAAGAAGGGGAACGTGAAGACCGAAGGCAGATGCGATAGCTGTGGGGTCAGCGTGCATATCGTACATAGCCTCCATAGTGTGACCCATAAGACCCATACGGGCGCCCTTAAGACCGTGAAGAGCTTTAGCTATATTGCACCATTTTGCAAGCTCTGCTTCTGCCGCAGGGTCGTTATAGAGTGTGCCGATGATTACGTCGTGAATCTTTCTGTTCATTCTGTTAGCAACGCCGATAAACTCGGGAACCGAGCATATATTGTCGTTCTCAAGCTGCATACGGGTGGAAGCCTTGTTATAATCAAGAGCGGAAAGAGGCTGAAGAGCAACGAGAATCATAGGAGCTGTGCAGTTCTGAATTATGGGAGTGAATACGGAGGAGGTTGCGTAGGTTATCATATTGCAAATGATAAGGTCAACGTTTTCTCCCTGAATTTTTCTTGAAACCTCAAAGGCAACGTCGTTTTCCTGAATCATACCGTAGTCAACGACCTCAACGCCGTTTTTCTTTACCATATTCACGAAATCGTTGTGGAAGCCCTGAAGAGATGCTTCAAGTCCCTCAAACTGACCGAAATAGGTACCGTGAACTACTGCGAAGGTTGCGATTTTTGCCGTAGCGTTAATTTTTCTGTCAATCATCTTTCAAAATCCTTTACGTAAAAATTATTTTTTGTTTTTCAGGGAATTCAAAGCCCTCTGCGCGGGGCTTCCCCAAAAAATATCGGTTCTACTATTGATTTTATCATTTTGTGTGGTATAATCAATGTATAAAATAAATGAAAATTTGTAAAAAATACAGATTAGGAGACCTTATGATATGAGATTTGAGGAAATAAAGCCCTTCGTCAGGCATACTCACAAAATAAGGCTCGGCGACTCCCTTGACAAGACCATGGGAAGATTCGTTACCGCCTTTGATAACCGCCTTTTCTTCTGCGAGGATGGAGAGGGAGTAATTATATGCCGGGGCGAGAGTCATAAAATGAGCAGAGGTGACGTTGCGATAATACCCCCGGGGGAAACCTATATGCTTGTGACTCCTTCGGAAAGTGTTACGTATATTTGCGTAAATTTTGACTATTCCTATGCAAACAGTCGGACAAAAATACCCATTCCGCCGCAAAGCGCAGAGGATTTTGACTCTGATATGATAGTGGAGCGTTCCTTCTTCGGCGAGGACGAGGAGCTTAATTCTCCTGTGTTTTTATATAAGGTTCAGCGGATTGAAAACAAGCTGAATAAGATGCAGTACATTTATCAGAAAAAGGTGATTTATTACGAGCTTGAGCTGTCGGGAATTCTGTCTGGGGTGCTTTTGGAGTGCCTTCGATGTGTAAAACTTACAGGACTGCGAAGCTCCGATTCGGTCTTCGATAAAATAACCGAATACATATACGAGAACTACGGCAGACGGCTGACAAACAGCGATATTGCCGAAAAATTCGGGTACAATCCAAATTACGTAAGCGACCTCATAAAGCTCACGACGGGGCTTTCCTTGCATAAGTATCTTCTTAACGTCAGAATAGAGAGGGCGATAGAGCTTCTTGAATGGAGCGGCTGCTCCGTTGGCGAAATTGCGGAAAAATGCGGTTTTTACGACATATACCACTTCTCCAAGGTGTTCAAGGCGGCGACAGGAACCTCGCCCGCAAAATACAGAAAATAGCATCTGAAAACTATAAAAGTTTTAATTGTATTTAGTTTTTATTAACACCGCTTTCACAAAATGGTGGTAAAATGATAGCGTAAAATCAGCGGCAGGAGAGCATTTCCCATTTGATTATATGAAAATTTCACAGGGTTTAAGGCATATAAAAAAAGACTGTCGTGATAATTTTAGCTACTATCCGTGGGTGACGAGCGCCCCGGGGACTTAAGAGAGGAGTTTTTATGAAATCCTTTTATAAAATTTTACTTACGTCACTTCTTATTTTGGCGACATTGGCTATGGTGTCCTGCGGGGCGCTGCTTACGGTTACGCCAAGCGGGAATAGCGGCGATGGTGACGATTATATGACCCGTGAGGAGGTTGAGAAGCTTCTTGAGGGTATGGAAAAAAACGTTACCATAAACGGCGGCGACGATTATGCGGTAACTATAAATTCCACCGACAGAAAAAACGTTCTTGCGGCAAGTAAGGGGCTTTTGTCTGCGGTGAGCATAAACTGCACCTTCCAGGTTACCAAAAACTACTACGGCGGGCTGTTTCAGCCCTCGCAGACTGTGACGGGCGAGGAAACCAGCGCAGGTGCGGGAGTTATCTATCAGCTTGATAAGGAGAAGGGCGACGCTTATATAATCACCAATTTCCACGTGGTTTACCATAAGTATTCCAACACGCAGGACAAGATAAGCGACGATATAGAGGTGTTCCTTTACGGACAGGAATACGAAAGATACGCAATATCGGCAGAATACGTTGGCGGCTCTTCAAACTACGATATAGCCGTTCTTCGTGTCAAGGGAAGCGAGGTTCTTATGCAGAGCATAGCCAGGGCGGCTGACTTTGCGGACTCAAAGAAGGTTGCGGTGCTTGACACGGCGATAGCCATAGGAAACCCCGAGGCAAACGGCATTTCCGCAACTGTCGGAGCGGTTAACGTTGACAGCGAGGAGATAACGATAACCAACGTTCAGGAAACCGACCAGATAAGATTAAGGGTTATCCGTATTGATGCGGCGGTAAACGGAGGCAACTCAGGCGGCGGTCTTTTCAACGATTCGGGTGAAATCATAGGAATCGTAAATGCAAAGATGTCCGACTCCTCAATCGACAATATAGGATACGCAATCCCCTCAAACGTGGCTAAGAACGTGGCGGATAACATAATTTACTACGACAGTCTTGATTCAAAGTGCGACTCGGTTATGAGAACCATAGTTGGTATTGAACCGGGAATAAGCTCAGCCTATACCGTCTATGACGAGGAGAGCGGCAAGGTTCACAAGATGGAAAGAGTTATCGTAGCAAAGGTGACAGACGGCAGCCCTGCGGCAGGAGTCCTCGCATCGGGTGACGTTCTTAATTCGGTTACGATAGATGGGGTCACCTATGATATCACGAGGAAATTCGACGTTTTTGACGCTATGCTTAAGGTGAGAAATTCCTCGGCCTTCAGAAGCGTAGTCATATTCAATATAACGAGAAACGGGACTGTGAAGGACGTTACCGTAGACATTTCCTCCGTCACTCCAACGGCATATTAAAAAATAAACCAAGCAGGCGTTCCTGATTTTGGCGGTGTAAAGCTCTGCCGCTCTTCGGGTGCGCCTCTTTTTTGTTTTTTGAAGTTTTTGTAAATGTACCTATGCTTTGTTTTTGTTCCATTTTTACCTGCATTTCCTTCATTTATCACTTGAATTTGCCTTATGAATATGATATACTTTATGAGTAATACCTAAAATATTTAAGGTGGTGTAAGTAGATGTTTGATGTAGCTGTTATCGGTGCGGGAGTCGTTGGTGGACTTGTTGCAAGAGAGCTTTCGAAATATAAAATCAGCGTTTGCATTCTTGAAAAAGAAGCAGACGTTGCGATGGGCGCCACAAGAGCAAATAGTGCCATAGTACACGCCGGCTTTGATGCCAAGGAGGGAACTCTGAAGGCTAAGCTTAACGTAAGAGGCTCTGAGCTTATGGAGGCTCTTGCTATGGAGCTGGGAGTGAAATACAAAAGAAACGGGTCACTCGTAGTAGGCTTTGACGAGGAGGACGAGAAAACCCTCGGCGAGCTGCTCAAAAGAGGTGAGAAAAACGGGGTCCGCGGCTTGAAGCTTCTTCACGGAGAAGAGGTGAGGGCAGAAGAGCCCGGTGTCGGAGAGGGAGTTACCTCGGCGCTTTTGGCACCCACCGGTGCAATAATATGCCCTTATGAGTTGTGTATGGCTGCGGTTGGTAATGCTATGGATAACGGAGCGGAGCTGCTCCTTGGTTTCAAGGTGGAAAAAATAGAGCGCAATGAAGGTGGCTTTAAACTTACCGACAGTACGGGAAGAGCGGTAGAGGCGGCTTACGTTGTGAACTGCGCCGGGGTTTATTCCGACGAAATTGCTGAGGCGGTGGGTGACGAAAGCTTCTCCGTTACACCGAGAAAGGGCGAATACCTGCTTCTTGATAAGGAGTGTGGGGCTACGGTTTCGCACACCGTATTCAGATGCCCGTCAAAAATGGGTAAGGGAGTTCTTGTAACGCCTACCGTTGACGGAAATCTGTTGGTTGGACCCACGGCAGAGAATATCCAAGATAAAGAGGATACCTCGACTACCGAGGCAGGCATAGCTTCAGTTAAGGCTAAGGCGGCAGAGCAGGTCAAGGGAATAGATTTCAGCAAGGTAATAACCTCCTTTGCAGGGCTTCGGAGCACAGGCTCCACAGGCGATTTTATAATAAATATGCCCACCTTGGGCTTTGTTAACTGTGCAGGGATAGAGAGCCCCGGGCTTTCCGCATCCGTCGCTATTGCCGAATACGTGGCTGAGCTTCTTCGTGAGGCGGGTGTAAGTCTTATACCAAATCCCGATTTTTCGGGTAAAAGAGCGCCTATGCACTATTTCAGAGAGCTGCCCGACGAGGAGAAGAACGAGATAATAAAGAAGCACCCCGAATACGCTCACATAATATGCAGATGCGAGATGGTAAGCGAGGGCGAGATTATTGAGGCTATAAGAACCAACCCAAAGCCCTGTGACGTTGACGGTGTAAAGCGTAGAACGAGGAGCGGAATGGGAAGATGCCAGGGCGGATTCTGCGCCCCTTACGTCGTCGAGCTGCTTTCGCGGGAGCTTGGAATTCCTTATACGTCGGTAACGAAATTCGGCGGAAATTCCTATATGAATATAGGAAAAACCAAGGAGAATTGACTATGAGTAAAATAGAAACCTTGAACATCGGACTGGTTATAGTAGGCGGCGGCCCTGCGGGAATGGCGGCGGCAGTTGCGGCTTACGATAGCGGTCTTCGGGATATTATGATACTTGAAAGGGACGATGCTCTCGGCGGAATTCTGCGCCAGTGTATTCATAACGGCTTTGGCCTTCATCGCTTTGGCGAGGAGCTGACAGGTCCCGAATACGCCTATCGCTACGAGCGTATGGTTAAGGAGCGAGGCATTCCCTTTATGCTCAACACTATGGTAAGGAGCGTTGATAAAGATAGGGTAGTTGTGGCGCAGAATGAGGAAAGAGGTATATTCCGCATAAAGGCGGGAGCCGTAATTCTCGCTATGGGGTGCAGAGAAAGACCAAAGGGGGCGCTTAATATAGCGGGTCGCCGTCCTGCGGGAATTTACACTGCGGGAACAGCGCAGAAATTCGTCAATATGAAGGGTTATATGCCCGGGCGCCGTGTGGTTATTTTAGGCTCTGGAGATATAGGACTCATTATGGCGAGAAGAATGACTCTCGAGGGAGCGAAGGTAGAGGCC
>CAJGCM010000112.1 GCA_904501765.1 uncultured Clostridia bacterium | reverse complement strand
TTTTACGCAAGCGGATTCCGGGTCGGCGATTGCGTAATTCTCCCCGTGGTCTATACCTGCGCTACCGCCTGCATAAGGGTGTATCGTAGGCATAAGCCCGGATAGGTCGCCCATATCCGTGGAGCCTGTGTTCATTTTATCGATTATTTTGAATTCAATCTCGGGCAGTGCGATTGCTGCCGCTTCAGCGGCAAGGGAAACCATACCCTCGTCGTTATAAAGAGGTGAATATCCCGCCGAGTCAATAATTTCAACGTTGGCGCCAAGAGAAAGGGCGGCGCCTGTCAGGGCGCGGTTGATTTTTTTGTTTTCCCTTATCATTGCTTCAAAGGATGCGCCTCTTACATAGCTTTCTATTGTAACCTTTTCTGGAATGGCGTTTACAGCCTCGCCACCGTGGGTAACTATCGGGTGGAAACGAATGTGATCGTCGTCGGGGAAGGTTTCTCGCAGCGTATTAGCCGCATTCAAGCCCTGCGCCGCCGCATAAAGGGCGTTTATACCGTCTTGTGGGGCGCCGCCTGCGTGGGAAGAACGCCCTTTGTAGGTGATTTTCTTGGCAATACAGCCAACAGAGCCTCGGCAAACCTGGAAATCCTTCGCGGTATGCACCATAAATGCTATATCAGCGCCATCAAAATAACCTCTGTGTAAAAATTCGCTTTTGCCGCCGAAATATTTGATAACGCCCCGCTTCATAAGCTCCTGGCGGTATTCGATTTCTATAAGTTCCTCCGCCGGGACAACCGCCAGGCGAACCCTACCGCAAAGCTCACTAATCACCTCAGGTTTTTTAAGAGCCGCCGCTATACCGAGCATAGCCGCACATTGGGCATTGTGTCCGCAGGCATGAACGTAACCTGTTTCCGCATTGGATTCTTTATGATTAGGGCAAATAAGGGAGTCAAGCTCGGCGAGAATAAGAACCTCAGGACCATCACGCCCCGTATCAACAACCGTGTAAAAGCCCGGAATATCACCTGCTTTAAACAAATCTTTATAACCTAAAGCTTTGAAGTTATCCTCCATATATTTTGAGGTATTAACCTCTCTGTATCCTGTTTCAGGGTGCCACCAGATATAGCGCTCACATTCAAGAATCAGTTCACGATATTCTTCGACTGTTTTAAGTAAATTTTCCATTTTTCTATCCTTAAAAGATTAATTCGTTTTTTATATTCTAACATAAAAATTCGAGTGATACAATAGTTTAACGGTATTTTAATAATACAAATGCGGAATTATGATAAAAGCGAGCCGTTTTTGCAGCTCGCTTAGTCTTGGTTGATTTGTACTGTATAAAAAAGTTAGACAGATTATTCTACGGATATTGTGCAACTATATATTCCACCAGAGAAGGGGATAACCCTCAAGTAAACTGTCTCGCCTGCATAGAGGTAATGTGAAATATAAAAGTCGCCATAGGAGATATCTTCGCTTAGTTCAACACGGCTTGAAGAATACAGAGTGGCGTCTACGTCTGACAAACAACTGGATGAGAAGGTGTAAGTTTTAGATTTTGTCGCTGTGAATTTAAAATACATTGTCGAGCCGTCTGTAGTGTAAAAATATCCGTTTTCCGTAAGAAGCTTTGCCTTGTCAATGGTGCTTCCGTCACCGTAGCCGATTTTCCATTTAGCATAAAGGGTTATATCTTTATCGGATTCATAGCACATAGCTTCGTTTTCAGCTACTTTTGAATCTTCAGCAAGGGAAGGGTCGGTATAAAGTTTACTGTTTGTAAATAGAAAAGGGGAAAAATATGGGCAAAACAAAAAGACCCATACAAATAAATCCTTCAAAACTGCGTTTTTTCGGGATTGTTCTGTACGGGTTTTTAATAGATAAGAGGATGATTTACAGCATTAGTTTGCAAAAATTAAATTTTACAAGCTGAAGTCTTTGTTAATTTTACTGCGCCATGCGCTTCGGGGTCATCAAAAATAAGTTCTTCGACTTCGGGAACGGTGATTATGCCCGAGCGAGGATTTTTGATGCTTATTACGGGGTGGGTGAGAGTTGCCTCAACCTCAGAGCGCTCAAATGCGAGGTCAGCTTCCTGCATTTCACAGTTTATGAGCTTAAGCCCTTTGCAATAGCACAGTGGCTGAGTGCCTGTTATTTTACAATTTATAAAGGTAATGTTCTCTGAGTACCAGCCGAGGTATTCTCCTTTGACGGTGCAGTTTTTCAGCGTTATATTCTTGCCGTGCCAGAAGGCGTCCTTGGTATCAAAGGAGCAGTTTTCAAAGGTAAAGTTTTCTATGTATTGGAAGGAATATTTGCCTGACTGGCGAAGGTTGGTAACCCTTGCATCAGAGGAGCGGAGAAAGGCGTATTCCCCCGAAGCTTCGCAATCCCTCACCGATAAATTGCGGCAAAACCAGCCGAATTCAGGAGATATTACGCTGCAATTTTCCATTTTGACGTCCGAACATTCTCGCAAAGCCTTGATTCCGTGAAGCTTTGTATCGGTGATTTCAATATCTGTCGAATACCAAAGAGCAGCCCGGCATTGCTCAGTCATTTCGGAGCTTGTGATAGTGATTCCGTTATTATGCCAAAATGGATATCGGAGATTAAAAAAGCAGTCCTTTACACTTACGTTTTTACATTCCTTGAAGGCGCTTTCACCGTCTGCGGGACCGTCAAAGGCGCAGCACTGTACATAAATGTTTTCATAACCGTAAAAAGCGCGTTCTTTGTCGTATGTTTGATTTTTAAATATGTTCATTTTATTTCTTTCTGTGTCTGTTTTTGCTAAGCAAAGATGTAAATTTATTTGAATTATTTTACCATACCTTTTAGCTTTTGTAAATAGCAGGGGATAAAAAACAACGGAAATGGCGAAAAATACTGAATCGTGGCTATCTAAATTAATATGAGTGTAATATTGTAAGATGTTTTGGTGGTAAAAGTGGTACTAAATAATTGACTTTTTTCTCTATCTGTGGTAAAATTAATTTGATTGTTTAACAAGCTTTAATAAACTTTAATAAACTCTTTTAAATTAGAGGAGGTTTACTATGAATTATGACGTAGTCATTATAGGGGCAGGCCCCGGAGGGATTTTTGCTGCCTACGAGCTTGCGCAGAAATCCCCGGATTTAAAGATAGCAGTTTTTGAGGCGGGACACGCTCTCGATAAGCGTCATTGTCCTATTGATGGTGATAAAATTAAAAGCTGCATCGGCTGTAAATGTTGCTCAATTATGAGCGGATTTGGCGGAGCCGGAGCCTTTTCGGACGGAAAATACAATATAACCAATGATTTCGGCGGTGCCTTATATGAATACATAGGCAAGAAACAGGCATTGAACTTGATGCATTACGTAGACGAGATAAATATGCGTTACGGCGGTGACGGATGTAAGCTTTACAGTACGACAGGTAGTCGTTTCAAGACCCTTTGTATTCAGAATGATTTACATCTTCTCGACGCTTCGGTTCGCCATTTGGGCACGGACATTAACTACGTTGTTTTAAACAACCTGTATAACTATCTGAAGGACAGGGTCGAATTTTTCTTTGACACACCCGTTGAAACAATTAAAATAATTCCCGGCGGTTATGCGGTTAAATGCGGCGACAATACATATTCTTGCGAAAAGTGCGTTGTTTCGGTTGGTAGAATAGGAAGCAAATGGATGGAGCGTGTTTGTAAGGAATTAAGCGTTCCTACAAGGTCTAACCGTGTGGATATAGGTGTTCGTGTTGAGCTTCCTGCGGCTGTTTTTGCGCATTTGACAGACGAGCTTTATGAAAGTAAGATTGTTTACCGCACCAAGCAGTACGGCGATAAGGTTCGCACATTCTGTATGAACCCCAAGGGAGCTGTTGTAAATGAAAACACTAACGGAATTATAACGGTTAACGGTCACAGCTACGAGGACCCTGCAAAGCAGACCGAGAATACCAATTTCGCTCTGCTTGTTGCTAAGCATTTTTCAGACCCCTTCAAGGATTCAAACGGATATGGAGAATCCATAGCAAGGCTTAGCAATATGCTTGGTGGCGGCGTTATCGTCCAGCGCTTCGGTGACCTTATCAGGGGGAGACGCTCAACTCCTAGCCGCATAGAAGAGGCGTTTATTACGCCCACTCTTCAAGCAACTCCCGGTGATTTGAGCTTGGTTCTTCCCAAGCGTATTCTTGATGGAATTATTGAAATGATATATGCCCTTGATAAGGTGGCTCCGGGTACTGCAAATGAGGATACTCTTCTTTACGGTGTAGAGGTTAAATTCTACAATATGGAGGTTGAAGTTAACGAGCGCTTGGAAAGCTGCTATACCGGCTTATATATTATAGGTGATGGCAGCGGCATTACACACTCGCTTTCTCACGCTTCTGCAAGCGGAGTTTACGTCGCAAGAAACATTATAGAAGAAATTGCGGGAAAGGATAACTGATATGAATTTTTTAGAGGAGAGAATTATTAAAGACGGTATAGTTAAAACCGGTAATGTACTAAAGGTAGACAGCTTTCTTAATCACCAAATGGATATTTCGCTGATTGAGGAGATTGCGAGGGAGTTTAAGCGCCGTTTTGCCAACAAAACTGTTACAAAGGTTTTAACAATTGAAGCATCCGGTATCGGTATTGCCGCTTTCGTCGCGAGGGAATTCGGTGTTCCTATGGTTTTTGCTAAAAAGTCCAAATCTGTCAATATCGACGGCGATATGTTCGTTGCAGAGGTTGAATCCTTTACTCATAAAAACAGAAACCAGGTTATTGTATCTAAAAAATTCTTACACGAGGGTGAGCGTGTCTTAATAATAGACGATTTTCTTGCAAACGGATGCGCATTGCAGGGCTTGATTTCTATTGCAGAGTCTGCGGGATGCGTTGTTGAGGGCTGCGGTATAGTTATCGAAAAAGGCTTCCAGTACGGAGGTCGTGCAATTAGAAACCTTGGCTATCAGATTGAATCTTTGGCAATTGTAGATGCTATGGATGCAGAAAATGGCACTATAACCTTCCGCGAGCAGTGAGGTTCAACAAAATATAATCTTTGAATTTAGGAGACGTTACTATGTTAAAGGGTATTCCAAAAATAATTTCGCCTGAGCTTCTTAAAATTTTAGCCGAGATGGGGCACGGGGACGAGATAGTTATCGGCGACGGTAATTTCCCTGCAGAAACCATGGGGAAAAGATGCGTAAGATGCGATGGGCACACAGCGACCGACCTGTTTGATGCTATTTTACAGCTTTTTCCTTTGGATACTTACGCTCAACCGCTTTTCTTGATGGAGAAGGTTCCCGGGGATAATGTTGAAACTCCCATTTGGGATGACTTTAAAGCTATTGCCGCAAAGTATACGGATGCAGAATTTGAGCATATTGAGAGATTTAAATTTTACGACAGAGCGAAGAATGCTTATGCCGTAGTTGCTACAGGTGAGAGCGCTCTTTATGCTTGTGTTATTTTAAAAAAAGGCGTTATAAAGGAGTAATTTATGATAAAGGTAACCCTTATCGGTGATTCTATAAGACAGCAATATCAAAACAGGGTAGAAGCGCTGTTAGGTAAGGATTTTGAGGTTTTTTCGCCCTCTGAAAATTGCCGCTTTTCAAAATATATATACCGTGGGCTTTTTGATTGGTCATCCTCTATGTCAGGCTCACGTATAGTTCACTGGAATACAGGTCATTGGGATATATGCGACCTATTCGGTCACGGCCCATTCACTCCCGAAGGAGAATTCGTGGAGAATATCAACAAAATAATGGATATTTTAGAGGGCAGGTACGAGATTATTATATTCTCGACGACCACTCCCGTAACCGATAATAACAGGTATAACAGCAATGATGTAATAAAAAGGTATAACGATATTGCAGTGTCGATTCTTCAGAAGCGCGGTGCCATGATACTCGACCTTAACACACCTCTTTATCCCGAGCGGGACAGATATATTTCCACAGATACTATCCACCTCTCGTATGAGGGGATAGAGCTTTGCGCTACGATGATTGCGGAAAAAATTAAGGAAGCAGCAAATAGCCTCAAGGGAAAGGATGCGGTAACTACCGATAGGCGCAGTGGTACTGACGAAGGTGCGCCGGTGCTTATCGACTGACACTAACGGATAGGCTTAAACAAACGTAAGGAACCCAAAAATTATTATAGGAGATATAAAAATGAAAGAATTCGGACTTCAGCTCTTTTCTATAAGAGATCATTTTACAACGGCGGAGGACACACGCAAAGCTTTCGCTGAGCTTGGAAAAATGGGCTTCACTCTTGCCCAGACCGCTGGCGTGTACGATTATATCAGTGCAGAGGATTTTGCAAAGGCAGCGGCTGATGCGGGAATCAAAATCTGCGGAACTCACTTTAATTGGCAGAGAATCTGCGAGGACGTGGAGGGGACCGTTGCTTACCACAAGGCTCTTGGCACCACAAATATCGGTATCGGCGGTATGCCCGAATATGCCAGAGGCGACCTTGCCTCTCTTAACGCTTTTATAAGCAAATTCAATGAAATGGCAGGAATTTACTCAAAATATGGCTTTAAGCTTACATATCACAATCATTCCTTTGAGTTCAAAAAGCTCGAAGACGGAAAAACAATCTTCGACCATCTTGTAGCAGAGCTTAACCCTGAGACGACGTCTTTCGTTCTTGACACGTATTGGGTTCAGCACGGCGGCGCCGACGTAAGAGCTACAATTGAGCTTCTTCGTGGCAGAATTGACATTCTTCATATCAAGGATATGGAAGCTTGTGTAACTTATAAGCTTGCTGACGGCTCCGTACTCAGCGCACCCGCTATTACGGAAATCGGCGCGGGCAACATTAACTTTAAGGATATAATTCCTTTAGCTGAGGAGTGCGGCGTTAAGTATTTCGTTGTTGAGGACGACCGCTGCCCCGGTCCCTACGGCGAGTCTTATATCAAGACCGCAAAAGCAGCCGATTATATAAAGGCAAACCTGCTGGAGAAATAATACAAGAGTGATTTACTCTTACTTTTGGATAGGTTTAACCATAGAACTTATAAAGCAAAACGAGGATACCTTTCGGTTTCCTCGTTTTTCGTTGTTTGATTTTTAGTTTCTTGAAATTTAATTCAATATTACTTTTTTATCTTCTGATTTGTACGCCGCAAGTATTATTTTTACAGCGTCTACCGCCTCTCGTATGGGAACGGGAGACTCTTCGCCCTTTTCAATAGCTTCATAAAACTTGTTTATAAGGGTAAA
>CAJGCM010000111.1 GCA_904501765.1 uncultured Clostridia bacterium | reverse complement strand
TTTTTTGTAAGAACGTAGGAGGAAGCCCCGAATGTTTATTGATTTTACACATAATACGGTTATCAAAAATACGATAACGGAAGGCTTTAAATCTAAATTTGAATCAGGGGTCATGCCTGTGATTCGGGAAATCTATGGCAATAGGCTTCTCGGCGTGCAGATGTATGAGGATTACATAAGCCTTGACCTTTCTGCGGACGGATATTGGTATTACCCTCTTACGGTTGTTCTTGCAGAAGGACACGATATAGTCTGGATAAGGTGGAGTACGCTTTCCGCCTCGGATTTTGAGGGCGGAGTACCCTATGCATTTGTAGGCTATTCTCTTGATTTTGAAATATGCGATAGCGTTCCCGAGGAGATTTCCTCAAAAATTCAGGGTAGCGCCACATATTGTCCCGAAGGAGCGCTGAAAATACAGGTTCACGCCGCCCATCCCGACAAAACATTTATCTCTGGAAAGTATTCTCAGACCTTTATTGACGAGATGGCAAGGCAGATAACCTTGGCTATCAGTCGAGAGATGGAGGTTGAGGGGCTTTCCTCAAGCAGTGTTGAGCTTAGCTTGGCGTTTGCGCCGGATACATATATGGAGCATACCTCTGAAAACGTAACCTACAGACGTCTTCTCCTTACCGCAAAGGGCTGCTCACCGAGAGATTTCTGGATTAAATGGACGAGGCTTGATTCTGCCTCTGCATATAGCGTTAAGGATAATGTAAAGCGAGGCAGCGTCGTATTTGAAATAGGTGAGGACGTTCCGCAGAAAATAAGAGAAAAGGAATATAGATTTTTAGTTTACGGCAATTCGGATAAATACAGAGTGGCTATGGGAAGAAAAACCGTAGTCGAATGGCGTGAGATAATCAAAAGAGCGCTGAAAAGAGGAGAGCTTACCAAAGCCGAGGGAGAGCGGACTCCCGAGGCGCAGACTGCGTTTGCACCTTCCGATGTGAGCGCAAAAGATACGGCAGCTGAAATACATTCTTCCGAGGTTTCGGACAAGCTTCTTGAAATTCTCGCAAAATGCGGAGCCTCCGTAAGCTCCGAGGCAGAGGATACCTACAACACCTCCGCCCCAGCCGCTAATCCGGAGTTTGACGAGGCTATGAGAATAGCGAGAGCGGCTGCCGGAATTACTGACGACCCGGTCGAAGAAGAAACAGAGGAATTTGAATCGATGGATTTGCCGGGACTTGAGCTGACTGTTAACAGCACCCCCGCGTCTTACTTTACCCAGGACGTAGACGACACCGATTCTGACACAGTTCTCAAAGACGAGGACGAGGTTATAGAGGAAGAATACAAGGAAGAGGGCATTACCGAGCAGGCGGAATATAACCCTGACGAAGAGGCTTTCGTGACAGAGGAAAGAAAAGCTATGCCCCACCGTGACTCTGATTCCGAGCTTGTCGCACGACTTCTTAAGGAAGCCGAGGAGCTTCGTCTTGAAAATCAGCGCCTTGTCGAGGAGGCAAGACGGGCGGAGGAGAGCAGAAGACTTGCAGAGGAAGCAAAGGTTGCCGAGGCAGAGCTTCGCCGCCGACTTGAAATAGAGGAAAGAGCCCGTGAGAGGGAGAAGATTCTCTTCGCCGAGGCCGCACGTCAAGCGCAGCTTGAAAATGAGCGCCGTATAAAGGAGCTTGAACAAAGAGATGCGGCGAGAAGAGAAGCGGAAGACCTTGCCGAGGCTATGCGCCTTGAAGCTGAGATGAAGGCTGCCGAAGAGGAAAGAGTCCTTCGTGAAAGGGCAAGGATAGAAGAAGAGGCAAGATATAAGGCTCTTGACCGAGAGGAAAGAGAAAGACGGGCAAGAGAAGCAAGGGAGAGAATGGAAGCTGAGGCTAAAGCTAAGGCAAACGGATTGCTCGGACTTGCAAATGAGCCTGCGGTAAAGCAGGAGTCGGTGGCTTCCGATGCGCCCACAGCCAAGAAGACGCAGGATGCGCCCTTTGTTCCCTCAACTCAGCCCTCGCCCGAATATAACTACACCTCAAAGCTTGTCCGCCTTATGTTCCGCAGACCGATAGACCCAAACGTGACATCAAGGATACACGAGCTTATATCTGCCGCCTTGGCGTACTATCACAAGGAGCATATCTACATAAAGGTCAAAGCCGCTATTGCGGACAGCACCACGGTCGTTCTCAATTTCGTGAAGATTCCCGAGGAGGAATTAGACCTTCTTGTCAATATTATAAAGCTTCTCGGAAACAGCGACCTTGGCATTACCAAAGTTATTCTTGAATAAAGGCGTGCTTCAGTCGAGCAGCCTTAACTAAAAAGGACTGCCGCATCAAGAATTCGACAGTATCCAACGATGGGTGCAAATAATTATAATTGCACAATTGGCGAATTCTTCTCGATGCGGCAGCTTTTTATTCAGGGGGGAATTATGAAGATTTATACGTTAACGTTAAATCCTGCGTACGATATCCATTGCTCTGTGGAAAGCTTATGCCGAGGGCGTGAAAATTTTGTGCGCATAGATAACAAATGCGCAGGCGGTAAGGGGCTAAACGTATCAAAAGCATTAACTGCCGCAGGCGTGTCAAATATTGCCTACGTTGTTTTAGGCAATGAAAACTCCTCCGAATTCATAAAAGAGATGTCGGATAAGGGCATTTGCCACCGTATAATACCTATCTTTGGCAGAGTTCGTGAGAATATTACCGTTCACGAGCCCGGAGGCGTGGAAACCCGTATAAGCTTCGGCGGTGCGCCTGTTCCGAGGGAAACCTTCCTTGAATTGAAAAGGGAGCTTCTTGAAAGACTTGCACCCGGGGATTTTCTTACCTTAACAGGCTCTTTGCCCGAGGGCGTGTCGGTTTCTGACGGAATAGAGCTTCTGGAGGCGGCAAGACTTTGCGGTGTTAAAACCGTTCTTGATTCACGTTCCTTCTCCCTTAGCGATATAGCGGCGGCAAAGCCCTATCTTATCAAACCAAATGAGGAAGAGATAGCCGCCTATTCAGGCAGCGTCCCAAAGGACCTTAAAGAAGCCGCATCTTTTGCCGAGAGGCTACGGCACATGGGAGTCGAAAACGTAATTGTTTCCTTGGGAGATAAAGGGGCGGCATTAGCGTCGCCCGAAGGCAAGTATACGGTGGGAGCGCCAGAGATTGAAGCAATTTCAACCATAGGCGCCGGGGATAGCGGAATCGGAGGCTTCATCTTCGCCTCAAAGCGGGGGTTGCCCCTGTCCGATTGTTTGCGGTTTGCGGTGGCATTTGGTAGCGCCGCCTGTTTGGAAGAGGGAACAGAAGCTCCCGATTTTGATAACGTAATGACACTTTTTGATATGACAGAGGCACATCCGTGCTAAGAAATGCGAGGATTCTTAGCTCGTTACCCTGCTTATAAATGGCATTTTGCTCCAAGGTGTTTTTGGGAATGATGTAATTCGTCATATTTAAAGTGTTGCGCTTAATTATAATTAGTTGCGAATGAAAAGGTAGGATAGGTCGAGCGCCTATCCTACCTCAATTTTTATCAAAAGTCTTTCCTGTTCCTTTTCGTAAAACGCTCTGGCGGGGATTCCAAAGAGCCTTAAATTCTTCAAGGATTTGTCAAGGCTCCGCTCAAATCGGATAACCTTATCCGCATAATTTTCCCCCTCGCCGATTTCCTCAATTTCCAATTCCTCAAGTAAGCAGTCTATAAGTATTTCGCTTTCGGCAACGCTCATTTTACCCGTGTGTATTCTTTCTATTGCCACGCTCCACCTGTCGGCGGGAAGACGCAGAAGCGCCCTTGCGTGTCGCTCTGATAAACCGTATCTTATAATCTTCTCTTGGGCGTCCTCGTCAAAGCGCAAAAGCCGCAGCTTGTTAGCGATATAGGATTGGCTGACCCCAAGCACCTCTCCTAATTTCTCCTGGGTCATTCCCCTCATTTGCACCATTCCTGCGATAGAGCGCGCCTCATCAAACATATTCATAAATAAGCTCCTTTTTGGCTAAAAAAGCCGCCCGATTTTTTCTATACCATATTTTAACCTATATTCTATGCGCATCCTATCACAATATGTCAAACTGCGGAATTTGCGTAAAATAAACTGAAAAGGACATTCAGTCATAAGGAGCGGTGAGTGGCTTTTGTGCTTCGTAATAACCGAATAAAAAGGGCTGTCGCATTTAGGCAGAAGCAATAAAAAACAGGGCATTGTATAAAAAGTACAACGCCTCTGCTTTCCTATCTATTAACCATAAAGGTTGGTGTTGAAAATCGCAGGTTTCTTCGTTTCCGTCAAAGAGGAGCTTTGACAATCTTTGCGTAAGGTCTGGGATAGGCCGAGGGGGTTTTTGTCACCTTGCCTATGATAATCAAAGGGTGGGATGCCTCCTCTGCGCCAAGCTTCAGTGTAACCTCCTCGGAGCAGAGAAGTCTTCCGCCGAGAGTGGGAATAGCTCGCTTTGCCTCTTCAAGCTCGCAGGCTGCGTTCTTGCCCTTCATTGCAATGAATTTACCGCCGAGCTTGGTTAGTGGAATACAAAGCTCGCAAAGCACAGGCATAGCCGCCACCGCTCTTGCCACAGTGTAATCGAATTTTTCTCTCAAATCGGGGCTCTTTGCCGCATCTTCCGCTCTCGCAGTAAGGGTCGTGACGTTCGTGAGTCCAAGCTCCCTTGCCGCCATACTTACGTAATTAGTTCGCTTTGCGGTAGAATCTATACCGAGTATGCGAACGTCAGGGCGGAATATAGCAATAGGGAGAGTCGGAAAGCCTGCGCCGCAGCCTACGTCTGCAACGTACTTGCCTCCCTCAATCTTTTCTGCAATAAATGCGCAGTCAACATAGTGGTTAAGTATAATCTTGTCAGGCTCCTTTATCGCCGTCAGATTGTATTTTTCATTTTCGGTGAGCATAATATCCGTCAAGCGCAAGAATTTTTCGATTTTTTCTCCGTCAAGCATATACCCCTTGCCGTTTTCGTCAAAAATTTTTACGATATTGCTCCTGAATTGATTTTCGTCAAAATTCATAAAATCCCCCCGAAGTCTGCGTGCGCAGCTCAGCAGGTGAGTTGATGCGCACAAGCTTTTTACTCACTAATTTTAACATTTGATACGGTATTTGTCAATGCCGAGCGAGGGTTTTATGGATTTTGTTTTAATTTTGTTTATTTTTAATGATTTGTTTTATTTTTAACAATTTCTTCTTGACTAAGTTTAAACAATGTGTTATTATAAATGCGTATGTAAAAATTTAACTCTAAAAGGAGAAAAAATTATGGCAGCTTATAACAAAAAGACTATTGAAGATGTAGAAGTAGCCGGCAAAACAGTCCTTGTCCGTTGCGACTTCAACGTGCCTATGAAGGACGGAGTTATCACCTCCGATAAGAGAATAGTAGGCGCTCTCCCCACAATCAAGTATCTTCTTGATGGCGGCGCAAAGGTTATTCTTTGCTCTCATATGGGTAAGCCCCACGCTATTTTCACAGAGGGCTTCGGTCTTGATAAGAAGGAGAAGAAGGCAGTTGAGGCTCTTCCCGAGTGCGAGAGAGCGGCAGCAACTGCAGCTTACCTTGAAAAGGCTCTTAAAAATGATAAGAAGAAATTTACTCTTAAGCCCGTTGCAGACCGTCTTAACGAGCTTCTCGGCGGTGAGGTTGTAACCTTCGCAGAGGACCTTGTAGGAGAGGATGCAAAGGCTAAAATCGCAGCTCTTAAGGCTGGCGAGGCAGTGCTTCTTGAGAACACAAGATTTGACGCAAGAGAAACCAAGAACAACCCCGAGCTTGCAAAGGCTCTTACTGAGGGCGTTGACCTCTTCGTAAACGATGCCTTCGGCTCTGCTCACAGAGCGCACGCTTCTACAGCAGGTGCTGCAGATTATGTTCCCGCAGTATGTGGCTACCTTATTCAGAAGGAGCTTTCCGTAATGGGTAAGGCTCTCGCTGACCCCGAAAGACCCTTCGTTGCTATCCTTGGCGGCGCAAAGGTTGCTGATAAGCTCAACGTTATTGATAACCTTCTTACAAAGGTTGACACTCTTATCATAGGCGGCGGTATGGCGTTCACCTTCCTCGCTGCAAAGGGATACGGAGTGGGTAACTCTCTTCTTGACGAAACAAAGCTTGACTACTGCCGTGATATGATGAAGAAGGCAGAGGAGTGCGGCGTTAAGCTTCTTCTTCCTATTGACAATGCGACAGCTGCAGCTTTCCCCAACCCTATCGACGCTCCTATTGACGTTGAGTACGTTGATTCCACAGCTATTCCCGCTGATAAGGAAGGACTTGATATCGGTCCTAAAACCGCAAAGCTCTTCGCAGATGCGGTTCTTGCAGCTAAAACAGTTGTATGGAACGGACCTATGGGCGTTTTCGAGAACCCCACACTTGCTAAGGGTACCATAGCAGTTGCCGAGGCTCTTGCTGAAAGCTCCGCTATTACCATAGTAGGCGGCGGTGATTCTGCGGCAGCATGCGAGCAGCTTGGATATGCTTCCAAGATTACTCACATTTCCACAGGTGGCGGTGCATCTCTTGAGTTCCTTGAAGGTAAGGACCTTCCCGGTGTTTCCTGCCTCCAGGACAAATAATCAAAAACAGTAAAATTGCTTTCTCGGGGCGATATGCTCCGAGAAAGTGTTATGTAAAGCTTAACAGTAAAAAATAGATTATTATACTATAAAGGACGTACAATTATGAGAAGAACAGTAATAGCAGGCAACTGGAAGATGAATATGACTCCCTCCGAGGCTCGCAAGTTTATAGTAGAGCTTGCTCCTATGGTTAAGGGAATGGATAAGTGTGACATCGTGCTCTGCGTTCCTTACGTAGATATTGCAGTAGCTGTTGAAGCGGCAAAGGGAACAAATATTCATATCGGAGCAGAGAACGTGCACTTTGCAAAGAGCGGCGCATATACAGGCGAGGTTTCTGCAGATATGCTTAACGAGATAGGCTGTGAATACGTGGTTATCGGTCATTCCGAGCGCCGTCAGTATTTTGGTGAAACCGACGAGACCGTAAACCTCAGAACAAAGGCAGCTCTTGCAGCAGGTCTTAAGCCTATTCTTTGCCTTGGCGAGGTTAAGGAAGAGCGCCTTGCAGGAATCACAAACGAGGTAGTAGCTATGCAGACAAAGCTTGACCTTGCAGGTATCAGCGAGGAGGAGCTTAAGAACGTTATTATCGCATACGAGCCTGTATGGGCAATCGGAACAGGACTTACAGCAACCCCTGAGCAGGCAGACGAAACCTGCGGTGTTATCCGT
>CAJGCM010000110.1 GCA_904501765.1 uncultured Clostridia bacterium | reverse complement strand
TCTTCTTCCTATTGACCTGTAAGCGTCTCTCGCAGAGTAGCCGAAATCCTCATAATCCTTAAAATCAAGAATTCTTGTATTATTAGAAGTCATATCCCCAAAGCTCCTTTGCTTTCTCTAAATTTTCCTCTTTTGCATCGCGAATATCGTCAGGCACGTAAAAGGTGTGCCGTCTTATAGCAGTGCGACGCTCAAATTTTTTAATCTCTCCCGATTCAAGCTCTGTAATTATAAATCCGTAATCCTCCTGCGTAACTCTTCCAACGAAAACTCCGAGAGCAGTCCTTATTAAAACTGTTTTTCTCGCAAGCCTTTCGCCAAAAGGAGGAAAATGCCCCGGAATTATATCGTGAAACAACGATCTTCTAAAAAATACTGGCGGATCGACATAAATATGCATCGGCGGATCGACGCATATAGGCTTCAGCGGATCGACGCTTAAAAGCTCCGGTGGATAGTAGTAATCGTCCGGTATCGGAACAATATCGTGTTCTTTATGGTGTTCGTATTTTTCAACAGGCTCTATGCGTGAGCTTTTATAGTTGTCGCAGTGTGCCGAGCCGAAGCACCTCTCCCCGGAAAGCAAGCACTTTTTGTTCTTATAGTTATAATGCTCGCATCTGCTTTTGTGTCTGCGCTTACCGTCGGTATGTAAATATGTTATGGACCTATCTCCCCAATTTCCTCTGGATGACATATCTCAAATTCTCCCTTACGTATTATTAAAAGATCTTATGTTGCGTAATATCTGCTGAGGCTTTTAAGGAGCCTGTCGCATAAGTCGATCTTTGCCTCCTCATTGAGCTCCGAGTGCCGCACAAGCTCTAAAACGAAAGCTACCTCGTCTTTTGTAAACGTCTTGTTGCTCATATAAAATCCCTTTGACGTTTTAACGATGGGGAAGCCTGTATTAATCAAAAATTTAATATTTCTCCCAACGGTCTTTCTGTCGCAGGGATATTGCTTCGAAATATCCTCGGCAATTTTAGTCTGAGTTATGGGATTTTCTCTGTCGCTATCCGTTTCAAGTATGCGCAAAATCAAAATAATAAGATGTTTCTTTGAGTTCATTTTTTTGCACCTCCACTCTTATTATACCATAGCCGTTGTACCAAAAACCGCCCGGCACGAAAAAACTCGAAAAAAATTGAATTTTTTTGCTTCTTCTTTTTTCTATACAAAACTCTAATAAGCCACAGACGGCAAAGCCGATTTCGCAAGGCTCAGGGGGCTTTAAAAAGATAGCTTTCTTGAAAAAAGAAAAAAGGCAGAGAGCGCAATTGGCGCATCTCTGCCTCGGTTGTTATTGAAAAATCAGTGTGAATTTTATTCAAGGGCATCGCTTAGATTGAAGATAATCGGTGCAGGGCTATTCGCAGAAGCGCTGATTATAAATCTTCTCTCGTCAAGCTCGAATTCTCGGCTTTCGGTATAAAATCCCTCGCCGCTGATACCCGTCGGGCGGAAGATGCTCTCGTTCGAGAGCTTGAAAATGCTCTCCTTAACCGTCCATCGGCGGAGCAGATAAGCATCTCGCTCTCCCTCTGTAAGCCTGCCGAATTCCGAAAGCTCCTCTTCGGTGAGGCTCTTTCTCTCAAAACCCGCCTTAATAGCTCTCGCCTCTTCTATATCAACTCCAACAGGTACTGAGCTTACGGCTACCGCCACAAGCCTCTCGCAGTGTGATATGGAAAAATAGAATCCCTTATCACTTACCCATTTACCAGTGTCGTTTTTTCTTAAACCAAGCTCCGTCAGATTTTTAGAGAAAACCTGCCTGAATGCCTCTTCAAGAAGCTCCCAGGCACGGTATTTCTGCCGCCCCAGAGAGTCGCTTTTGCAGCGCATAATTTCGCTGAGTCTTTCCGGAGGGAACAGCGCCTTTCTCGGCAGAACTGCGGGAACTCTTGATATATATACGTATACATTCTTTTTGTCTGTCATAAATCGAGCCTCGCAAAATTCATTAGCCCAGAGGGCGTGTATCACTCTTCATCAAGGAAAACTCGCTTTATAGCCTCAAGATAGCCGTATCCGTACAAATCGTCAGGCTCAAGATATGAGCTTTCGGTCCATTCGTTCCAGGAGTTAATCGTGATAAGGTGCGGTCTGTCAGTGTGGGCATCGGAATAAGCCTTAGCATCTCTCAGCGCCCGCTCAAAATTTTCCGGGGTGTTGTTCTTAGTGATGCCGGGGCGGAAGCCTTTAAACCTGGGGTTGTTATCCCAGCCGCAGGATATATGAGGATAGTAGGTTAAGGAAACGTTTTCGTCAACTCTGTTCCAATAATCCCTAACGTCCGCCATTATCTCTGTATAGTCTCTGTCAATGTCGGTGAAGTGGCAGAACTGATAGTTGGTAAAGCTCTGCGCCTGAAGCTTCTCGGCAATCTCCTTGAAGTCCTTGCCCCAGTTCTTTCTTGCATCAACGCCGCTGAGGTCAGGAACGTCGTAGCCTCTTCCCGCCAGCTGAATATGAACGTCAGGGAAACCGCAGCTCTTCACGTATTCGCGGAATTCGTCAAATGCCGCCTTAACTCCGTCCTCACCGCCCATACCGTCGATAAGGTTGTAAAGCTCGTAAATCATAAACACAGGGCAGCCGTCGATTTTGTAATAATTTTCAAGCCCGAAATATTTGTCGCAAAGGCGCCTTGAAAGCTTCCTGAACTCCTCTCTGTCAACAGCTCCCTGCCAGATAGTCACGTTTCCGCATTCCGTGTCGGAAAGCTCCTTGGACCAAAGGTGATTGGCATCGTGGTTAGCCCACATTATATAAAACTTCATATCGTTGCAATTTTTTGCCTTAAGGAAGCCGTCGTTAAGACAGTTTTCAAGAAAAGGCCTGCCGTCATACCAATACCAGTCGTAAATAAATACGTTGACACCGTGTCGGGTCGCCTCGCTTATCTGCATCTCCATAACCTTTGGGTCCGCCTCGTTAACGTAGCCCCAAAGAGGCTTTCTCGGCCAGTTGTGACCTTCGAATTTGGCCTCTGCCGTCTTGACCGTCTGCCACTCTCCGTTTCCCTCCGGCCAGAAAATTCTGCTTCTCAGCTCGTCGCCTGTATAAGAGGGCCAGACAAAAGCCGCAATATCGTATTTGTTCATATTAACCTCTTTCAATATCATATTAACCTCTTTCAATATTGTCGGGCTATATCAGAAGACCGCCTGACAAACGTAGTATTAGTAGTATCAGTAGTGTTATTACCAATAAAGCTCCCAGTTCGGATCAAGCATTCTGTGAAGCGCTTCCATGTAGAAATAATCTCCCCAGATGTTCATTTCGTCAATAGAGCGGTTGAGGGGTTTTGCGTAGGTTGCGTGAAGAAGAAGTCCGTTGGATTCGGGTATATCCTTAGTCAGGCATTTGTCGATAAGCGCATTGATAATTCTGTGAATAGCGTTTACGTAAGTAGCTCTCAAGGGGTCGTTCTTGTCCATATATTTGATGCCCTCAAGCATACCGCAAAGAGCGATAGCGTTAGAGGAAGAATCCCTCGGCTCATCTCCGTCGGTGAAGGTAAGATCCCAATATGCGATATAATCCTCAGGAAGATGGTTAAGGTAATAGTTGGTTGTCGCCTTGAATACGGAAAGTGCCTTTTCGTCCTTCTTATATATGTAGGTAAGAAGAGGACCGTAAATTCCCCAAGTCTGACCTCTTGCCCAGGCAGAGTCGTTGTTAAGCCCCTGAAGAGTAACGCCCTTTAAGGGTTTGCAGGTGTCGTAATCAAAATAGTATGTGTGATAGGTAGATGCATCGGGGCGGCAGCATAGGTCTATCGTGGTATTGAAATGAGTATAAGCTATTTCCTCATACTTTTTGTCCCCGGTAACCTCGGATGCCCAGTAGAGCAGGGGGATGTTTAGAAGGCAGTCAACTATAAGGCGGAAATTGTCTTTTTTGCCGATTTCTCCCCAAGCCTGAATAAATCCGCCCCTTTCGTGGTATCTTGAAATAAGATTGTCAGCAGCAAGAATTGCAGCCTCTTTTGCCATCTCGCAGCCTTCAAGCTTCCAGGCAGCAACGCAGGAGGGGGTGTAAAGGAAGCCCATATCGTGGTGAGCGACGCCGAGTTTTTCTTTTATCCTTTTCGAAAAGGAGGGGATATGACCGAGAGCAACCTTCTTGTATTTTTCGTCTCCGGTCATCTGGTATGCGTGCCAGAGAATACCGGTCCAGAAGCCTGTGTTCCAGCCCTCTGTATTTTCAACAGCTGAATATACGTTGCCTGTGCTTCCGTGAGAAGGGAATTTATCGGTAAAGGTAGGGAGTGCAAAATCAATTTTCTTGATAGCCTCAGCCAGCGCATATTCAAGCTTTTCCTTCGGTACCCTAAAATCGGAATACTTTTTCGGATTATCAATTTCGGGAATGTTCGGTAACATGTGTTCGCTCCTTATAAATTTTGTTATTAAAGCAAAGATTCTTTATAGCCTTATTTTACCATACTCGTTTGCTTTTATCAATAGTGAAAACAGCATTTTACTGAAAATAGGCAACTTATGCAAAAGCAAAAGAGCAATTTATACAATATATGAAACTTGACAATGGCGACTGTTATGATATAATATAAATGATAAGCGCTTCAAATATGGCTGAAGCGGTAAAAATATGTGTAGTTCACTATATCATTCTATGCAAATTTTGCTTTAATTGGGAGGGCAATTATTAAATGAAACTTTCTTTTCGTTGGTACGGTGACACTGATCCTGTAACTCTTGAATACATTTCTCAGATTCCCGCTATGCGCTCGGTGGTTTCGGCAGTCTACGACGTTAAGCCCGGCGAGGTGTGGAGCAATGAATCAATCGCTGATATTGCGGCAAAATGCAAATCTCACGGCCTTGTGTTTGACGTTGTTGAATCAATTCCCGTTCACGAGGATATAAAGCTCGGTCGTAACAATGTTGACGAGCTTATTGAGGTTTACTGCGAGAATATAAGAAGATGTGCCGCTCACGGTGTAAGGTGCGTTACCTATAACTTTATGCCTGTTTTTGACTGGACAAGAACTCAGCTTGACAAAAAAGCGCCCGACGGCTCAACGAGTCTTGTTATGTACTGGGACCAGATGAGAGGCCTTGACCCCCTGAAGGACGATATTCACCTTCCCGGTTGGGATTCCAGCTATACGCAGAGTGAGGTCAGAGAGCTTATCGGAGCTTACGGTGAGCTTGGCGAAGAGGGGCTTTGGAAAAACCTTGAAAGGTTCCTCAAAAAGGTAATTCCCGTAGCGGAGGAGTGCGGAGTAAGAATGGCAATACATCCCGACGACCCGCCATATCCTATTTTCGGTTTGCCCAGAATTATTACCAACGAGGCTAATCTTGATAGATTCTTAGCAATATACGATAGCCCTGCAAACAGCCTCTGTCTTTGCACAGGCTCCCTTGGCTGCGCAAAGTCGAATGACGTTGTGGCTATGGTACGCAAGTATGCGAATATGGACAGAATTGCCTTTATGCACATACGCAACGTGAAGATTATGGAGGACGGCTCCTTTGAAGAGAGAGCGCATCTTTCCTCCTGCGGCAGCCTTGATGTATACGAAATAGTAAAAGCTCTTACCGATGCTGGCTTTGACGGATACGTAAGGCCTGACCACGGAAGAATGATATGGGGCGAGGTAGGAAAGCCGGGATACGGACTTTATGACAGAGCCCTTGGTGCAGCCTATATAAACGGGCTATTTGAAGCCTGCGAAAAGGCAAAGAAAAACGGATAAAATATAAAAAATCAAAGAAATAAGCTATGACGGTATGGAAAATATCGGTAGTTTTGGAAAGGATATAAAATGAAAAAGAATGTACTTAATACCGATCTTACAGGCAAGGTTGCAGTGGTTACGGGAGCCGGCGGAGTTTTGTGTAGCTATTTTGCAAAAGTTTTGGCAAGAGCGGGAGCAAAAGTAGCTCTTCTTGACCTCAACGTCGAATCTGCAAAGCAGTTCGCTGACGAAATAGTAGCAGAGGGAGGAGTTGCTAAGGCTTACGAGTGCAACGTGCTTGATAAATCTATATGCGATGCAGTTGCCGAAAAGGTTGTTGCAGAGCTTGGTCCCTGCGACCTCCTTGTAAACGGAGCTGGTGGAAATAACCCGAGAGCAACCACAGATAAGGAATATTTTGAGCTTGGAGATATAGACGCTGAAACGAAGAGCTTCTTCGACCTTGAGGCATCGGGTGTTGGATTCGTGTTCAACCTTAACTTCCTCGGCACTTTGATTCCCACGCAGAGTTTCACCAAGCAAATGGTAGGCAGAGAGGGCTGCAATATTATAAACATCTCCTCTATGAACGCTTATACCCCCCTTACCAAAATTCCCGCATATTCGGGAGCAAAGGCGGCTATATCCAATTTCACGCAGTGGCTTGCGGTTCACTTCTCAAAGGTTGGAATCCGTGTCAATGCAATAGCGCCCGGCTTCTTCTCGACCAAGCAGAACGCAAAGCTTCTGTTCAACGAGGACGGAACCCCAACGGCAAGAACAGGAAAAATTCTTGCGGCTACTCCTATGGGCAGATTCGGTGAGAGCGAGGAGCTGGCAGGTGGTCTTCTGTTCCTTGTGAACAACGAGGCAGCAAGCTTCATTACCGGAGTTGTTCTTCCTATCGACGGGGGATTTTCCTCCTATTCCGGCGTATAAACCCTCAGGCGTAAAAATTTCATAATACATCGTTAAAACATCGATTCGGAGGGCTCGGAGTAGATAACTACACCGTCGCCCTCCTTTCTCGTTTTGCCTTGTCTTATAAAATTTTTCCTGCCCGAGGCGCGGCAGGGGCGCCAACTGCATTGGTTGTTAAAATTTCATAATATTTCGCTGAATTTCGCTCAGCGGAATGAAAATAAAAAATCCGATTTTCTCACATCCTCGGGAAAATCGGATTTTTTGTTTTGTAACAGGCTCGGAGTCTTATCTTACCTCTATCTTCATAACGTGACCCGTACCACCGTAAACGTTTGCTTCAAGAGATATTTGGGGTATTACCGTGTCAACTTTTTTGCCATTTTCATCTATATACGAAGCCTTGATTTCGGTATAAAACGCGCTATGCAAATGTCCAGAATATACTCCCTTTATAACGTCTGCGTTTTCGGTTATAAGGCGGTAAAGCTCGGCTGTGGCGCCCTCGGCATTGAACCCTATTGTTTCATAGAAATTGTATTCTTCACCGTCATAATTTATAATAGCCTTGACAGAGGTGTCCTCCGCCTTTCCTGTGGATATAGCCGCGTGTTGAAAAATTAGAATAACGTAACCCATTTCCCTTGCGGCGGCAATATCTGCGGCGAGCCGTTTTGCTTGCATATCGGAATATGTATCTCTTCCGTTGTCAAGAGCTA
>CAJGCM010000109.1 GCA_904501765.1 uncultured Clostridia bacterium | reverse complement strand
TTGCTTAAGCATATTTAAGAAGAATTCGTTGAATTATAGAAAAAATCTATCTCTCAAGGCCTTATGAATTTGAGCCCTATACGGCTAACAATATAGAAAAGGCGGAGTACATTAGAGGCTATGCCCGAATTTACATAAAACCGCCGAGGTACTGTCAAGAACAATACCTCGGCGGTTTTTTATTCTGTTATACTGAACTAAAAAGGCTCGTTCTTAAACTCTGTCAGCTCTTTATTCTTCCCAGAGTATAGTTATCCTCTTTCCGTGAGCGGAGCGCCTCTATGGGATGCTCTCCCTCCTGAAATCTGTAATCTGTGCCGAAGCGGTCAATGTGGTTTACGATAACCTTGTGTCCTCGCTCCTCCTCGGGTGGGTTGTTGAGCGCCTTCTGATATTTGAAGAAATCAGCGTCGTCAGGCAGGGAATTTACCTCCGCATAGCTTTCCCTCTGACCTGTGAGGGTAACGGTGCGCTCAAGGATATCTCTTACGTATTCCTTGTTTTCGTGAAGCTTAAGAAGGCTCGGAAGAGTGCCGTTCGGTATAACCTGCTGCCATTCCTTTTTTTCATATTTTTTAAGAAGCTCGGCGGCAGTATGAAGGTGCGAAATCTCCTGCTCTAAAAGCATCTCCCAGATTTTCTTTATATTGGCGTCGCTCTCATCCTCGTGCATAGAGTAATAGAGATAGCATTCCGTATATTCGTGAAGCAAAAGATTTTCAAAGACCGTCGCCCTCGTATCCATAAGGGAGCCGTATTGGGTAACGTGGTCTTCCTCTACCATAGCTATATCCGCATAGGTTTCACGCCCTATGGTGTTGTTATAGAAGCCGGATATATTCATATAGTAATTCATTGTCTGCTGCTCTGCTGCAGTTATTATGCCGACGTCCATTTTCGTGACAAGGTCGGCGGTGGGATTTGCCGCAGGCTTCACCGTATCGTAAGGGTGGCGGTGGTGAGCTATGGTAGGTCTGCCCGGCATAATTTCCGTATATGAGCCCACAAGACGCTCAGCGTGGATTCCCATATCCGATTCTAAAAGATTTGCGTATCTGTAAAGGTGGTCAAAGTCTTCAAGGAGCGCAAAATCGAGGGCGTTTTTTAAATTCTTGTCGGTGGCTCTCTTCGCGAGGAATGCCGTCAGGTCCACTGCAAGCTGCTCGTAGGAAATCGTTGTTTCGAGAATACTCTCGTCGGCAGGCTTAAGAAGGGCTATTAGCTTTTGCTGTTGCTGCTCGCCTCTTCTCATAAGGGCAACTGTACGTCTTGCATCGTCGTCGGAATAGTGCCTGTTAAAATGGTGCTTACACCACACCGCCTCATATTCCGTTCCGTTCATAAGAATACATCTGGTTTTAGTGTATGGGCTAACCTGGTTTTTGTCATAGGGCTTGACGAATATTTTATTCCAGTCCATAATTGTGGATTCCAGGGGCTTCGGTCTTTCTTCAAATGGGTTAAAGCTCATTGTTTTCCTCCTTTTCGCCGCTTTTATACCTTTTGCGGACGCCTGAGGTAAGTATTTGCAAAGTGAAGGAGTTTTAAACACAGAAGAGCAAAAAAACGACCGGGCGTCCTTTGGAGCTCGGTCGTTATGGGATAGTCGATAAATTATATAAATTTGAGAGTTACTATATCGAAGGCTCTTACGTTAAGGGTGACCTTGCCGCATTCGATTTTAAGCTCCTCCTCTTCTTCCTCAAGAAGGTTGCAGAGGTAGCATTTGTCGGCGGGGAATCCCACAGTTAAAGTAACACGGGTACGTGTATTGCTGCTTTCGTAAAGTCTTATTACGGTTGCCTCTGAGTCCTCCGCTTCCTTTACCGTTTCTATTATTACGTTTTCCTTGTCGGAGCATACGAAAGAGAATTTTTCGGGTATGGAGCTCTTCTTACCCGTCGCCTTTATGGCATCGGCGGGGTTGTTGAGAACATAGGCGCGTTGCCTTATATCCGAGTCCTTAAATGCGCCGCTGTGAGGACAGATAGCATAGGTGAACTCAATTATTCCCTGGTCTGCCTCGGGGTTCGGCTCGGTGGGGGACTTGAAGAGGGAAAGCATCATAACGCCATCGTGAATATCGTGACCGTACTTGCAGTCGTTCATAAGCCCAACGCCAAAATTGCCCTCGGAAAGGTCGGCAAATTTTTGCGCACACACCTCAAATTTAGCCTTATCCCAGCTCGTGTTGAAGTGAGTAGGTCTTTCAACTGTTCCGAATTGCACCTCGTAGGTCGCTTTGTCCGCATTTATATCTGTCGGGAATGCTACCTTTACCATCTGATGGCGCTGGTGCCAGTCGGCAACTACGTCAAAATCAATTTCGGGGCTGCCCTTGGTAAACCAAATCCTTTGGGTTATGGTTGATTCCATATGGGGGCGGACAATTTCAATGGCGCACCTGACACCGTCCTTTATAACTCTTACCTCTGACAATTCGGTAAGTGTTATATAACTTCCGTTCTTGGAATATTCCTGCCATTCCCAGGCGTCGTATTCGTCGGGGAAATCGGGGTATATACGGATTTCATTAGCTCTCTCACCCGATTTTACTACCTCTCTGTCCGCTTCCTTGAAGAATATAGATTTTATGAGATAGTTTTCGTCAAACTCTACACGGATAGCGCTGTTTTCAACAACTCTTCCTTCGATAACTATATCGGAGTCAGCGTCAAAATCACACATTGCGGCATACCCTTTGGCTGGTACGTCTTTAGCTATTTTGCTAACTCCGTCAATTTTAACCACCAGGTCACGGGTGAATGAGTTAGGGTTGAACACGACGTAGCCGCAGTCCTCGGAAATGCGCTCGGCTATGGCGGCCTTTGCGGCGGTGCTGACAGATTCTCCTATCGATTTGATTTTAGCATAGTCGAGGTCGCTATCGTCGTAAACCTCTTTTATGGAGGAGCCGGGGATTATATCGTGGAATTGGTTGGTTAGAATATCCTCCCAGCCTGAGTGTAATGCAGCTTTGCCGTAGGGTGCTCCCGCAAGTGCCTTTGCTATAGAGGAATAAAGCTCCGCATTCATATACAGAAATTCGGATTTTCTGTTATTTCTCTTGTTTTTCGATATGCTGGTGTAGGTGCCTCTGTGGAACTCAAGATAAAGCTCTCCTCGCCAGGAGGGCAGAAGGGGATTGTTTTCGATTTTTTTGCCGAGCCTGTCAAGATAATCGGTGGCGAATTCAACTGTTGCTGTGGGAGCGCCCGGAATTCCTCTTCGCTCTCTTCTTAAATATTCAAGGTCACGGGCGGTAGGTCCGCCGCCACCGTCACCATAGCCAAAGGTAAGAATTGCCTCGTCGTTCAGGTATTTATCTTTATAGCGGTCGTAGGTGCCTGTCAGCATAGGCGCACGTGTAAATCCAACGTAGGTTGCATATCTCGGCGCAGCGCCCCTGGTTTTGTCATTAGCGGTAAGAAAATGAGTGCGAATAGGAGTTCCGTCAATTCCGTACCACATAAAGGTGTCGTGAGGCATAGTGTTTGAGTCGTTCCAGCTTATCTTTGAGGTGACGAACCAATCAACTCCGCTCTTTCGCAAAATCTGGGGAAGAGCCGCCGAGTAACCGAATACGTCCGGGAGCCATAAAATTTTATGGTCAAGACCGAACTCCTCTTTGAAGAAACGCTTTCCGTAAAGCACTTGGCGCACAAGGCTCTCGCCAGAGGTGAGGTTGCAGTCTGCCTCAACCCACATAGCGCCCTCGCACTCCCATCTTCCCTCCTTTATTCGTTCCTTAACTCTTTCATAAACCTCGGGAGCCTCTTCCTTTAAGTACTTATAAAGGAGAGCTTGGGAGGACATAAACTTGTATTCGGGATATCTGTTCATAAGCTCAAGAACAGTGGAGAAGGAGCGCTGAACCTTTTCTCTCGTCTGGCGGAGAGTCCACTTCCAGGCGCAGTCTATATGAGTATGCCCGATACATACAGTCTTCGGGGAGGAGGGGGAGCAGTACTTTCCGTAAAACTCCTCTTCGAGGTACTTCCTTGCCCGTGTTACGGAGGCGAGGAAGTCGGCGTTGCCGGGGAGAAGCATATCAAGCTTTGATACCGCAAAGTAAAGATAGCTTAATATTTCCATATATTCCTTCGAGTTCTCGTCAAGGTAAGAGAGCATATCAAAAGGAACCTTAAGGTCGTACCAAAGCCCGTCTACCTCGTCGCAGACGTAAGCCTCGTAGGCATAGAGCCTTGCGGATTTATTTATAGTTCCAACGTAGGCGTAAAGGTAAATATCCATTTCCCTGTCGCAATCCACGTTCACGAAGGTATGATTTATATCAAGACCCTGACGCATCTCACCGTTTATGTAACAAATAAACTGTGGGTTATCCGCATCCCAGCCGCCCTTGTCGGTGTGGAAATACAGCCTTGCCGTATGCCCCGCCTTCGGTTTTACCGTGTGGCTCATATGAAACCAAGCGTGGGTATCGAAGCCTTGACCCCAAACCTCTCCTTCGCCAAAGCTCCTGAAATCACAGGGAGGTGGAGGAGTGTTGTCGGTTTTGTAGCCGCAGGGACATATTTTGATATTTTTTATTTCGTTTTTCTCCGAAATACGGTATTCGTCCAACAGCTTCAAATAATGATTGACCTTTCTGAATCTGCTCTGCATAAAAAATTCTCCTATCGTCGGTATGTGTAGAATATAAAGGCGGTGTTTTATCACAGCTCTGCACGGATTTATTTTACCATTAACGATAATGTATGTCAATACCCAACGAAAAAATGCGTTGAAAATATGGGCAAATAGGGAAAAGGTAAAATGATATGCGCTCAAAATTCAAATGGCTTTTTCGATAAAATTTTAAAAATTTTCCGAGATTAACAAAACATAAACATTCCGTAAAACAACCGATAACAAAAAAGGGGTATAATTAGCCCGTAAAAAGGCAGAAGCCACAAAGAAAGTGAGATTTTATTATGAACAGACAAGACACAGAATTTATGGTACAGAAAATACGCTCCCAGTACACCGAGAAAACGGTAGGAGAGCTTGATTTGCTCCGTGAGCTTGACAAAAGGGTAAAGCGTCCGGTAAACGTTTTCTCTTACATATTCGGCTCTATAAGCGCTATAATAATGGGCTGCGGTATGAGCCTTATTATGACCGATATAGCCGAGAAGCTGAATCTTGGCGATATGTTTATCCCCGGAATCATAATAGGTGTCGTAGGTCTTGCCCTCGCAGCTGTTAACTACCCCTTAAACAAGGCGCTTGTTGAGGGAAGAAAGAAAAAATACGCCCCCGAAATTCTCGCCCTCAGCGAAAAGCTCCTTCTGGAGTGCGACGGTGGCGAGGCAGAATGCTGATTTTTGCGTAACCGAACAAAGCCGGCGCTGTTATAAAGCGAATATCGCGACCCCTATCGTTAAGTATTGAATTGAGGAAAACAAGGGGGCTGTCGCATTTAGGCAGAACCAAATAAAAAACAGAGGTGTTGTATGAAAAATACTTCGCCTCTGTTTTGTTTTTGTTACCCGTAGAAAATAAGGTTGAAAACCTCCCGGTTTTCCGCCTTTAGGTTAAAGTTTTTTATTCTATTGCCGTTTCCTTCCTCTCGGTGTATGTATATACACCTTCGGGTCGGAGAACGACAATTTCTGCTCTAAATCCCCTCGCCCCTGGTTCTGTTCTCATTAAGAATTCGCTAAAATATAATTCTGACCGTGTTTTTCATATTTTTGCATTGATTTACTTGAATTCTTAATGAGACAGCCCCTTTTTATTTTATAAAAGTATTGAAAAAACAAGCTATCTATGTTACAATAAGGCAATAGCAAAATTAAATTTAAATAAGGAGCTATATTTATGAATAAAGAAAGCATTAAGAGCCTTGTTAAAAAGGTAAACGATTTCTGGATGCAGGAAAGACCCGAATCCGGTGACAGCCACTGGAAGAGAGCAGCTTATTTTATTGGCTGTATTTCTGCATACCGTATTCTCGGAGATAAAAAGTATCTTGATTTTGCCGTTAAATGGGCGAATGACAACAACTGGGATTATTCCAAGAACGGGAAGGGCTGGGACTATGCGGGCCTTGACAGAGGAAAGCACCCCTCCTTCGAGAATGCCGACTGCCAGCTTTGCGCAGAAACCTACCTTCAGATTATGGAGGCGGCTCCAGACTGTGGCGGTACTGACGAGAAAATCAAGGCAGGAATGGAAGCTTGTCTTGCCGACCCCAGAACCAATTATTGGTGGTGGGTAGATACGGTTTATATGGCATTCCCCTTCTATCATAAGTATGGCGTAAAATATAACGAGCCCCGTTGCTTCGAGAAGGTTCACGGTCTTTTCACCGATTCCAGAGTGAACAGAACCTGCTATGACGAGGTGGAGCATATGTGGTTCAGAGATGAAAACTACCTTCCCCTCGTAATCCTTACCCCGAACGGCAAAAAGGTATTCTGGGGCAGAGGAAACGGCTGGGTTATCGCGGGACTTGCAAGAGGTCTTGAGGTTATGCCCCGCGACCTTAAATACTATGACGAATATAAGACGGTATATTGCGATATGGCAGAGGCTCTTATCAAATGGCAGCGCCCCGACGGATTCTGGAACTGCAGCATTATAGACCCCGAGGATTTCGGCAATCCCGAAACCAGTGCAACCGTGCTTATTTCCTTTGCTCTTGCAAAGGGTATAAACCTTGGGCTTCTTGACAAGGAAAAGTATCTCCCCGTTGTAATCAAGGCATACGAGGGAATGAGCAATATAGCTATAAATGATGATGGAAAGCTTGGTTGGGTTCAGGGCGTCGCAGGATGGCCGGGACCTGTTAAGGCGGAAGGTTCGGAGGATTATGCGGTTGGCGCATTCACTCTTCTTTCCGAAGAGCTGCTTAAGCTTATCTAAGTTTCGGAGGTTCATTTGATGCTTAACAGAGAAAAACTTATTTTTGGAAATTATAAATACGAGGGTCAGCCTAACACGTTCCGTGTTCACGCTCTTCCCATTATGACTCCCTGTGCAAGAGCAACAGTAAGTGAGGGTGACGGCGAGAGAACGGAGAGGTGCGATTATCAGTCGGGCGCTGTTTCGGTTCTTACCAAGGAAACGAATACCGACAACGCAATCTTTGCAGAAAGTACCCTTACAAACGTATCGGATAAGCCTATAAAGCTTATGCACGTAAGCTCCTTTACCTATTCGGGAATCAACGTCAAGGGAAATGCGCCCTGGTGGGATAAAAACAGATTTATGGTTCACTATGCTTTTAGCACCTGGCAGGGTGAGGCGCAGTGGAGATGCCAGTCTGTATATGAGTTAGGACTTTATCCCGCATCAAATCACGCATATCACAACCAGATAGAATTCCGCAGCATCGGAAGCCTTGCTACCGCATATCGTCACCC
>CAJGCM010000108.1 GCA_904501765.1 uncultured Clostridia bacterium | reverse complement strand
TATGCGGCTAAAATGCCTATTTTCGATTTCCACTGTCACCTTAACCCAAAGGAAATATACGAGGATAAGCAGTACAGAAGCCTTACAGAAATATGGCTCGGAGGCGACCATTACAAATGGCGTCTTTTGCGTGAAGCCGGAGTGTGCGAAAAATATGTTACCGGTGACGGTTCGGACGAAGAAAAGTTTATGGAATATGCGAAGCTTATGCCCTATGCAATAGGCAATCCTATATATGCTTGGACTCACCTTGAGCTTCGCCGCTTCTTCGGCATATACGATATCCTCACTCCCGAAACAGCCGAAAGCATCTACAGTCGTGCGGGGGAAATGCTTAAAACCCTTACGGCGAGAAAGCTTATAGAAATGTCAGGCGTTACCGCTCTTTGCACCACAGACGACCCTGCCGATACCCTTGAATATCATATTCTGCTCGCAGAGGACGAGAGCTTCTCCGTATCGGTGCTTCCTTCGTTCCGTCCCGATAAAGCGCTTAAGGTAGAGCTTGAAACCTTTGCGCCTTGGGTAAAAACCCTCTCTGGCGTTGTCGGATACGAGGTAAGCAGCTTTGCTCTCTTAAAAAAAGCGCTTCTCGAAAGGGCCTTTTACTTTGACAGCGTAGGCTGTGTCAGCGCTGACCACGGACTTGATACGGTAGAATACGCCCCCGCCACCGATGAGGAGTGCGAGCTGATATTCAGAAAGGGCATCAGCGGTGAGCCTGTGACGAAGCTTGAGGTGGAAAAGTACAAGGGTACTCTCCTCGTATTCCTCGGAAGGGTGTATAAGGAGCTTGGCTGGGTGCAGCAGTATCACATCGGTGCATCGAGAAACAATTCAAGAAGAAATTACAAGGCTCTCGGACCCGATACAGGCTTTGATGCAATAAACGACGAAACCTTTGCTCCGAAGCTTTCCGCTCTTATGAGCGCCCTTGACGAAAACGACGAGCTTCCTAAAACTATTCTTTACTGCCTTAACCCCAGGGATAACGAGGTTCTTGCCTCTCTTATGAACTGCTTCCAGGACGGGAAGACCAGAGGCAAAATTCAGTTTGGCTCCGGCTGGTGGTTCAACGACCAGAGGGACGGTATGCAGAGGCAGATGGAAACGCTTATGCAAATGGGGCTTATATCCGAATTTGTCGGAATGTTAACCGATAGCCGCAGCTTCCTTTCCTATACAAGACACGAGTATTTCAGACGCATACTCTGCTCTAAGCTCGGTGCGCTTCTTGAAAACGGCGAATATCCATATGACCTTGAATTCGTTGGAAAAATAGTAGAAAATATATGCTATAATAACTCTGTAAACTATTTCAAGAAAACCAAATAAAAGCCAACAAATGACGAAAACGGCTGATACACCTGAAAATTCGGTGTATCAGCCGCTTTTGTTATATCGGGGCCTAATGCAAAAAGTTTACCCTTAACAAAATTAAAACATTTCATAAACGCAACGAAAACAAGTATGGACTATAATAAAGTACAATAATAGGGGAATTTTTGTGAAAGGAGCGAGATTTTGAAAAGGACTTATGAAATCAACAACGGAAAAGAAATTGTGGAAAGGGAATACGGCTACATTCCCGTCAGATATATTATAGCCTTTATGATAACTATATTTGAGGTTGCCGCAATAGTAGGTATTGTCGTAGCGCTTTGCTATTTCGTTCCTTATTTTTATATTCTTGCAGCCGCCACCAGCGTTGCCTGTATTATTACTATAATTGCATCAGACGACGAGTATGCTATGATAGGCACTATAAATCTTGATTACAGAAGCCTCGTGCATCACTTTGAAAACGGCATATGGATGTATAAATGCAAAAGCGTGAAGGATATAAAAGCGGATATAGACGAAACCCTTGACAAATGCATAGAGATAACCGAGGACAAGCTAAAAACCAACCTTTTTGCAAGGCTTGTGCGCTCGGTAGTAAGAATTTTCGCACCGCTTCTTTAAAGTTCGTATTTATAACATTTCTTTAACAATTATTCAATATAACGTAAAAGTCGCCCTCGTATAATAAAGGTGTAAGTAAGGAAAGGCGAGGCGAGAGCTATTTATGAAAAACAACACCGGCTTCAGTTACAGCTATTCAGCTCCGAGAAATAAAGAGGTTGAAAATATAAGAAAAAAATACCTGCCCGCATCGGAAAGCAATCTTGACCTTTTGCGCAGATTGAATTTTTACGTGCAGTCAGCGGGAAAGCTTGAAGCGTTGGCTTTGGGCGCTGTCGGCTTTATTATGTTCGGGTGGGGCTTCTGTCTTTTGCTCGGGGTGCTTGAAGGTGGCTTTGCGCCGGCTGCAATACTTATGGCGATTGGAGGCGTACTTATGAGTACGGCATATCCCGTGTCAAAATATTTGTACCGAAAGAAGCGCGCGGAATACGCTCCCCGTATTATTGAATTATCCGACGAAATAAGTCGGGAGCTTCGGGGAGGCGGCAGTATTTGAATTAATAAAACGCAAAGAGCTTAAAAAAACGAAAATAAAAGCAGTCTATAATTAAATCACAAAATAAATAGTATGGGAGAAAAAATTATGGGTATTATAAGCTTTTTTAAAAACGCATTCAGAGATATGAAGGAGAGCGCAAAGGCTCAGCACGAGGTGGACCGTGCTAATTTTGAAGCAGCAAAGGCTGAATCAAGGGCTCAGTGGGAAGAGGCAAAGGCTATGAGTGACCCCGAGCGTCGTAAAATCATTCTTCAGCGTCGGCGCGACGAAAAGATAGCTGAGGCGAACGCAAGACGCGAAGAGGCAGAAGCACGCATTGCAGCCGCAAAGGGAGAAAAATAAAGTGAGATGTATAGGCGAGGGGTTAAATTTCACCTCTCCCGAGCCTTTTATAAAATAAACGAAAAAGAAGGAGAATGGGTAATGAATGCTGTTGAAATAAGAAATTTATCGAAGAGCTTTCGCGGTATGTATGCCGTGGACCATTTGAATATGACCGTTCCCGTTGGCGCAATTTACGGCTTTATCGGAGAGAACGGCTCCGGTAAATCAACAACGGAAAAGCTTATTTGCGGGCATCTTGTGCCAAACGAGGGCGAAATAAAGCTTTTTGGAAGAGATTATACCGACCCGGGCGTCAGAGTGCGTGTTGGAGCATTGATAGAGAATGCGGGCTGTTTCCCCGGATCAAGCGTCTATCAGAATCTCCGTATGCAAACTATAAATCTTGGGCTTGAAAATCCTGACGAGGAGATAATGAGAGTCCTGAAGATTGTCAGAATGGAGGATTCGGCAAACATAAAATTCAAAAGCTGTTCTCTCGGAATGAAGCAGAGAATAGGAATAGCTATGGCGCTCCTCGGCGACCCCGCTTTGCTCATTCTTGACGAGCCTATTAACGGACTTGATACGGACGGTATGCGTATAATGCGTGAAATTTTAGTCGATATAACGAAGAATTACGGCTGCACCGTTATAATTTCCTCTCACATTTTGGGTGAGCTTGAAAAGATAGCAACCCACTACGGAATTATAAGGCAGGGGCGTATGATTATGGAGCTTTCTGCTGAGCAGATGGACAGCAGAGCCCGTGTGTTCACCTCTCTGAAAACCAAGGATATGAGTAGCGCTCTTGAAGCCTTGGGAGAGGAATTTGACACGGTAAGGGAGGAAGACGGATACATTCGCATCTACGACGTGGAGGATACCGCCTCTGTAGTAGATTTCCTTATGAAGCGTGGACACGTGGTAAGTGAGATCAAAAAGAATAAGATAGGGCTTGAAGAATACTATATCGAGCTTATGTCCAAAAAGGAGGAATAAAGGATATGCGTCAGTTGAAATTTGAATCGCCAACATTTACCCAAAGAATAAAGGGAATGCTTGGAGTTGACTTTTACCGCCTTTTCCACACTCCGCTCTTTTACATCTTCCTTGCCATAGCCGCAATAATTCCGGCTATGGTGTCGGCAATGACAATGATGCCCGACCAGAGCGGTAATACAATGGAGCCTCTTTATTCCAACGTATGGCAGATAATAGCGGCGTCGGAGCCACTTTACGTAATAAAAGGAATAGCCGATTATGCCAATATGAATATGGTATTTATATTCGGCGGAATTATGGTGTCTATTTTTATAGGTCACGATTATAAGTCGGGCTACGTAAAGCAGCTTTTCACAACCCACGCCAAAAAGCAGGACTATATGATATCAAAAAGCCTTGTATGCGCCTTTGCAATGGCGTGTATGTGCATCACCTATCTTTTCGGCGGAACGATAGGCGGTCTGCTTGCGGGATATGAAACCTCCGTAAACGTACCCTCGCTTATTCTCGCCATTTTAGGAAAGATAATTATGAGCCTTGGCTGGGCAAGCCTTTATACCTTTTTAAACGTGATATTCAGAAGGTATTTCGGTATTTCCATAGCGTCCTCGTTCTTCTTCGGAACAGGAATACTCATTATCGGGGCTGCGGCAATAGTTGAAAATCTTTCTCTGCCGACAGGCTTCCTTAATATCTTCTTGTACGGCTCGTCGGTTAATGCGTGTCTTGTAAGCGATATATGGACGACACTTATCTGTATTGCCGTTTCCGTATTCTGGGCAGTATTCTATAATTTCCTCGGAACGAAGATACTTACGAAGAGCGACGTTTATTGATTTTTGGAGGTAGCTTTAATGAATGCAGTTGAAATAAGAGGTCTGTGTAAGAATTTCGGTGCTAAGCAGGCTGTATGCAATCTTGATATGACTGTTCCTATGGGGGCAATTTACGGCTTTATAGGGGAAAACGGCTCTGGAAAATCCACAACCGAAAAAATGATTTGCGGTCTGATTCCAATAAGCGGAGGCGCAGTTCGCCTTTACGGCAAGGATTATACCGATAAGGACGTAAGAGCGAGAGTAGGAGTTCTGATAGAGTCTCCGGGCTGCTTCCCCGGACTCTCCGTTTGGGATAATATGATGCTCCAGGCGGCAAATCTTTCAATCCCGAATGCCGAAGAGGAGGTAGTAAAGGCGCTGAAGCTTGTGAGAATGGAAGGCGCCGCTTCAAATAAATACAAAAACTGCTCCCTCGGAATGAAGCAGAGAATAGGAATAGCTATGGCGCTCCTCGGCAATCCTACTCTTTTGGTTTTAGACGAGCCTCTTAACGGTCTTGATGCTGACGGTATGCGTATTATGCGAGAGGTTTTCCTTGACGTAATAAAGGATGGGGAGAGAAGCATAATAGTTTCCTCTCACCTTCTCGGTGAACTTCAGAAGGTGGCAACCCACTATGGAATAATCAGACACGGGAAAATGATAGTGGAAATGACTGCTGAGGAGCTTGATGCCGATTGCCGCGTGTATATTGCTCTTAAGGCAGAGGATATGGCGTGCGCAAAAAGGCTTCTTTCCTCTAAATACAACCGTGTGGAGGTGGACGAGGCAGGGTATATCCGTATATACGATGCGAAATCTCCCGAGGAGATAGTTTCCTACCTCTATGAGAATGAATGCCTCGTAAATGAGATAAGGACCGACAAAATAGGGCTTGAAGAATACTATATCGACCTTATGAAGGAGGGTAGATAATATGGAAAAGACTTTGAAATTTGAGCATAACGGCTTTTTGCGCCGTATGAAAAGTATGCTCAAGGTTGATTTCAGAAGAATGTTCAGGTCAAAAGTATTTTATATCGTCGTAGCCTGTGCGCTCCTCGTTCCCGTTCTTATGACCGTAATGATGACGATGATGGACGGTATGGAATCCGTAAATCAGCAAACAGGTGAAATAACTATAATAGAAGCCCCCGAGAGTGTGTGGGAGTTCATAGGCACGCTTCCCACGGATAACGGGGGAGCAGCAGCGGGTGGCGGCATGGACGTTATGTCAATGTGTAACATAAATATGGTATTTATGGGCGCCGCCGTATTTATTTGTCTGTTTATATCCGAGGATTTCAGATGCGGATATGCGAAGAACCTTTTCACCGTACGCCCGGGGAAGAGCGATTACGTAATCTCAAAAACCGCCGCAGGTTTTGTGTGCGGAGCGCTTATGCTTGTCGGGTATTTTATCGGTACCCTTCTCGGAGGCGCAATATCAGGGCTTTCCTTTGAGCTTGTGGGATTCTCCGTCTTCAATATAATTATGTGTATATTGGCAAAGATTTTCCTTATGCTCGTATTCATATCTATTTTCGTCATAGTAAGCATCGCGGCAAAGCAGAGGACCTGGCTTTCGATATGCGGCTCTCTCGGTGCGGGAATGCTTTTGTTTATGACCGTTTCTATGATAACTCCCTTAAATTCAACGGCCATACACCTCTTCCTCTGCCTTGCGGGGGGCGCACTTTTTGCGGTGGGGCTTGGAGCTGTCAGCGGCGTTATACTTAATAAAAGCTCCCTGGTATAATTCCTTTTACCGATTGTCCTTTAAAAAATACCAAAAAAATTTAAAATACTATTGACAACCACCCCGCACGGGTGTTATGATATTACCATCACAAACCGTTGATGCGGAGATAAAGTAGGATAAGACTATACAGAGAGCCCGTGGTGCTGAGAGTCGGGTTAGAGCCTGTCCTGCAAATGGACCGCTGAGGGCGCAGTCAAAGGATTTTTCCGAGTATTCTGCGACGCTTGGTATGCGTTAATTACCCGGGGTATGTCAGTACCCTTAAAGTGCGCCGAGGAGCTTTTCTCGGTGAATCAAGGTGGCACCGCGGATAGTAGTTGTATTATTCGTCCTTGACGGAAGCTATAATTCTGTCAAGGGCGATTTTTGTTTTTTGGCAGAGCTGAAAAAGTAAAACTGTCGGAGGATGAGAGATGTTACTTGATAGGCGATGGCGGCGCTTCACCGAATGATAGGAGCCGCTTCAGGCTTTGTGGCGAATAAAAGTCGGCTTTTATGAAAAGCCTTATAAAACGGAGGAAATGAAAATGAAATTTAACAATATTGACTTTGATACCTACTTGAAAAACTATCCCGATAAAAACGGATTTTTCGGCAAATACGGCGGAGCGTACGTTTCCCCGGAGCTTGCCCGTGCTATGGAGGAAATAACTCACGCATATTTCACTATATGTAAGTCCTCGAAATTTATAGGAGAGCTTCGCAAAATACGCCGTGAATTTCAGGGAAGACCGACCCCAATATCCTACCTTGAAAGACTTTCGGGCAAGATAGGGACAGGCGTTCAGCTCTATGTAAAAAGAGAGGATTTAAACCACACGGGCGCCCATAAGCTTAACCACTGTATGGGTGAGGCGCTTCTTGCAAAATATATGGGCAAGAAAAAGGTAATAGCCGAAACTGGAGCAGGGCAGCACGGCGTAGCACTTGCCACTGCCGCTGCATATTTCGGTCTTGAATGTGATATATATATGGGGTCTGTTGATATAAAGAAACAGGCACCAAACGTAGCGAGAATGAAGATTCTCGGTGCTAAGGTTATAGAGGTAACGGAGGGACTTGCAACCTTGAAGGAAGCGGTTGACGCGGCGTTTGCAGCCTATTGCAGAGAATATAAGGACGCAATATACTGCATAGGCTCGGTAGTAGGCCCTCACCCCTTCCCAATGATGGTGCGAGATTTCCAGAGTGTTGTGGGAATAGAGGCAAG
>CAJGCM010000107.1 GCA_904501765.1 uncultured Clostridia bacterium | reverse complement strand
GCTTTGGTCGGGTATTCCGTACATAAGGTCTACACTTATGTTGTCAAACCCAAAGCTTCTCGCCAAGTTATACGAAGCAACAAAATCTTCAAAGGTGTGTATTCTGCCTAACTTTTTCAGTTCGTTTTCGTGAATCGTTTGCACTCCGAAGCTGATTCTGTTAACACCGTTCTTTTTATACGATATAAGCTTTTCTTCGGTAAGAGTTTTTGGATTCACCTCAACTGTGAACTCTGTATCAATAGCTCTCTCAAAGCTCTCGTCTATTTTTCCACAGATATAATCGAACTCCTCCGCCGAAAGCAAGGACGGTGTTCCACCGCCAAAAAATATGCTGTTAATTCCCGTCTTATGGGGTGAATAAAATTCCAGCTCCCTCCCGAGAGCAAATATATACTGCGACCTTTGCTCTAAAAATTTCGGTGACGAGCAAAAATCGCAGTATTTGCATTTGCTTTTGCAGAAAGGAATATGAACGTAAAGTCCTCTATTCTCAATTGCCATCGTCAAGCTTAAGTACCGCCATAAACGCCTCGGGCGTAACCTCTACGCTACCAAGCTTGCGCATCTTCTTTTTACCCTCTTTCTGCTTTTCAAGCAGCTTCTTTTTACGGGTAATATCACCGCCGTAGCACTTGGCAAGTACGTCCTTTCTCATAGCCTTAACGGTTTCTCTGGCTATAATTTTAGAGCCGATGGCTGCCTGAATAGGTATTTCAAAGAGCTGGCGCGGAATATTTTCTTTAAGCTTTTCCGCAATCTTTCTCGCTCTGGTATACGCTCTTTCCTCGAATACTATAAACGAAAGAGCGTCTACAACCTCGCCGTTAAGCATAAAATCAAGCTTAACCAGCTTTGACGCCTTATAGTCTTTAAGCTCGTAGTCCAAGGAGGCATAGCCCTTTGAACGGCTCTTCAGGGCATCAAAGAAATCATATATTATTTCATTAAGAGGCAGCTCGTAGTGTATTTCAGCACGTTCGGTATCAAGATATTTCATATCAATAAACACACCGCGCCTGTCCTGGCAAAGCTCCATTATGCCGCCTATATACTCCGTGGGAGTTATTATAGACGCCTTCATTATAGGCTCGTATGCCGTATCTATTTCGTCGGGTGATGGGAATTTAGAGGGATTGTCTATAAGTATTTCCTCACCCGAGCGAAGCATTACCTTGTATATAACCGACGGAGCCGTGGTTATCAGGTCAAGGTTGAATTCCCTCTCAAGCCGCTCCTCTATTATCTCCATATGAAGAAGCCCCAAGAAGCCGCAACGGAATCCAAAGCCCAGCGCAACCGAGGTTTCAGGCTCAAAAACAAGAGCAGCATCGTTCAACCTAAGCTTCTCAAGCGCCTCACGCAAATCCCCGTATCTGGCGCCGTCAGCGGGATAAATACCCGAATACACCATTGGGTGAACCTCACGGAAGCCTTCAAGAGGCTCTGTGGCTCCACCTTCTGCCATAGTTACGGTGTCTCCCACCTTCGTGTCGCTGATAGTCTTTATAGCGGCGGTAAAGTATCCAACGTCACCCGCCACAAGCTCCTCACACTTGCCAAGACCGAAGGGCTGCATATATCCTACCTCGCAGACCTCAAACTCCCCTCCTGCCGACATCATACGAACCTTATCCCCAGCCTTAAGGCTTCCGTCGAACACTCTTATATAAACTACAACTCCGAGATAGGGGTCATAGTAAGAATCAAACACCAACGCTTTAAGAGGTGCGCTTACGTCGCCCTCGGGAGCCGGGATATCCGTTATTATTTTTTCGAGAACGTCCTCGATATTCAATCCGTTCTTTGCGGATATTGCAGGACAATCCTCCGCAGGGATTCCTATTACGTCCTCAATCTCACGGCGGGTACCATCGATATCGGCGCTTGCAAGGTCGATTTTGTTAATTACGGGAAGAATCTCAAGATTATTGTCGATAGCAAGATATGCGTTGGCAAGAGTCTGCGCCTCAACTCCCTGAGTAGCGTCTACAACAAGGAGCGCACCCTCACATGCCTTTAAGGAACGCGAAACCTCGTATCCGAAGTCTACGTGACCCGGGGTATCTATAAGGTTAAACTCATAGGACTCACCGTTTTTAGCTACGTAATTCAGCTTTACGGCTCTTGCCTTAATAGTAATACCTCTTTCCCTCTCAAGGTCCATATTGTCAAGCAGCTGCTCCTCCATATCTCTTGTGGCGACAGTTCTGGTCTTTTCAAGTATCCTGTCCGCAAGGGTGGATTTTCCGTGGTCAATATGCGCTATTATTGAGAAATTTCTTATATGCTTCTGTTTATCTGTCACTTTAATTTCCGAAGGAGCAAGGCTCCCTATCCTTTATTGCTTGTTTGCTTACGTTTTTAACCCTTTGCCGCAGCTCGACAAAGTTATACTTAATCAAGTCATAGCCGCAAAAATAATCTTTACGCCTCTGCTATACGTTTTGCGTCTTCCTTATAAGCTTCTGTTTTCTTATCAAGCTCTGCGGGGCAATCACCGTGAGCTAACACGTATATTTTGATTTTAGGCTCTGTTCCCGAGGGGCGCACTACAATCTTATCGCCGTTTTCAAGAACGTAATAGAGAACGTCCGAGGGCGCAAGTCCCGTAGACTCACACCTTCCGCTTTCGGTATAGAGAATTTTGCCGCTGAGATAATCTCTCGCCTCGCTTACCCTGTATCCGCCGAAGGACACGGGGGTATTTTCACGCAGAGCTGCCATTATTCTCTTTCTGCGCTCTATACCGTCAAGCCCCTCCATATAGATGTCAACCATCTTTTCGCTATAGTAGCCATATGTTTCGTAAAGCTTATCAAGAGCATCAATAAGAGTCATATTGAGGCTTCTGTAATAGGCTGTCATTTCAAGAATCATCATAGACGCTTCAACCGCATCCTTATCTCTTGCATAGGAGCCGAGAAGATAGCCGTAGCTTTCCTCAAAGCCAAGGAGGAATGAGCCCTCGTCACCACGCTCCTCGTAGCTTTTAACAACCTCACCGATAAATTTGAAGCCTGTATAGACGTCATAGAGCTTAACTCCTTGAGTTTCGGCTATTTTATACGCCATATCGGTGGAAACTATGCTCTTTACGCAGAAGGCGGTGTCAGAAAGCTTTCCTATTTTTCTTCTCTCGCTTATGACGTAGTCAAGAAGAAGGGCGCCCATCTGGTTTCCGTTGATGTTTCTGAACTTGCCGTCGCCTCCTCGAGCCATAACTCCCACTCTGTCAGAATCGGGGTCTGTGGCAATTATGAGGTCTGAGCCAACTCTGTTCGCTATTTCAATTCCTTCCACAAATACGTCAGCGTACTCAGGGTTAGGCTTTTTAACGGTAGGAAAATCACCGTCAGGCGTCATTTGTGAGTCAACGGTATACAGGTTTTTAAGCCCTATGCGTCTGAAAATTTCCGGAACGAGCTTGTATCCTGCGCCGTGAAGGGGGGTGTATACAACCTTAAGAGAATCCGCAACCTTCGACACAGCGTCGGGACATACGGAGGTTGCAAGCACAGCCTGTATATATTTTTCGTCAAAATCCTCGCCGAGAACAGTTATAATTCCCTCATTAATTCCCCATTCGTAGCAGTCCATACCCTGGGTGTCGAGAACGTCAAATTTAGACCTTTCACAGGAAACTATTGCAGCCTGCTCCGGATTTATCTGCGCACCGTCAGCCCAGTATGCTTTGTAACCGTTATATTCTTTTGGGTTGTGGGAGGCGGTTATATTAATTCCCGCAAGAGCTCCAAGCTCTCTTACAGCAAAGGAAAGCTCGGGGGTCGGTCTTAAGCTGTCGAATATATATACCTTAATCCCTTCAGATGCAAGAATTGATGCACTCACCCTCGCAAAGGACGCAGAATTGTTTCTTGAGTCGCAGGCAATCGCAACGCCTCTGTCCTCCCCCTTATCCGCTTTTATAAGAGCCGCAATTCCTCTGGTCGTCTGCGCCACGGTAAATCTGTTCATACAGCCGATGCCCATATACATAGTGGAGCGAAGCCCAGCAGTTCCGAAATCCATAGGAGCTGTAAATCTGAGAGCCTTCTGCTCCTCGTTGTCCTTTATCGCTAAAAGCTCCTCACGCTCTGATTCTGTAAGAGCCGAAGAATTAAGCCATCTTTCAAATTCCGAATTGTAATTCATAACCGTTTCCTCTCTTGTTTATTTTTACGTTTCGTGTTCGTATACTCTAAAAAATCAATCGGCAAGAGCCTCACTGAGAGCTACCGACAGCTGGTCGGGACAGGAGGTGCTTTTAAAGCCGCATTTTATTCCACGGAGCTTTTCTATGGCGTCTTCTGCCTTCATTCCTGTAACAAGCTTCGCCACGCCTGTGGTATTTCCCGCACAACCTCCGACAAACTGACAGTCTGTAATAACACCGTCCTCAACATCAACTATAACCATACGTGAGCAGGTGCCCTTAGTTTTGTATTCAATATGCTTTTTCATATAGACTCCTCGTATAAATTATTCAAGATTTAAATATAAGCCAGTGGGGACAAAATCAGGCATAAACAGTATAAGATATGCGATAAAATCACTAAAATTGCCCTCGGATTTTCTGAAGGTGACAGAATAAAAGCGCACCTTTCCATCTTCACCTTCATAAATTTGAGAATTTACCCCGTATACCTCTATCTCAAGCTCCTCTGCGGCGACAAAAAGCTCTAAAAGTCGCTCCCCGCCGGCCGGAATGAGTATTTCAAAATATCTGTCGTCCCCCTCGGTAATCTTCGGAACTGAAAAGCCTGAGGACACAAGCCCGTAAGTGACGTCTGCATCCCCCGTCATACCAAAAACCGGGGTGACTGAAACTATCTTCAGGTCGAAGGCGAAAAGCTGAGTGCTAATACTTGGTATACGGTAGCTTCCTTTTTCGTAAATCGGAAGAATGCAATATCCCGCCTTCCCTTCCTTAACAGCAGAACAAGCCTGTTTAAAATCGGCAGAATACGCCACTCTCGGATATTTCATATCCTGGGAGAAAACGTCATAAGCCTCCTCGGCAAGAGCGCCCTTAACATAGGTAACGACCTCCTCGGGCTCTGCAGCTTCAAGAAGCTGCGACTCTGTTGCATCTACCCCGAGAGCTTTTAGTCTTTCGAGGAAAAGCTCCGTAAATATAACCTTATCCTGTGCCGCAAGAAGCTTAAAGAAGGTTTTTATTCTCGCTATGTCCGCAGGCAGCGTATCGGAAGGCAAATCGGACTCTGCGCCGAGGGTGATTGGCTCCTCTGATAAAAGTGAAAGAACATCTAACAAAGACCCACCTTCACCAATTATTCTCACCGCTTCCGCCGCTGCAAGGTACGCAAGCTCCGAAAGCTCACTGATACACGACTCTCTGACAGCTTTTGCCCGCTCCCTGATTATCGACAAATTCGACAGGGTTATACGGTTCAAAATATCAAATTCTACCTCTCCCACAGCGCCCTCCGAAAATTACACATAATCTTCTGGCTATAATTATACTATAAATGCGCACAAATTACAATAGAAATTTTTTATTTTTAATTCAAAAGCCCTTTTCTTTTTTAAAAAAACTATTGATTTTTTCACTTTTTTGTGTTATACTTACTGTCGTGTCACGGCAGAAGCCTGATACCATTTGCCGGTATGGTGGAATTGGCAGACGCGTCGGACTCAAAATCCGAAGGTAGCAATACCGTGTCGGTTCGACCCCGACTACCGGCACCAAAAAGAGCTTTGCTATATCGGCAGAGCTCTTTTTCTATCGTACACATAATCTTCAAGACAATGACGGAGTTAATTCAATGCTTACGGTTTTTATACAAGTAGTAAAGCTTCTGTTTTTCGCACTTATAGGATACGTTTTGGCGAAGAGCAAAATAATAAAATCCGAGAATGCGGGAATTCTATCCAAACTTTTGGTTTGGGTATTTCTGCCCTGTAATATCTTCAAAACTTTCGCAAAAAACTGCACAATAACCTATATTAGCGAAAATTATCTTTTGATAATAACCTCCTTTGCTACTATCGCCACCCTTGCCGTGGTTATGTATTTCGTGTCAAAGCTTATGACTAAAGACAAGTACGGCAGGCGTGTTTACGAATACTCTCTCGTAATACCTAATAACGGATATATGGGATATCCTATGTCGGAAACTCTTTTCGGCGGCACCGGGCTTACTAACGCTATGCTCTTCTCGCTGCCATTCTCCCTTTACATTTACACCTACGGATTTTGTATATTGACAAAAAGAAGCCTTTCGTTAAAAAAGCTTCTCAATCCGGTAGTTATTTCTATGGCGCTCGGAATAGCCGTCGGGCTAATTTCAATTCCCATACACGACACGGTTTATTCCGTTTTTGACTCCTTAAGCGCTTGTATGGCTCCTGTCAGCATGCTCCTCGCAGGTATCGTAATATCCGATTTTGACCTTAAGTCACTTTTGACAAATGGCGGAGCTTACGCAACCGCCTGTCTTCGCCTTATTGTAATCCCCTTTACCGTTGGCGGAATTCTGAAGCTTGTATCTGCGCCCAGCGAAATTTTAGCAACCGCTGTTTTACTCTTCTCCATGCCCTGCGGTCTTAATACGATAGTTTTCCCGAAATCTATCGACGAGGACTGCCGCCCCGGAGCAAGTATAGCTCTGGTATCAAGCGTTCTGTCCTGTCTGACTGTACCTCTCATCTTGTTTATATTCGGATTGGCTTAATCAAAAGAAAGACTTCGGCGCATTTTTTCAATTTTGCATGATTTAAGCTTACTATACGCTTCTGCCAAGAAGGTAGTCGGCAAGAGCTGTAAGATACTCTGATTTTTCATAGTGTCCTACGGCTCTTTTTGCTTTCACGGTAAGCTCCTCTGCCGCTTTTGATGCCTCTTGCTGCGAGAGGAACGAAAGATAGGTTGTTTTCCCCTCCTTAAGGTCGCTGCCGGGAGTTTTACCAAGACTTTCGGCTGAGCCTGTTGCATCAAGAATATCGTCTATTATCTGAAAAGCAAGTCCTATGGAATCTGCGTAGGTTATGACGTCTTTCATTCTGCATTCATTTATACCGACCCCCGCAGAAATTGCGCCGAGTGTTGCCGCGCATCTTATCAGAGCGCCTGTTTTCATACTGTGCATAAGCTCTGTCTGCGAAAGAGATGAGGATTTGTTCTCATTCATTACATCTATATACTCTCCGCCTACGAGCCCTCCCGTACCCGCTGCTCTTGACAGGGCTAACGTCGCCTGCATATTCGCTTCGGCGGACAGGTGCGGATTGCCCGAGGTCATACGGAATGCGTCAATAAAAAGTCCGTCTGCTGCAAGTAAAGCTACCGCTTCTCCGAATACCTTATGGCTCGTTGGCTTTCCTCGGCGAAGGTCGTCGTTATCCACAGACGGAAGGTCGTCGTGAATCAGGGAGGCGGTATGAATCATTTCAAGGGCGGCAAGGTAAGGCAGACAGCTCTTCTCGTTACCGCCAAACATACGGCATACTCCAAGGGCTATAATTGGTCTTATTCTCTTCCCACCTGCAAAAAGGCTGTATTTCTGGGCATCAATCAACCCTGAAAGCTCCCGGACATCAATTTCCTCAAATGCTTTTGTAAGAGCTTCTTCCACAGTAGCGACATCACGCTTCAT
>CAJGCM010000106.1 GCA_904501765.1 uncultured Clostridia bacterium | reverse complement strand
CCGCAGTCAGTGCAGTTGTGGTTGACTATAACGACAAGATTGTAAAGGTTATCCGTGTAGGTCGTGGCGAAAGTTACGAAGTACCAATAAATGTAACCGCACCTGCAAACTATACCAACGTTATACCATTATCTATCGACAAAGACGGAACTATATTCAATGGCGGTAAAGGTTGGGCAGATAACTCCCGTATTGGTAGCGGTGGCATTTATAATGGTAATGGTACTTACTATGTAACAGGTCATATTGAAATAGACAAAACAAAGAACAACACGATTTACCTTAAAAATATTACATTCGGTAGCGGCGGTGCTATTGCTTTCTTTGATTCAAGCTTTGCGAGGGTGAACAGTGGTGTGCCCGGTAACTGGATAACAAAAGATAATATTTCAGTATTGTCGGGTGTTCTTGATGGTGATAACCTTTCACAGTTTACTTTAAATGCAAGTGGGTTTAGTGGTAGTTCGACTGTGTATTTTGCAATTCAAGCTGATTATATTGGCGACGACTCCATTATCACAATCAACGAGCCTATTGAATAAGAGGTGGTAAAATGAGTTTTATAGCCGGTTTAATTATTGGTAGCATAGTCACTCTTCTCGCTTTGGCACTGGTGAGTGGTGGAAGATGTTAAGGTTGTTGACACAGTTTAAGATAGCGCACAAAATATTGATGAAACATCAATTATCACTATCAACGAGCCTATAGACTAACAAAAACACTACGAAAGGAGGCAGTATCAATGGGTAAAGTTAAGACACCCAGTTCTACTAGCGAACCGAAAGCTATGAGACCTGGCTTGACACCTGAGGCAGACGAGAATCTTTGCATATCTCTAGCTACAGATCTAGCTAAGAAGCAGTTAATTGAAGGTACTGCTTCCTCTCAGGTAATAACCCATTATTTAAAGCTTGGCACTTCACTGGCTAGGCTTGAGAAGGAAAAGTTGCAGCTGGAAAATGAGAATTTGAAGGCAAAAACGGAGGCGTTGAGATCGCAACAACACAGTGAAGAACTTATGGAGAAAGCTATCAATGCTTTCCGTACGTACAGTGGAAACGGTGATCAGGATGATTATTAGAACATATTCTGAGCTGATCCTTTTACCCACTTTTGAAGAGAGATATAGATATTTGCGTTTAAATGGCTCTGTCGGAGAAGCTACTTTTGGTTATGACAGATATTTAAACCAAATGTTCTATAAATCTGACGAATGGTTATCCGTGAGAGACGAAGTTATAGAGCGGGATGGAGGCTGTGATTTAGGTATTCTCGACCGAGAGATTTATGATCGTATTCTAGTACATCATATGAATCCTATAACGGCAGCGGATATTATAAACCGCAACCCTCGCATACTAGATCCCGAATATCTTATAACCGTTTCTCACATGACACACGAAGCCATAACATATGGTGACGAAAGTTTATTAATAACTGCTCCTGTAGAACGGAGTAGGAACGACACATGTCCTTGGAGACATTAAAAGGAGGAATCCCAATGGGTAACAGAAATTACACCAATTACAGTAAGCAGAACAAACCTGCTGAAAAAGCTCCCGAGGCTCCTGAAGTTCTCGACACAGTATCAACCGAAACTGACGAAAATGTTCAGAACATTTCGGAAAATACCGAAACAATAGACACCGCAGGTAACGCAGCTCCTGAAGCTCAGACTACTCAGCCCGAGCCCGAACCCCCCGAGGTATTACCTGGAACTCCCGAAGCTGTAATTGGCGTTGTGGTTAATTGTGAAAAACTGAACATTCGTGAAGACGCTAACAAATCGGCTGAAGTTCTTTGTGTTATCAACAAAGGCGAAGAAGTAGAAATCGATGAAGAAGACTCTACTGATGACTTCTACTCTGTAATCTACGGTAAAACCAAGGAAGTTAGCGTTTACGGTTACTGCATGAAACAGTACATCAAAATTAATTAATAAGGAGAATCGATATGGAAAGTATTCTTATATCGGTCAAAGAGTTTATTGGATTCGGCGAGGAATACACTTCATTCGATTCTGAGATCATATCGGACATTAATGAGGTATTCCTTGACTTGTATCAACTAGGTGTTGGTTCAGAAGAGGTTTTCTCTATTGAAGACGAAACCTCATCCTGGACAGACTTCATTTCCGAAGAAGATCCACTGTTTGAATCAGCAAAGACTTATGTCAAGAAGAGTACAAAACTAGCGTTCGATCCTCCTGTTAACTCGGCACATTTAGAAGCTCTTGAGAGACAGATAAAGAAGCTCGAATGGAGACTTACTACTACTGCCGACAGTAACAAGTCTGAAAGTTAGGAGGAAAATTCAAAATGGTTACACAAACTAACGAGCTCTACCATTACGGCAAAAAGGGCCAAAAATGGGGCGTTAGACGATACCAAAATCCCGACGGTACTCTAACCGATGCTGGTAAGAAACGCTATGCCCGAGATGCAAAAGGGAAAGATTATAAAGACTTCGATGCCGAAAAAGGCGCCTATTACAAAACCAGCAAGAAAAAGGGAAGAGAATATCTCGATGTTGATGCTGATCGTTATGTAACGGAAGATATTTCTCGAACCAAAGATCTTGGTAACTCCACTGCAAACATGACTAGGGAGTTGCAGAATGTTGATCGAAGACATCCTTCCAAGAGGGTTAAAATGGACCTGTCAAACATGACCGATCAGCAGATGCGAGAAGAGATTAACCGAGCTAATCTTGAGCGTCAGTACAATGATCTCTTCGCTCCCGAAATGCATCCTAAAAGAGCTAAAGGTCGAGAATTCGCCACCAAAGCTCTTGAAGTAGGAGGCAGTGTTGTAGTTATAGGCGCAGCTGCTCTCGACATTGCTCTTAAGATTAGAGCATTACAGGGAAAAGGCGTTATTTAATCGTATTTACACATAACAAAGGAGACACAGTAATATGGCATTATCAAATACTGCTACTCCCATATATTATGGTCAGTTTAGAGATGCCGTAATGAGAGGCGAGATACCAGTATGTAACGAAATTTCACTGGAGATGAATCGAATTGACAAACTCATAGAGAACCCTGGCATTTACTATGATGACCAGGCGGTTAATGGATTCATTGCTTATTGTGAAAATGAGCTAACTTTAACAGATGGCTCCGATTTACATCTACTCGACTCATTTAAACTATGGGCCGAGCAAATTTTCGGCTGGTATTACTTCGTTGATAGAAGCGTTTACGAACCGTCACCTGATGGACGAGGTGGTCGCTATGTTACTAAAAGAGTTAAGAAGCGACTGATCAATAAACAGTATTTAATAGTAGCTCGTGGTGCTGCTAAGTCAATGTATGCATCATGTATACAGAACTATTTCCTTAATATTGATACTGCTACGACCCATCAGATCGTTACGGCCCCAACAATGCGTCAAGCCGATGAAGTAATGTCGCCGATTCGAACCGCTATTACCAGAGCTAGAGGACCTCTTATGAAATTCTTAACCGAAGGTTCTCTCCAGAACACCACAGGATCTAAAGCTAATCGCTGCAAACTCGCAGCCACTAAGAAGGGTGTTGAAAACTTCATGACTGGATCTCTTCTTGAGGTTCGACCAATGAGTATTGACAAACTTCAGGGACTCCGAGTTAAGGTTGCCACCATTGATGAGTGGTTATCAGGCGATATTAGAGAAGACGTTATTGGCGCACTCGAACAAGGTGCTGCTAAAGAGCAGAGTGACTCTGTTAATAACGACTATCTCATTCTAGCTATTAGCTCTGAAGGTACTGTGCGTAATGGTAGTGGTGATACAATCAAAATGGAGTTAATGGACATCCTTAAGGGTGACTACATTAGTCCACACACATCTATCTGGTGGTATAAATTAGACTCTCTTGATGAGGTTGGCGATCCCGAAATGTGGGTTAAAGCCAATCCTAACCTTGGTAAGACCGTTAGTTATGAAACATATCAACTTGACGTTGAAAGAGCTGAGAAAGCTCCAGCAGCAAAGAATGATATTTTAGCAAAACGTTTCGGTATGCCAATGGAGGGCTACACATATTACTTTACATATGAAGAAACTCTCCCACACAGGAAGAGAGACTACTGGAAGATGCCATGCGCTTTAGGAGCCGACCTTTCACAGGGCGACGACTTTTGCGCTTTTACTTTTTTGTTCCCATTACCGAATGGGTGTTTTGGTATAAAAACCAGGAACTATATATCTTCGTCAACTCTAAGAAAACTACCTGCTGCTATGAGGATCAAATACGATCAATTCATGAATGAAGGTAGTCTGATAGTTTTAGAAGGTACAATCCTAGACATGATGGAAGTTTATGACGATCTTGATCAGCACATTATTGATTGTGATTATGACGTAAGATGCTTCGGCTTCGACCCTTATAATGCTAAAGATTTTGTACAGAGATGGCAGCAAGAAAACGGTGCTTATGGATTAGAGAAAGTTCCTCAGGGTGTTAAAACAGAATCCGTACCATTAGGCGAACTTAAGATGTTGTCTGAAGAAAGTAAACTTCTCTTCGATGAACAGCTTATGTCTTTTGCTATGGGTAACTGTATAACTCTCGAAGATACAAATGGTAATAGGAAATTGTATAAGAAACGACGTGAGCAGAAGATCGACGCTGTTGCAGCTATGATGGATGCTTATATCGCTTATAAATTAAACAGAGATGCTTTTGAATAAGCCACAACAACTAAAGTACATTCGTCAGGATGAACGTTAATTACTAGGAGGTAAAAATTCAAAATGGCGATAATGGACCGAATTAAAAACGCTTACAATGCGTTCAGAAACAACCGCGACCCTACTTTCTACAGCTATGATACCGGAACGTCGTATTACCGTAGACCGGATAGAACCCGTTTATCGGGTGGTAATGAACGTTCTATTATAACTGCTGTTATTAATAAACTTGCAACTGACGCCGCTACGATTGATATTGAACATGTCCGCCTCGATAAAAATGGTAGGTATGAAGAAACTATCACATCTACCCTTAATGAATGCCTATCAGTAGAAGCTAATATCGATCAAACCGGTAGGGCATTTAGACAAGACATGTTTATGTCAATGTTGGATGAAGGATGCATAGCAGCAGTGCCTATAGATACGTCTGACAATCCTAAACTTACCGATTCATATGATATTTACACCATGAGAACCGGTAAAATCATGCAGTGGAAACCCACAATGATTCAAGTACGAGTATACAATGATCTAACTGGCCAACGTGAAGACGTATGGGTTCAAAAGAAGAATGTGGCTGTACTTGAAAACCCATTTTATGCAGTAATGAATGAAAAGAGCTCAACTTTACAGCGTCTTATCAGAAAATTGAATATATTAGACGCGATAGATGAGCAAAGCGGATCAGGTAAATTAGACCTCATTGTCCAATTACCTTATACCGTTAAATCTACAACTCGTCGTGAACAGGCTGAACAACGCCGAAAAGATATAGAGGATCAACTTAATGGCTCTAAATACGGTATTGCGTACATAGACGGTACTGAGCATGTTACACAGTTGAATCGTCCTGTCGAAAACAATCTAATGAAGCAGATCGAATACTTAACGAGCATGCTTTTTAGCCAGTTAGGTTTGACACAATCAATATTAGATGGTACGGCAGATGAGAAGACCATGACTAACTATTTCAGTCGAACTATAGAACCGCTTGTAGCAGTGCCTGTTGACGAATTTAAGCGTAAGTTTCTTACGAAGACCGCAAGGTCACAAGGCCAATCTATTTGCGCTTATAGAGATCCGTTCAAACTTGTTCCTGTATCCGAACTTGCTAAGATTGCAGATACATTAACTAGGAACGAGATTGCAACCTCTAATGAGATTAGGCAAGTAATGGGCTGGAAACCGTCTACAGATCCGCATGCAGATGAATTACGTAATAGGAACCTAAGTGCTCCAGCGGATTTATCAGCGCCAGCAGATCCAGACCCGAGTGATATCGAGGACCAAGACGGTGTGTAAAATCTAAAAAGGAGGAAAAAATTCAAAATGGAGAAATTCGATTTCTGTGGCTGGGCGACCAGAAACGATCTCAAATGCTCCGACGGCAGGATTATCCGAAAAGATGCTTTTAAGCATTGTGACGGACTGACTGTTCCTCTCGTTTGGAATCACGACCACGAAGATCCTTATCGTATTGTCGGACATGCCTTGCTTGAGAATCGAGCTGATGGTGTCTACACCTATGGTGCATTTAACGACACCGAACTCGGTAAGACGGCTAGAATTTACGTCGAACACGGCGATATTACACAGCTGTCTATTTATGCTAATCAGCTTGAACAGCAGGGACCAAACGTTATGCATGGACGCATTCGTGAAGTCAGTCTTGTTATGTCAGGAGCAAATCCTGGAGCAAAAATTGAATCTGTCATGGCTCACAGTGATGAATTAAGTGAAGAAGGTATCATCCTCTCTTTAGGTGAAGACTTCTCCTTATATCACAGCGACGAACAGACAGACCCTGAACTCGAATCCGAACCCGAGGATAAGGAAACTGAAGAAATAACCGAATCCGAAGGTGAAGAAGTAGTACAGCACGCAGATAATGATAAAGAATCTGCGGAAAAACCCAAAAAGAAAACAGCTAAAGAAGTATTCGACGAGCTGACTGAAGAACAGCAGAACGTTGTATACGCATTAATCGGTTTGGCTAGAGATGATGCCGATTCCGATGACGATGATGAAAAATCAGAAGGAGGAAATGAATCTATGAAACACAATTTATTTGACCAGGAAGAGGAAGTGAGAGGTAACGTACTCACTCACTCAGATCAGGCTGAAATTTTAGCTCTTGCTAAATCAAGCGGCTGCGGCTCTCTTCAGGAGGCCATATCAATTTACGCAGCTGACAACAACCTTCAGCATGCCGATATCGAAATCAGTGGTTTTGCTCAGACAGGTAACGGCAGTGTAACAACAATGTTCCCTGAATATGTTGAAGCTCACCCCTCGCGTACACCCGAACTCATCACTAATAACATGGACTGGGTTAACGCGATTATGTCTAAAACTCAGAAGATTCCACATGGTCGTGTTCGTACATCTCACGTAGATATTCGTAACATCGACGCTTTGAAAGCTAAAGGTTATCAGAAAGGTAACCAGAAGAAGCTTACTGGTAATTACGAATTAGTAAGACGTACAACAGACCCTCAGACTGTATACGTTACATCTGCATTACATCGTGATGATGTAGTAGATATCGAAGATTTCGATTACGTACAGTTCCAGTACAACATCGACCAGATGAATCTTAAAGAAACTCTGGCTGTTGCTACTTTGTTAGGTGATGAAAGACCCGATGAAGATCCCGAAAAGATCTTCCCCGATAAGGTTCGTCCGATCTGGAAAGATGATGAATTATACACAATTCATAAGGATGTAGACTTCGAAGCTATGGCTAAAGAACTTCAGGGTGATAACGCTGAACAGTACTTTGGCGAAAACTTTATCTATGCTGAGGCTATGGTTAACGCTTTACGTAAAGCTCGTAAAGATTACCGTGGTACAGGCAAACCCGATATGTTTATCACAACTGATATGCTCAGCACAATGATCCTCGCAAGAGATCGTAACGGTCGTCGTATCTATGCTACAGAAACAGAACT
>CAJGCM010000105.1 GCA_904501765.1 uncultured Clostridia bacterium | reverse complement strand
TGTTTTCGGCAAGACTTCCGGACTTATGGAAAGGGTTGAAATGTTAGCTCTATATAAAGCGATATTGACATTCAACTTGATATGTGATAAAATTTTTATCACAAGCAGGCGAGGCAGAGGGATAACGGAAGAATGCTTTGGTGTCTTACTCTTTATGTGAAAGCATTAATTTTAAAAGCCTGCTAACTGAAAATATGTGGTACGGGAGAGGTCTTGTTATGATAAAAGCGGAGGCTATAATTTTCGATAAAGACGGAACGCTTATAGATTTCGATGCCTTTTGGGTTGCGGTATCGAGGGAGGCTATCGGAAGGATAGCGGAGCTTTACGGTATGCCTGCGGCCTTTTCGGAGGAGGCGCTCTCTGCCTTTGGTGTGCATAACGGAGTTGCGGATATGGACGGTGTTCTATGCAAGGGCACCTATGAGCAGATGGGCGGTATCGTGTATGAGCTGCTCCTTAAATTCGGGGCTGCTGCCGACAGAGACAGGGTAACCGAAGAGCTTGAAGAAGCATATGCCTGCAGCGCAGATGCAGGGGTGGTAAAGCCCACCTCGCCAAAGCTCGCATCCGTGCTTTCGGAGCTTTCCGCAAGAGGTGTTATGCTTGCGGTAGTAACAACGGATAACGAAGAAATTACCGAAAGGTGCCTCAAAGCCCTGGGTGTGAGTGAGATTTTCGACAGAGTATATACCGACAACGGAGAGTTTCCCGTAAAGCCCGACCCATACTGTGCCCGTGATTTTCTTAAATTTGTGGGTACGACAGCCGACAAAGCCTTAATGGTGGGCGATACTATGACGGATATGATTTTCGCAAGGAATGCAGGGCTTCGGGCTGTGGGTATAGGAAACACGGAGGAAAAGCGAGCGAGGCTTATGCCATACGCCGATTTCGTCATTTCCGATATGTCGGAGCTCGCGACAATTGTCTTTGGGGGAGATAGCTTATGATTTCGGGCATTTTCGCCGGCGTTGCCTGGGCGCTGGAAACGGTTGTGCTTGGAATAGCTCTTGGTATGACTTTCTTTAATTCCACGCCTCAGCTTGTTCTTTTAGCTCCCTTTATAGCCACCTTCTTGCACGATGCATTCTCGGCGCTTTATATGCTTATTTTTAACACGGTGAGGGGGGAATTTAAGTCTGTACTCGCCGTTCTCAAGGGCAAGAGCTTCAAATGGATAGCGCTTTCCTCTGCTATCGGGGGACCTGTGGGAATGACGGGATACGTGCTTACGGTAAATTATCTCGGAGCCTCCATTGGCGCAGTTGCCAGCGCCGTATATCCTGCCATAGGAACTCTTTTGGCGTTTATATTCCTGAAGGAAAGAGTAAGGTGGTATCAGTGGATATTCCTGCTCTTTACTCTGCTCGGAGTTTTTGGTCTGAGCTACTCTCCCACCGTTGAGGTAGGAAATCTGTGGCTCGGAATACTTGGCGCATTTATGTGCGCCTTCGGCTGGGGGATTGAGGCTGTAATATTGGCGAAATGCTTAAAGGACCCCGAAATTAAAAACGAGCAGGTTTTGCAGATAAGGCAGAGTGTGTCGGCGCTGATTTACGTCGCTGTAATTCTTCCTATTACAGGCGGCTTAGGATACGTTATAGACATTGCAATAACCGACACGGGTTGGATTCTTCCCACAATAGCTCTTGCAGGACTTTTTGCAACCGTATCCTACCTGTTTTACTACAAAACCATAGGGAAGCTTGGCGCCGCTAAGGCTATGGCGCTTAACATTACCTACACAGCTTGGGCAATAATTTTTACAGTAGTTCTTCTTTGGGACTTCAGCGTCCTTAATCCGTTAACTATTTGCCTCGCCGCCGTGGTGGTTGTGTGCGGCGTATTTGCGGCTGCAAGCCCGAGAGAATTATTCCTGAAATGCAATGATAAATAAATTTTACATCGTCTTTTCACTTTTGATTTTAAAAGGAACGCAAAGCCGCAGCGTAATAAGCCCTGCGGCAAGGACAGTGGAGGTTGAAATATGAAAATCAATGATTTGCTTAAGAGTGACAAGCTTACCATATCATTTGAGGTGTTTCCCCCTAAAACCGAGAGTAATTTTGACACGGTAAAGGAGGCAACAGAGGAAATAGCAAGACTGAAGCCCTCGTTTATGAGTGTAACCTACGGTGCAGGCGGTGGAACGAGCAAATATACTCTGGATATTGCGAAAAATATAAAGGAGCTTTACGGAGTGCCCAGCATTGCCCACCTTACCTGCGTATCCTCAACAAGAGAAACAGTGAGAGAGCGGATACGGGAAATAAGGGCTGCGGGCATTCAGAACATTATGGCGCTGCGAGGAGATATTCCCAGAGAGCGTGCAAACGAGGACAGAAGCTTGTGGGATTACAGATACGCGGTGGATCTTGTAAGAGAGCTTAAGCTGTCGGGAGAGGATTTCTGCATAGGAGGCGCCTGCTACCCGGAGATACATCCGGAAAGCGCTGACAGCAGAGAGGATATACGCTATCTTAAGGAAAAGGTTGATGCAGGCTGTGATTTTTTGACTACCCAGATGTTTTTTGATAACAACCTTCTTTATAGCTTCCTATATAAAATCAGAGAAGCGGGAATCACAGTCCCTGTAATTCCGGGAATTATGCCAATCACCAACGGAAACCAGGTGGAGCGGGTGAGTTCGCTTTCCGGCTCGTTTATGCCTCAAAGGTTCAAGTCCTTGGTGGATAAATTCGGCTCGTCCCCCGCTGCTATGAAGCAGGCGGGAATTGCCTATGCTACCGACCAGATAATAGACCTTTTTGCAAACGGAATATCACACGTTCACGTGTATTCGATGAATAAACCCGATATAGCTGCGGCTATTATGAGCAATCTGTCTGACATTTTGGGATAATGCGGGGGTTTTGCTGCTTAGCACACTTAAACTGAAATATAACAGTTAACAGTAGGTGAAATATGAATATTTGCAAGTACTTAAAGGATAATATTTTATATCTTGACGGTGGTATGGGAACGCTTCTTCAGAAGCGAGGCCTTGAGTCGGGACAGCTACCTGAGGTGTGGAATCTTACACGCCCTGAGGTTATAAAGGATATACATCGTTCATATTATGAAGCCGGGTGTAACGTTGTAAACACAAATACCTTTGGTGCTAACACTCTAAAATTCAGCGAGGCTGAGCTGGATGAGATAATAGGAGCTGCAGTAGCAAATGCAAGGGCAGCTAAGGAAGAGAGCGGTGGTGGCCAAAGCAAATGGATTGCTCTTGACGTAGGGCCGACCGGACGTTTGCTGAAGCCTTATGGCGATTTCGACTTTGAAGAGGCAGTTTCGGTATTTGCCGCAACCGTCAGGCTTGGAGTAAAGCACGGTGTGGACCTTATCTTCATAGAAACTATGAATGATAGCTACGAAACAAAGGCTGCGCTGCTTGCAGCCAAGGAAAACTCGAATTTGCCTGTTTTCGTATCGAACGCTTACGGAGAAGACGGTAAGCTTATGACAGGGGCGAACCCTGACGCTATGGTTGCTATGCTTGAGGGCATGGGAGCTGATGCTATCGGTGTTAATTGCTCGCTCGGTCCAAAGGCGCTTTCCTCGGTTGCCTTAAAATATCTTGAGGCGGCGTCAGTGCCTGTAATTCTTAAGCCTAATGCGGGATTGCCCAGAGTTGTACAGGGGCGCACGGTTTATGACGTGCTGCCGGAGCAGTTTGCCTCGGAGGTAGCGGAGCTTGTGCACGCAGGAGTGAGAGCCGTTGGCGGTTGCTGTGGCACAACCCCCGAATATATCAGAAAGACAGTGGCGGCGTGCTCTGAAATCAGCCCCACGCCAATTGTAAAAAAGAATATAAGCCGGGTGTCCTCTTATACCCATGCGGTGACCTTTGGCGAGGCTCCGGTGCTGATAGGAGAGCGGATAAATCCTACGGGAAAGAAGAGATTCAAGGAGGCAATCAAGGCTGAGGATATAGATTATATACTCGGAGAGGGAATTGCTCAGGCTGAGTGTGGCGCTCATATCCTCGACGTGAACGTAGGCTTGCCCGAAATAGACGAGGCCTCTATGCTTCAGCGCGTAGTTTGTGAGCTTCAAGCGGTAATCAACCTACCATTACAGATAGACACCTCCGATGCTGTGGCTATGGAAGCCGCTCTTCGCAGATACAACGGCAAGGCTATTATAAATTCCGCAAACGGAAAGCGCGAGAGTATGGAGTCGGTATTTCCGCTTGCAAAAAAGTATGGCGGTGTAGTGGTGGCTCTTACCCTTGACGAGAATGGTATTCCGGATAAAGCCGAGGGGCGTGTAGAGATTGCCAAAAGAATTCTCAAAGAGGCACAGAGATACGGTATAGATAAAAAGGATATAATTTTTGATCCGTTAGCTCTTACTGTGAGCGCTGATGTCAATGCCGCTAAAGAAACTCTTAAGGCGGTGAAAATGATAAGCGAAGAGCTTGGGTGCCACACCTCCTTAGGCGTTTCTAACGTATCGTTTGGTCTTCCGCAGAGAGATATGATAAACGGTGCATTTTTCACTTTAGCACTTGGGCAGGGGCTTTCCGCAGCTATTATGAATCCCTATTCCCATGAAATGATGAAGGCTTATTATTCCTATCGTGCCTTGGCGGGGCTTGATGGAAATATGGCTGATTATATTGAATTTGCAAGCAAGGCGCCTGTGGCTGCCTCGGTGACTGACGATAAAAAGGAGAGGAAAAGCTCCTCGGAGCAGTATGCGTCCGAGCTTCAAAGAGCGGTTGTAAAGGGCTTAAGGGAGCAGGCGGCTGCTATTACAAGGGAAATTATAAAGGATAAAGACCCCCTTGAGGTAGTGAATAAGGATATAATTCCCGCCCTTGATATTGTGGGAGAGGGATTTGAGAAAAACAAAATTTATTTGCCTCAGCTTCTTATGAGCGCCGAGGCGGCAAAGGCTGCCTTTGAGGTAATTAAGAGCTGTATGTCAGCCGGCAGAGCTACGGATAAATGCTGTGTAGTTATTGCTACGGTTAAGGGCGATATTCACGATATAGGAAAGAATATTGTAAAGCTTATTCTTGAAAATTACGGATTCTCCGTGATTGATATGGGAAAGGACGTTGCCCCTGAAGCGATTCTTGAGCAGGTGGTGGCAAGCCGCGCTCCCCTCGTAGGACTCAGCGCCTTAATGACTACTACCGTGCCTGCCATGGAGGAAACCATAAAGCTTCTTCGCGCCGGAGCACCTTGGTGCAAGGTCGTAGTGGGAGGCGCAGTGCTGAACCGTGAGTATGCGGAAGCCATAGGAGCAGACGAATACGCTCCTGACGCTATGTGTACTGTAAGATTTGCGGAGAAAATTAATACAGAGCACAGAGCATGATTTTCGGAGTAAAGAATGTAATTTTATGTGCCACGGGCACACTTATTATACGAGGGATTGCTTAACCGTGCTTGGGTGCAGGCAGACTGCGGCAGCTGCCAAAAGACTTGAATTGAAAAATATATGCGTCAAGTTGTGGCAGAGCTTGTGAAACGGCAGCCCATGTGGGCAAGCTTAACCTTTCGGCTTAGGAGCTTGATTTTATATGAGGAATAGGCAGGTCCCCGATTGGCAGCGGATCCTTGTCGTACGGTGGCAATCCCCGGAGTGTGGTTTTAATTTCATAGCATCGGGCGAGGGTATACTAACCCTGACTAGAGAGCAGGGCAGCTTATAACACCGAAGCTTGAGCTTCTCTCCGACATCCTGCATATTGAGGGCATGAAAGTCGACTAAAACTGTCGTAATTGATAACAAGAATTAAACTTGCCGCTATCAGCGGCGCATAGGAGCTTTATATGAATAGAGCAAGCGGTGTGCTTATGCACGTATCATCACTTTTCGGAGATTTTTCGGTAGGTTCATTCGGAGAGGGTGCAAAATCGTTTATTGACTTTCTCGAAAAGGGCGGCTTTACCTATTGGCAGGTTTTGCCCTTTTGCATGGTAGACGAAAGTAATTCGCCTTATAAGTCCTATTCGGCTTTCGGTGCGAATCCTTATTTTATAGATTTGCCAACCCTTGCTGCAAGAGGGCTTATAAGCAAGGAGGAGTTAGACTCTGCTCGCCAGGCCTCTCCGTATCTTTGCGAATACGAAAGGCTCAGGGTAGAGAGAATCTCTTTGTTAAGACGGGCGGCTATAAGCGTCGGTGAGGTTGAAAGAGGAGAAATAGACGCATTTCTGGATTTACATCCGTATCTTCTCTCGGCGGCAGAATTTCTCGCTTTAAAGAGCGCAAATAATGACACGCCCTGGTATGAATGGCAGATATTCACCCCCGATGCGGAGGAGCTTTTCTTCTGGAAATTCGTTCAGTATGAGTTCTTCACCCAGTGGATGGAGATAAAGTCTTACGCAAACGAGCGAGGGGTTAAAATAATCGGAGATATACCGATTTACGTTGCGCACGACAGCGCAGACGTGTATGCGAACCGAGAGCAGTTTTTGCTTGGAGAGGATAATTTCCCCCTTTGCGTGGCGGGTGTGCCTCCCGATTATTTCTCGGAGGACGGTCAGCTTTGGGGCAATCCCCTTTACAACTGGCGTGAAATGAAAAAAGACGGCTACTCCTGGTGGGAGAGCCGAATGAAATATATGCTTACCCTCTTTGACGGTGTCCGTATAGACCATTTCAGAGGGCTTGAATCCTATTGGAGCATACCCTACGGCGCAAAGAGCGCCAAGGAGGGACGTTGGGTAAAGGGACCCGGACGGGCGTTTATTGATAAGATTAAGGAGATAGCGGGGGACAAAACCGTTATAGCTGAGGACTTAGGCGATATAACACCGCAGGTTGACAGCTTGGTGAAGTACAGTGGCTTCCCCGGAATGAGAGTTTTCCAGTTTGGCTTCCTTGGAGAAGAAAATTCAAGGCACCTGCCGCATAACTATCCAAAGAATTCTATTGCCTACACGGGAACTCACGATAACAACACTCTCCTGGGCTACGTGTGGGAGATGGACGGCTCCTTGCGTGAGAAAATGCTTGACTACTGCAACTGCGACAGGGAGGACTGGAGCCTCGGCTGCGAGAGAATTATTAAAACCATGATGGCAAGTCATGCTGACACGGTAATTTTCCCCATACAGGATATATTTGTTTTTGGCGCTGACACGAGAATGAACACACCCGGCACAGCGGTGGATAACTGGCAGTACAGAATAACCGAGGAGCAGCTTAACTCGGTGGACGTGTCAAAATTCAGGTATCTTAATAGGCTTTACGGGAGGATTTGATAAGTCGAGGCGTTGGCTATTAAATCAATCGCAAAAACCTTTTTAAGCTTGGATAAGCTCGTTGCACTAATTCGGGCGCATCGTGATAAAAAATCTGCCTGATTTAAAGCGCGAATACAGCAAAAGCACTAAAAACTCAATAAAAAGCGCAGAAAGCTCTCCCCATGCGGGGCAAGAGAGTCTTCTGCGCTTTTTCGGTTTTATATATACCGCGGCGGAAACGAGCGCTTTGCACTTCGTTTGTGAAACGCCACGGAAGCTTTATTTCTGCCGCTTCAAGGGTTAATGCGGAAGGCTGCCTTTATGAATCCCTCGGAGTGATTTTTCATCATTTGGCTGACACGGTCGAAGTCCTCAATGTCGTAAATTTTTGTGATGCCCTTAAAATTCCATATACCCTTGTCTATAAGGTAGAGGCTCCTTTTGCAAAGACCTGCTTCGTAGTCTATTCTTC
>CAJGCM010000104.1 GCA_904501765.1 uncultured Clostridia bacterium | reverse complement strand
TCGGTTATCGAGGGCTTGCCGAGCCTTGACAAAATGCGTGAGTTTTACAATAAAATAGGACTCCCCACCTCACCGGATGAAGCAGGGCTTGACGGCAGCATATTGCCGACTGTTATATCCGCAACGAGAGATATAAGAGATAAATACGTTATATCAAGATTGATTTTCGATCTGGGCTTGACCGGGGAAATATAGGAGATAGTTATGGAATTTTTGGCAAAAGAGGATAGCTTTGAGGAGCTTTACGTAGCGCATAGCCACTCAAAAATAGGCGGCGTAGCCGGTACTGCGGCTGAATTTCTGCAAAAGGAGCAGCTTCTTGACAAAAAGCTCTGGAGGCAGTTTGTAAATCAGTTCAGAATTCAGCCCGATGCGCCCACCCTCGCCTGGAGAGGCGAATATTGGGGCAAAATGATGCGAGGAGCGGTATCCGTTTATCATTATACGAGGAGCGAGTCGCTCTATAACACGCTCTTGGCAACCGTGCTTGATATGATGACGGTAGCAGAGGAAGACGGCAGAGTCTCCACCTACGAAAGAGGCGCAGAGTTCTGTGGCTGGGATATATGGTGCAGAAAATACGTGCTCTTAGGTATGCTTTATTTTTACGATATTTGCAAGGACGAGAGTGTGAAAGAGAAAATTATTGCTTTTACTAAGGCTGCGGCAGATTATATAGTAGAGCGCATAGGACGGGGCAAGATTGAAATTACGAGAGCCTCCTCCTCTTGGTTTGGCGTAAATTCCTCTTCTATTCTTGAGCCTATGGTATGGCTATATAAGCTGACGGGGGAGAAGAGATACCTGGACTTCTCTACCTATATCGTTGAGTGCGGCGGAGCAGAGGGTGTCAATATCTTTGAGTTAGCCTACGAGAACAAGCTTATGCCATATCAATACGGAGTCGCTAAGGCATACGAGGTGACCTCCTGCTTTGAAGGTCTTATTGCCTATTATTCAGTAACTGGTATCGAGAAGTATAAGACCGCTGCTATAAATTACGGACTTGCCATTCTTGAGTCCGACGTAAGCGTTATCGGCTCTCTCGGCTGCACCCACGAGCTTCTTGACCACTCAAGATACACGCAGACCGCCCACAGAGGAAAGCGCGAGATGGAAACCTGCGTAACGGTTACCTGGATGAAATATTGTGCAACCCTCTACCGACTCACAGGAGACCGCCGCTTTGCCGATGCGATAGAAAAGAGCTTTTACAACGCATACCTTGGCGCTATAAACTATGAGAAGAGCGAGAGCGACTGGATGTGGGTGAAATGGGCAGGTACTCCTACCTATGATACAATCGTACCCTCCTTTATGCCCTTTGACAGTTACAGCCCCCTGACTCCCGGCAGACGTGGGATTGGTGTCGGCGGAAACCAGATGTTAGAAGACGGAAGCTATTACGGCTGCTGCGCTTGCATAGGCTCGGTAGGAATCGGAATTTACGCCGCTCACCGTCTGCTTTGCGGCAAGGATGGAATAACTCTCTCTTTCTTCGATAGAGGAGAGGACACGGTAAAGCTTGGTAACGGCTCTGTTAAGGTGTTGGTAAGTGGTGCCTATCCTGCTGAAGGAAATGTGGAAATTAAGCTTACATACGACAATGTGAGCGAGGGTGTATTCAAGCTCAGATTTCCCGCCTGGGCGCAGATTCCCTTTGTTGAGTGCGATATCGATTATGAAATAAAGGATGGATTCATAACGTTCCGTCCCGATTACACTAAGGAAAATATTATTTGCGTAAGCTTCGATATGCCTATAAGAGAGATTTACCCACAGACTTGGGTTGAGGATACCGTTTATACCGATATGACAGGTTCTGAGAACGGTTGGCACTTTGCAAAGGCAACGAAGATTTACCATAGCCCGGAATTTGACGATTACATCTGCCTTGAGCGAGGTCCCATAGTTCTTGCGGCAGATTCCTCCCGCTCAAAGGCGGCAGATTCTGTATTCAGCTTTGCTAAAGATGAGGGAAAAATCGTTGCCAAAAAGCTCACGCCCGACTGTGGCGAGCTGCTTAAGCTTGAATTTAAAGACGAAGAAGGCAAGCCCTTCTGCCTTGTGGACTATGCCTCCGCAGGCAAGGATTGGAAGAGCGATATTGCGGCTTGGCTTCCCACTAAATAAAGGAGATAACTGAAATGGAAAGAATACTTGCAGAAGGACATAGAGGATATTGCGCAAAATACCCCGAAAATACTCTCCCCTCATTCGAGGCGGCAATAGAGCTTGGAGTTGATGCGGTTGAGTTTGATATATGGCTCACAAGCGATAAGGTTCCCGTTATTATGCATGACGGAAACGGCAACCGAACCGCAGGCGTTAATCGTCATCTTAGAGACATGACTCTTGCAGAGGCGCAGGAGCTTGACCCCTGCTATTCGGAAAAGTTCGGTGAGGAATTCCGAGGCAAGGTTAAGGTTCCCACCCTTGAGGAGCTTCTTCTTCTCGTAAAGGAAAAACGCCCGGAGCTTCGCCTTGGCGTTGAAATCAAGGAATATACCGAGGAATGTGTTGACCTGACCGTAGCGCTCCTCAAAAAGTACGGTTATTTCGATACCTGTTGGTTCTATTGCTTCAATGGCAGAATCATCCGCTATCTTAAGGAAAAGTACAGTGCCAGAACAATGGGTTACCCGGATTTCCAGATGAGCGAGTTCTGCGGATACGAGTACTATGACGAGATAGGTCTTAATATGGGGCTTGTAAAATCCGAGCTTTTGCCCTTCTATATGGCAAAGGGAATGCCCGTGCATATGTACTGCGCAGATAATGAGGAGGACGTTAATCTCTGTATTGAAAAGGGCGCATCTCTTATAACCGCAAATGAGCCTCACGCCCTCTTGGCGGCAGTAAAGAAAAATTAACACCCGGAGAAAGGAGAGCTGCGAATTTTTCGGCTCTCCTGCTCTTTTATAGCAGCGGGGCGAGCTTCGTGATATTGAGCCGAGAGGGAAGAATTTTTCCAATATGGCGAAATCTTTTCTCTTTTGCTATTGACCTTTCTTTTTCTGCTGTGCTATACTTACAAAAGAGGATAGAGCAGAGCTTAGTGAGAGCCGAGGCGCGGTTCTATATATAACTAAAAAGGAGACTTTTTATGGAAACCACAAATTCCTTGGATATTATAAGAGAAAGAGTTATGGAAAATTACCGAATGAAAATTTCCGGTAAATTCTTCCCCATAAGAGGCGCTGCTTCAGCTGCGGAGCTGGAGAATATGTCCGTTCCCGGCTGCTGCGAGGGTGCCCTGCGTTTTAACTTTATTGATTATACTAACAATAACGGCTCCTCCTGGCCTCTTGCCGAGGCAGCGGCAATAGCCTATACCCTTTCGGTCTATCAGGAGACCGTCGTCGGTGAGGAGAGGGAAGCTGCCTTCAGGCTTATTAAGGGCATACTTCGAGACTTTGCCGGTGGAGAATACATTAACCCCAACTGGTGGTGGAACGAAATCGGAATTCCCGAGAGGATTTCCTCAGCTCTCCTTTTCGTTAAGGATTTTCTTGACGAGGATTTGCTTGCAGGGGCTTTGAAAGTAGTTGAAAACGGCTCCGTTCTTGTAAGAGATGAAATAATCAAGGTAAAGAGCGCATACCACACCGGTGGAAATCTGGCTTCTTATTGCACGATAAGCATAAATCACGCCTGCGTAATAAATTCCTCTGAGGAGCTTCGGCTGGTGGTGGACGCCTTGTCTGAGGAAACCTATGGAGCCAAAGAAGGGCTTCAGCCCGACGGCAGCTTCTTCCAGCACGGAAGGCGGCTTTACACCTTTTCCTACGGCACTCTTTATCTCACCTCCTTTGCGGAATTCTCGGTTATTATGGCAGGTACAGAATTTGAGTTTCCAACCTACGCCAAGGAAAATGTAATCCGTTATCTTTTGGACGGAGCCAGACATATGATAGGCGCCACATCCTGCAATATAAGCGCTACGGGAAGAGGATATACCAGAGCAGGAAACCCTCTTTCCATAACCCCTATAATTGAAGCTGCAAGAGATTTGCTTAAAAACAAAGACCTGCCGAGGAGGGCAGAGGTTCTTGATATGCTTCAGCGTATGGAGCAGGGAAGACAGCCATATCTCGGCGTAAAATATTTCGACTGCGCAAGGTTTCTCACCTTACATACCCCGAATTTGCATCTAAGCTTCAAGGGCTCCGACCCTTCTATATTCAATGCGGAAATATGCACCGAAGAGAACGGTCTTGCCGTGAATATGTCCTACGGAAGGGTCACCTTCTTCGTTCGTTACGGCAACGAATACGTCGGTATATCGCCGCTTTGGGATTATTCTTATATCCCCGGAACGACAACCCCCGAGGAGAGTGACGAGGAGCTTGTCGCCAAAGGAGATTTCACCTGGCACACCGTGAACACCGACTGTTACGGTGGCAGAGTTATAGGGGACATAGGCGTAAGCTTCATAGGAGGCGAGGATTACGGAGTATCCTCCACAGTCAGTGCCTTTGCGCTGCCATTCGGTATGGTGCTTCTCGGATGCGGAATTTCCGATTCGGAAGGAAGGGATTTGCATACAACCGTAAATCAGTGCCTCTCTACCGATACGGTAAAGGTAGAAAAAGACGGCAAGGAAATTATATACGGTGGTATTCTTTACAGAAATTTAGACGAAGAAACCGAATTCAAATACAAAACCGACCACAGAGCATATTCATACAGGAGAAATACACGCCCGAATACCAATAATCCGATAGAGGGTGACGTATTTACTCTCTATATCCCCACGGACAAAGCTCACGGAGCATACGCATATATGGTATGCGAGGAGGAGCTTTCGGAAAGCTCAGTTGAGGTTTTAAGAAACGACCTCGAATGTCAGGCGATAAGAATTCCCGGTGGAAGAACGGTGGCTGTATTCCACAAGAATGGAAAGCACAAGGTTGGAGAAAAGGAAATTTTCGCCGTAAAGAACGAGGTAAAAATATTTTAATCAAGTTATAAAAAGCGCTCGTCAGCTCACGGAAAAAACGTGCTGGCCGAGCGTTTTTTCTTTTTTCGACCTTTATATATTAAAATTGGTAAAACCCCATAAAGACAAGGTTGCTTTTGCTTTGTGCATTTTGCAGAGGAGGTAGGCTTTGACAGTGAGAAAAAAACGTTCGCTTTTTGTCGAAAATGACTAAGAATATATCAGTCTGCCACGGTTTTTCAGCGCCCTCGGGAAAAGTATTGGAATTAATAGGAAAAAAAGGGTAATAATCACTGTTTTTGGGTGTGTTTTTTGACTTTGCAATTATTGTCTAAAATGACTAAAAACACAATATATTGATTTTTCTATTGACAAAATCACAATATATGGTATAATAGTATCACGCAACACGAAAAATTCATTTTGAACCTTTTCACTTATTTGCCTTTGATTAAAGAGAGCGGATGTTACCGGATAATATTCGGTTTCAGGCTGCTTTTTTGCCCCTTATGGGACTTGTAGGATATAGCGGCAGCCGGTCGGCTTGCTGTGGACGCTTCCGGGGCTATATATTGGTGAGCCTTACGCCTGTATACGGTGGAACTGTTCAGAATTTTACTTTTAAGAAATTCGACATCAGACAGAGGAGATGAGAAAATGAAACTTATTAAAAGAAACGGAGCGGAGGAAATATTCGACCGTGAAAAAATTACAGCCGCTATAATGAAGGCTAACGAGGCGGTTGATGAGGACGAGAGAATAACGCTCGGTAAAATTAAGAAAATAGCGGCAACGGTTGAGTCCCGTTGCGAGAGGCTTGAGAGAGCTGTTAGCGTGGAGGAGGTTCAGGACCTCGTTGAGAACGAGCTTATGCGCTCGGGCGCCTTTATCCTTGCAAGAGCTTATATTACTTACAGATATAAAAGAGCCCTTATCCGTAGAACAAACACTACCGATGACCAGATACTTTCTCTTATTGAGTGCAATAACGAAGAGGTTAAGCAGGAAAACTCCAACAAGAATCCTACCGTAAACAGCGTTCAGCGTGACTATATGGCAGGCGAGATTTCCAAGGATATCACCAGAAGAATTCTTCTTCCCGAGGATATAGTTAAGGCGCACGAGGAAGGAATAATCCACTTCCACGACGCAGATTACTTTGCGCAGCATATGCACAACTGCGACCTTGTAAACCTTGAGGATATGCTCCAGAACGGAACCGTTATCAGCGGAACAATGATAGAGAAGCCCCACAGCTTCTCCACCGCTTGTAATATAGCTACCCAGATAATTGCCCAGGTTGCATCTAACCAGTACGGCGGTCAGTCTATAAGCTTGACCCACCTTGCCCCCTTCGTTCAGATAAGCCGTGAGAAAATCCGCGCGACTGTTACAAAGGAGCTTGCAGGCGTTGGCGTTACAGACGACGAGGCTATCAACAAGATAACCGAGGAAAGACTCCGTGACGAAATCCGTCGAGGCGTTCAGTGCATTCAGTATCAGGTAGTTACTCTTCTTACAACAAACGGTCAGGCTCCCTTCATTACGATATTTATGTATCTTGGTGAAGCAAAGAACGAGCAGGAGAAGGCAGACCTCGCCGTTATTATTGAGGAAACTCTCCTTCAGCGTATAAAAGGCGTTAAGAACGAGAAGGGAATCTGGATTACTCCCGCCTTCCCGAAGCTTATTTACGTGCTTGAAGAGGAGAATATCCATCCCGATTCAAAATACTACTATCTTACAACTCTTGCCGCTCAGTGTACGGCAAAGAGAATGGTTCCCGACTATATCTCCGAGAAGATAATGCTTAAGAATAAGGTAGACAAGAACGGTGACGGTCACTGCTACACCTGCATGGGCTGCCGCAGTTTCTTAACACCTTACGTTGACGAAAACGGAGAGGCTAAGTATTACGGAAGATTCAACCAGGGTGTCGTTACTGTAAACCTTGTTGATATCGGTCTTTCTGCTGAAGGCGATATGGATAAATTCTGGAGCATCTTTGACGAGAGAATGGAGCTTTGCCACAGAGCGCTCCAGGCAAGACACGAAAGACTTTCCGGCACTCTCTCCGATGCGGCTCCCATTCTTTGGCAGTACGGCGCTCTTACGAGAATTCCCAAGGGAGAAACTATTGATAAATATCTCCACGGCGGATACTCAACCATTTCTCTTGGTTATGCAGGGCTTTGGGAGTGCGTATATTCCCTTAACGGAAAGAAGCTCACCGAGCCTGAGGGCGAGGCTCTCGGCCTTGAGATTATGAAGAAGCTCAACGAGTATACGGCAAAGTGGAAGGCTGCGGAGAATATTGACTATTCTCTTTACGGCACACCCCTTGAAAGCACTACCTACAAGTTTGCAAAGAGCCTTCAGAAGAGATTTGGTATCGTTGAGGGCGTTACCGATAAGAATTATATAACAAATTCCTATCACGTACACGTAACAGAGCCTATCGACGCATTCGATAAGCTTACCCTGGAAGCTAAATTCCAGGCGCTCTCGCCCGGAGGAGCTATAAGCTACGTTGAGGTTCCCGATATGCAGAACAATATCGAGGCAGTTCTCTCGGTTATGAAGTTTATCTACGACAACATTATGTACGCAGAGCTTAACACCAAGAGTGACTATTGCCAGGTATGCGGCTACGACGGAGAAATCCAGATTGAGAAGGACGAGGACGGAAAGCTTGTTTGGGAATGCCCCAACTGCAAGAACCGTGACCAGGCTAAAATGAACGTCGCAAGAAGAACCTGCGGCTATATCGGAACTCAGTATTGGAACCAGGGTAGAACGCAGGAGAT
>CAJGCM010000103.1 GCA_904501765.1 uncultured Clostridia bacterium | reverse complement strand
CGTCATGCAGGATCGCCTTCCTTTCGATTTTTTCGGCTCAGATTTTTTCAAAAACTTGAAAAATCCTTTGCACGCAGAATTCAGTACCCCACCACAGTCCCCAAGAAGCCTAAGTGGTTACTTGACCGGGGGGGATATATTTAGAAAACCAGTCGAGAACGTAACGCTCCCACTCACTCGGGCGAAGCTTTGCACGTTCAAGACAGATCTCTTTCGGTGTGTTTATGAAGATCGACGAGGCATTCAGCCTTGCTTCCATTCGCTCACGATCTAAGGCGAACGGAAATCCACCGATGACATAAGCGTTCTGCCAACGTCCGTACCTTGTCTTGATGTTATCGAGAAGCGTGTCACGAATGGCAAAGACATTGTTCTTAACTGCATTCGGCTTTTCGTAGCTGTCACAGCTCTCACAGCGGACAGCTGCATATAGTCTGTCTATATCAACGATCAGATCTTCGGACGTTGATACGTCTTTGACCCATGTGGTTTTACCTGCACAAGGCGGACCGTAGACGATGAATACTTTCTGCGGCATTCTCTGTCCTTGGTACCCGAAACGATGGTGATGCTTGTTATGGCACTTAAAGTGAATGAGCTGAATGTTATCAGGGTTCAGCGCTATATTTACATCATCGACATTAGCCTCAGTCAGCTCGATCTTATGGTGAGCAATGAGGTCATAGTCTTTGAGTATCGGCTTGCCGCAGTGCTCGCAGTAAATATACCCGTCAGGCGTTTTCCGATGCTCAATCAGTGACAGCCGGAATCCTTCCCATAGGTCTGACTTATAAAATGCTTCTCGTTTGGTCACCAGTCATCAGCCTCGGCTTTCTTGCGTCGGATCTCGTTCTCTTCCTTCTTGATGTCGAGCATCTGAGGATCGTTCGCCCAGTTCTCCTTGTCGTAGTTCTTCAGACATAGGTTCAAGGCTGCGACATCTGGAAGGACCATCTTTGTGATCTTGATCGTTTCTTTCTGTTCTTTACCGTCAACTATCTTGGTGGTGGTTCGTTCCTCTGTGTATGAACCACCGAGAGCTCTTTCAACAAGCTTTCCCCTCAGCTTTGAGATAAGTTCCTGCTTGCCCTCTTTACATATGTCCGATAATTCAGAATATTGTTTTTTCCAGCGGTAGAATGTATCAGCTGAAATACCAAGCCATTTTATGACCTGTCTTTCGGTTGCGCCCTGCTCGAACATACTTTTGATATTTTTTTTATTAAGAAGTATCTTTTTCTCGTAAAGCGATTTCCGCCCACGCTTCTTTCCGTTCAAGCTGCTCACCTCCGACATAAAAAAGTCGGCACTGCTGACTTGAGCAGAACCGACCTGTTTTTGAATTTTCGTATTAGTTTTTTCTGCTCTTGCTTAAAATATAACAGAAAAAAAGTGCTACAGCGTGCTATCTTTGCGCATTTATAACAATACTGTGAATGTGCTTGACTCTGCTCTCCGAATAATGAAGCTTACGAGCGACCTTATTCCACGGGCAAACCCTGATATCACGGTCATTAAGCATAGACAAATAACGCTCTTCAAATACTCTCACAGCAAGAGGATCATCAAGACTATGTATCCAGTTAGTTATTTCGCTCATTTCCTTGCTCAGCTGCTTCCGCCGCTTGTCGTCCTTACAGACTTCGAGCGATGATGCAAGGTACCGATAGCTTTTCAGTCGCTTGGTTGTCATTGTTTACCTCCTTTTTGGCACACTCAAAACGCCTCACTGATATGAGGCTGAAAAAATGTCGGGTTTGAAATCTTTTCTATACAAGAACACTTGCAGGTAGTACGCACCGGTCTCGTCGTTCCAGAACGGCTTGCACTCCGAGCAGAAGTATTCGGGATATCGTTTCTCAAATATGCGCAGGTCCTCGGAGTTCTGCGCATAGTAGCTCACGTCTCTCTTGGTGAGCTTATAGTCGTAGTTCTTTGGCTCGGGCTTAACGCAGTTGTGAGAAGATACCCAGCGCTTAGTCTTGGGTTTGAGATCCGGAACGAGCATAGGCTCGTCTTCGTACTCGTCAACGATCTTTGACTGCTGCTGAGCGAAATACTTTGCAATGCCTGTTACACCTTGCTCGTCAAACATCAATGGAGCGACCTTGTCTACATAGCCCTTGCCCCAGATCTTTGCGAGCTGCTGGATAGACAGACCGCCCGACATGATAACATGAAAGTGAATGCGGTTTCCTGTGCTTCCCTGCCCGAAAGCATATATGTACTTCAGTTCTTCGGTAATGCCTGCCTTTTCCCTTGCTCTCTTGACCCTGCGGAAAAAGTTAGCTATGTCTCGCTTTGCCTGCTCGATGCTCTTGGGATAGTTCGCCTGTGAGAATGTAAACTCACCTTTGACATCATTGCTTGTAAAATTAGCGGCTATGAGTCTTGCAAGTGATCTCACAGCATTGACCTGATTCAAGCGCTCCTGCACCTTGCGGGTCGGCTTGTGCTTCGGCTTCCTATGGCTTGACTTCGGGCGTGAGAATACAGGGAACATTTTTACTTCCCTGTAATTTCCATAATCATATATCTGTTCCCTGTATCTCATAGCCATGCTTTTCACTTCTTTCTTTTTTCATTTGGTTGAATTTATAATACCCATTACAAGCCCTTGACCCTCGGCGTGTGCCGAGGGAGTTTTTGAGGGTACTATTATAATATATAAAAGGGGGTTACTCAAGGCTGATGTCTTTGAGTTCCTTAATATGCTTGATGTCGGCAGTAACAACGCTCTGCTTGTCGTGCTGAAGCTCGGCGGACACTTTGATCTTGCCCGTCTTAATGTCTCTGCCTATCTTCACATATAACAGCTTGGATATGTATGCTTTGTCAAAATACGGAGATTTCCAAGTCACAACGCTGTTAAGCCTGCTTTGGATCGCAGCAGTTGCCTGCAAAAGATCATATATCTCTTCGGGTTCGAGGTCGAGCGATTCGTACTGATAGAGCTTTTCGAGGGCTTTAAGCAACCGTTTTTTTCGGTCATCTTTCGCTTCGTCCTGGCTGTCGTAGTGATCCGCCATGATGAGCGCTGCGCCTTTAGGGGTCATTCTCGTTATCTTGTTCACATTCTCCCCACCTTTCTTCTTCCTCTCGGCTTGCCATGCCTGCTGCATTTACGAGGGTCCATGTGAAGAAGACCCATACAGCAATGATTATCATTATTGCGATTGCTATCATTGTTCTTCCTCCCCCGAAATTATAAGAACGGGCATCTTCTCACCGTTCATCTGAGCGCCGCAATGCGGGCAGAACGGGAGCTTAGCAACATTATCGTTACTTTCGTGCACCTTTTTGCAATTCGTGCATCTTGCAGAATACAAAAGATAATCGGGATCGTAGCGTACAAGCTCCCATTGTCCGTGTTTGACAACCTGATATTCGCCTGCGTCTACCTTTTCACCGTCCATTATTGAACCGCAATGTTCGCAGTATGGTGGTCTTTGGCTAAATGTATAATCATGACATACTGAGCAGTGCCATTCGTCGCCCAGTCCGTCTATCCAATGTCCGTGCTTTACAGGTTTAGCGTCTATCTCGGGCAATGCCTCAATCTCATCAAGCATCTCTCGCAAATCTATACCCGCCTTTGAGCAACTCCCATCATCATCAGGGCAGTATGCAACAACTATATTTAAAACCTTATCTGCATCAATTAGTCTCATTTGGTTTCACCGTCCTTTCTGATACGTTCAAGCTGTCTGTTGAGCTTGTAGTCGATCAGCCTTTCCGTTCCGTATTCGCTGTAATAGTGCTTCACCTGTTCAAGCATTATCTCAACATCTGCGATTTCAGCGAATAGGTTTCTTATCGTTTCCGTTGTTGAGCCGTTTCGCTCGACTTTAGAGATTGCTTGTATCAGCTCTGCACACTCCTCCACCAGTATTCGCCTTTGACTTTCTATGCCATAATGTTCAAGTATCGTGTGACAGGTCCGCTTCTGTGTCTCAGTCATTCGCTTTCACCAACCTCTATTGTGAGCATCTTCCCTTGATAGCCGTGTTCTTTATCAAACTGTCTGAATAGTCTTTGTAAAGTATCACATTGTCCCCTATCTATAAGATTTTCGCAGATGTTGCAAGCTCCACCGCACAAATGTAAGTTTCGCTGACCATTAACTGCAATCCTCCAATGACAGGTACGAATTGCGTGATCAATATCCTTGTCCGTTATCTCACGGCAGATACTCTTTTGTTTATTTGTCATCGTCTGCACCCCCAAAGTCCCAGTAATCAGCGCCATGAACGAATCGGCACTTTTTTATGCTCTTGTTCAGATACGGACAGTTATCGCATTTGCTGTTCTTGCACATCTCACTGACCTTGCGCATCTCCGCCAAAGTCGGCAGCGGGTCAGCTGCTATCTCTCCCGTCGCCTTCTGGAACGATTCTTCAAGACTTGCGTTCTCGGCTTCGAGATCACGAACGTAGCTCAAAAGCTCATTTATGGTCATTTGTGCAGGCGGTTTCTTTTTTATATGTATCGTTATCATGTAAATCACCTCTATCTACCAATGTACAAAGTTCTTGCAGGCGCAGCTTTTTAATCTGCATTCATAAAACAAATCTGCTGTTACGTTAACGCTTTCACAAGAGCAGATCGTACCATTTGTATTGAAGTTGCTGCACTGTTCACAAGTGTAATTACTGTAACACGGTGTTTCTTCTTTTTCCTGCTTGTATGTAAACCGATCTACATCACGCAAATACCACTCTTCGGGAGGCTTGTCTAAGAAACGCAATTCACAATAACCTTTTGTAATTCTAAAAATGCATTCTTCATCACAGCTGCCTATACTGCGTTTTTGCTTGCAGTATTTTGCCAGAATGTGAGCTGCTTTCAAAGCTTTACTGTCTTTCATTTCTCATTGCCCTCTTTCTTTTCTTCGGACACCACGGAGGACTTGTCTTGATTGAAGGTTCGTAATACATTCCTATGCTGAAGCAAACAAATCCGGGTATCTTTTTCAGTTTGTGCTCATCAAAATATCTTCTTATATATTCCTGATTCTTGTGCTCGCAATAATACGAAAGCCTTGAACCATACGGCTTTAAGGAAGTACCTACACATTTAAGAAACTCACAGTCTCTGCATCTTATCTGTTCTTTGCTCATTTTATTCACCGTCCTCCGACCAGTCCAGCGCCTGTCCGCAGTTATGACAATGCTTTGGGTTATCGTAGCCGACCTCGTATTCCTGCTGACAGTTAGGGCAGTATGCTGTATCATAGTTCAGCCTACCTTGGTCATCATATCCATCGGCTTCATAGTCAGGCTTCTGCGGTGTCATGAGCCGTTCCAGCTTATTTAGCTTGATATAACGCTCTTGATCTATATCTCGCTTGAACTTTGGTGTTTCAAGAAGTCCTCGATAGTTATCTTCGAGTTTCCGAGCGTGGCTATCAATGGTGAGCTTTTCATTCATTACATCTTCAAGTGTCAAACCAATCATCCCTCTTTTCTTTTAATATTGCGAACAAAAGAAAAAGTATAACAAGAATTATCGGGATCCACAACGGAGAAAGCACCCATATCCAAGACCAGTGAATCACATCACAAAGTTTCAAAACTATAAAAACTATCGTCAGGACTGAACAAAAGCTAAGTCCGCCAGATCTGCTATTATCTTTCATTTTTATCCCTGCTTTCTATGCCGTTTCCGTTTAGATCAAAATACTTGGTGATCCACGGGTTAAACGGCTTCTGTTTTTTGATTTTCAGCTTTTTATATTGTTTTTCTCTTTTGGGACGGTTTTTGTTTTTCACGCTCATTGTCCTTTTTGCTTTTGAATTTGTCGCACTTATCAGCCGGGCAGCCTCTCGGTTTGCCGGTGATGAGGATATATCCGCAGTGCTTTCCGCTTCTGTTTATCGCATCTTGCAATGCGTAAATGCAGTCTTTCTTCCGGGTGCATCTCTCCATCACTTGACATCGCCTTTCAGGCGTTCTTTCAAAATGTCTTCCTTGTCGGGTAGATCGCAGACGCTCGGGAACTTTGCGATCTTTTCCTTTATTTCTTTGATGCGTTCGGGATCTGTGAAGTCCTTATAGTGCGCACCTGCCCCGGTTCTTTTCTCTGTGACCCAGGTTTCAGGCTCCAACTCCTTGGCTTTATAATAGAGCGTTAAACCCTCAAACTCAGTGACAGCTCCAAAGTATTGCCGTTCACGATAAGCCTCGCCAGTGGTTTTGTTCTGATGTGCCTGATAGTATTCGTGCTGGTATTTCGGGGTATTCCAGTAGCCAAGGAAGTTCTGACAGGTGGCGTCGTCATCGTCTATGATTATGTCACCCTTGTAGATGCAGTCTCGGCAGTTTTTGTTATAATAGCAATCATCGTTAGTGCATATGATTCTGTGCGTGCTCATACTTATGCTCCTTCCAAAATAGATTGTTCATTTCTCTGAACTGGTCACGCTTGCGCTGAGCTCTGGCGTTAATCATCTGACTAAAGACCCGTGAATAACAATCCTCACAGACCTTTTTACCTTTTATCGCAGGTTTGCCGCAGAAGAAGCAAACTCCCGGAACGTTACGATCTTCGAGAGTACGCCGCCCTGCTCTGATTCGGCGATCCTGCTCATAGCGAGCGTGCTTTGCAAGGCATATTCCGCACATTGTACGACCTTGCTTTGCTTTGAACTTACCACAACGGGTACATATGCCTGCTGTTCTGCGCAGCTCTTTACGCTTCTGTTCAGCTTGCAGTTTGGCGGCATTAAATGCCGCACGTTGCTCATCAGTCATACCGTAGTAACTTTGCAAATGTCTCTCGGCGTCAGCTGCAAGACAATTCGCACAGCGGATACGTCCCCTTGCGGCTTTTTCCTGTCCACAACTCACGCAGATACCATGTTCTTTGTAGAAATCTTGGATATCCTTACTCGTCATCTTTCAACCCTCCCGAGAGATAGAGTGCCATTGTCTCTATCACGATTGCATTAATGACGGTCGGCAGGTCGTTGAAATCAACGACCTCTTTGTGATCGTCTTTTCTCTGACCTGCGGTCTTCTGGATCATTGCTTGCCTTAACCACTCGCAAAGCTCACGCAGGGCAGGCTTATTCGCCTTTTGTTCGCCCATTTTCAAATAGTTCCACATCAGATCAAGCTGACCCATATCAAGTGCGCCCGGTGTCGGTCTCATTTCAGTTATCCTTTCTCTTTTCTTTTAATCTCGTTAATTTCGTTTCGCTTCCTGCGTGCCTGCTTTTTATTCATTCCTTTGACCACAAGGGCACGGCTTATCGTTCTCTGTAAACTTGACATTGTTATTCCTCCTCTCCGAGTTTTTCCACTATCAAGGAAAGCCATTCCCTCGCACCCGACTTGAACTTCTTCTTTGCTTCGTCTGACTGGAGATCGTTGATCTTATCAAGGAAAGCGTTCACGCTCTTTTGCGTATCGGCAAAGATGATCTTCAAGGCAATGACAGCTTCTTCGGAGTTGCTTGACTTGACTTTCTTTTCAAGCTGGGCTTCACGCATTGCCGCCTGATCTCTCTCGGTTTTTAGTGCAAGCTCGTGCTCCTCTTTGAGCTTGGCGATCTGCTTTTCCTGCTCGGCTTTCAGCTCGTCTATTTCTTTTTGCTTTGCCTTTTCGAGTTTTTTGCGCTCGGTCTCCTTGATCTTGTCGATCTCCTCTTTTGAAGGTTTTTGGACAGCGACCTCGACAGGCTTGTTTTTCAGCTCGTCAAGTTCAAGCTGCAGTTCCTTGATGCGTTCAGCATCTTTGGTGCTCTGATCGTCATAGTTCTCCTGTGCATCTTCAAGCCTGCTTTTCAGCTGAGT
>CAJGCM010000102.1 GCA_904501765.1 uncultured Clostridia bacterium | reverse complement strand
ATCTCGTGTTTGTGTATTCCATAAGAATATTCCTAATATGCTTTCACAGATAACCTCCGTCGTTTCCTCTAAGGGAATCAATATCGAGAACATGGTAAACGGCTCTAAGGGAGAGTACGGATATACTATGATTGAGGTTATAAGTGACCGCCTCGGAGAGGTTGAAGAAGAAATTCTCACTATTGAGGGAATAATTCGAGTTAGAATTATAAAGTAAGACGAAACGGTGAGCCGGCGCGACAGGCGCTTTCTCAAAAAGGCTTAAAAAGCAACTTTGAAAACGTAAAAACGAGATAGAAAATTGCAGGCGTAACCTGCAATCTCTATCTCGTTTTTTTATTAGCTTACCTTTGAATGCGGGCAGCACCGGCGTTTTGTTTTACCGGAATTCGGGCAGCTTTTGCATTTTTAAACCGAATAGCTTGTGTATACGTAGCCGCTGTATGTCTTGGCACCGTTTTTAACCGAGAATTTGAGCCTGTAGGTGCCGCTGTCGAGGGCTTCTTTAGTAAAAATTCTCCAAAAGAATGGGGCGTATTTTTTAAAAAAATGTAGAAAAAGATATTTGCAATTTTTTTAAAATTATGATACAATATAAAAGTTGAGGATAAAATTTAAGCCTAAGAAGTGTGAAGGAGAGCAGAAATGATTCGTTCGGATTTGAGAAACATCGCAATAATAGCCCACGTTGACCACGGAAAAACCACTCTCGTTGACGAAATGCTCCGTCAGGGAGGAATATACAGAGAAAATCAGGAAATGGCAGACAGAGTTATGGACTCAGGTGACCTTGAGAGAGAGAGAGGTATCACCATTCTCGCCAAGAATACCGCCATTCATTATAAGGACGTAAAGATAAACGTTATAGACACTCCCGGTCACGCAGATTTCGGAGGAGAGGTCGAGCGCATTCTTAAGATGGTAAACGGAGTTATACTCTTAGTAGACGCCGCAGAAGGACCTATGCCTCAGACTCGTTTCGTTCTTGAAAGAGCGTTGGCTATGAACCATAAGGTTATAGTCGTAGTAAACAAGATAGACCGTCCCGATGCCCGTCTTGACGAGATAGCCGACGAGGTTCTTGAGCTTCTTATAGAGCTTGACGCAAGTGACGAGCAGCTGGATTCTCCTATGCTCTTCTGCTCGGGAAGAGCGGGAACGGCGTCCTTTGACCCTCACACGCCCGGCAAGGACCTTACCCCCCTTCTTGATAAGATAGTAGAATATATGCCCGCACCCGAGGGAGAAGAGGAGGACCCCCTTCAGCTTCTCGTATCCTCGATTGACTATAACGAATTCGTTGGAAGAATAGGAATAGGAAGAATTGAGCGAGGAGTTATAAAGCAGGGTCAGGGCGTGTCGGTATGCAACTTCCATAATCCCGGCAAATCGAAACCCGCCAAGATTGTTTCCATATATCAGTTTGACGGTCTTAAAAGAGTTCCAGTCACCGAGGCTAAGGTCGGGGATATAGTATGCTTCTCAGGCTGCGAGGATATTTCCATCGGAGATACGGTTTGCGCACCCTCAAGACCCGAGCCTCTGGAGTTCGTTAAGGTCGGTGAGCCTACGATGGAGATGACCTTCTCCGTAAACGATTCTCCCTTCGCAGGAAAAGAGGGTAAATTCGTTACCTCAAGACACCTTCGCGCCCGTCTTTACCGTGAGCTTCTCAAGGACGTTTCCTTAAGAGTTACAGACGGTGAAACAACGGATAGCTTCCGTGTGGCAGGAAGAGGAGAGATGCATCTTTCCATTCTTATTGAGAATATGCGCCGTGAGGGATACGAGCTTTGCTGCTCCAATCCCAGAGTCCTTTATAAGGAGATTGACGGAGTTAAGTGTGAGCCTATCGAGAACGTTATTATAGACGTGCCAGAGATGTATATGGGCTCCGTTATGGAGAAGCTTGGAGCGAGAAAGGGAACGCTTACCGATATGCAGCTCCACGGCACAAGGCAGAAGCTGTATTATACAATTCCCACAAGATGTCTTTTCGGTTACAGAAGCGAGCTTCTTACCGACACCAGGGGAGAGGGACTTATCTCCTCTATTTTCGCAGGCTACGAGCCCTTTAAGGGCGAGATAAAGACTCGCTTTACCTCTTCTCTTATTGCAAGTGAAACAGGTGTCGCCACTACCTACGGTCTTTTCCAGTCCCAGGACAGAGGTCCCTTGTTTATAGGCCCCGCAACACCCGTTTATTGCGGTATGATAGTAGGAGAGAACCCCAAGCCCGACGATATAGAGGTTAACGTATGCCGAGAGAAGCATCTGACGGCTATACGCTCCTCGGGCGCCGACGAGAAGCTTACCCTTATCACACCTGTGCAACTCTCCTTGGAGGAGGCAATAGAGTTTATTACCGACGACGAGCTTATTGAGGTAACTCCAAAGAGCATAAGACTCCGCAAGGTAATACTTGACACACCCGCAAGAAAACGTGCCCAGGCGCTGAAGAGAGCAGCTCTTAAAGAAAATTCGAAATAAGACGAGCTTTCAGATTAATTTCCTCATATAAATATTTTAAGGCAGAGGCGCAAAACGTAGCGCCTCTGCCTCGTCTTTTTATTAAGCTATGCCCTGGATGTCGGCAATCTGTTTCATATTATTCGGCTATGCCCGTATGTGGTTTTATGCGATGGATTTTTTCCCCTCTTCCTTGAAAAGTGATTTGCTCCTGTAAAGCTCGGTGGCACAAAGAAGAGCTAATATAACTGCGGCGCCGAGCCTTACCGTCAAAGAATTTCTGAAGGAAAAAAGCGCTGCGGCGAAGGTTATAAAAAGAAGAGTATCCCTTGCAGTTTTTGACACGACAAGGAGCTTCTCGCCGGAAACGAGGCGGAAAATTACGCATATTATTACGAATAAAAGCATATACGAAATAAATGTGGTTATAGCGGATGCGCCTATTCCGTACCGCCCTATTAAAAGTGCGTTTGACAAAAGATTAAAGGCTGCGCAAACAGCACTTGCGCCGCCTACGAAAAAGCTCTTTTCGTAGCAGACAAGAGCGCATACGTGTATGGATATAAGAAATAAGGGCAGAGCGGAGGCGGCTGCCGGGTAGAGGATGAAAAGAGCGCCACGGTAGCTTGCGGGCGCAAGAAAGCCTATTATTTCCGGAGCGAGCGCCATAAAGATAAGGCTTACGGAGATTATTATTCTTTGGGCAGACAGAGTAAGCCGCCTTATTTTTGAAAAATCCCTGTATTCAATGCGCCTGGTCAGCCAGGGGAGCAGTGCCTGAGCAGCCCCGGAAACAACTCCCCCAACGGCTATTCCCGCCGAATACCCTACCGCATATTTTCCAAGCTCCGATGCGCCAAGTACGTTACCTATAATTATTCTGTCGGCTGAGGAGATTATAAGAAGGGAGATATAATAGGGAAGCATTGGTAGGGCAAGCTTAAGTAAATAAGGAATTGCCCCCCGGCATCCCGTTTCACCAAACCTTCGACTACGGAATAAAATGCCTATTATGATGGGCAAAGCTATAACCAGGGATACGCCTGTGGCAACCGCTACCTTAAAAAACACTCTGGAGGATTCGTTCTTTACAAGCCTCAGCAGAGTTAAGGCAAGAAGGGGCGATATGACGCTTTGCAGAACGGTTATTAAAAAGGGCGTTTTATATTTATAGGAATATTTATATCCCGAAACCTTAAGATTTACTGCGGCGGAGCTTATAACCGAAATAAGCAACAGAGGATAGGCGCCGGGGAACGGCTCTTCAATACCGAAAATTTTTGAAGCTGCGAGGAAAGCTGCGAAGGTAACGGAGGAGCATACAAGTATTAAAAGGAAGGCTTTGCCTTCAAGCCCCTGCCTTTCGCCTGAGAATTTGCGACTTGCTTTAAAATAGACGCTCCCGGTTATCTCAAGGGTTGAGAAAATCATAAGGGCGGAAAGATAGCTGTAAAAGAGGGAATATCTGCCGTATTCCTCGGGTGGCATAAGTCTTGTGAAAAAAGGTGTGAAAAGAAGGGCGGCAGCCTTTGATACCACGTTAGACAAAGCCGATGCCGCTGAAGCCTTTGCAGGTACGTTAAGCCCGTGGCTTATGCTTTTAAAAAAACGTTTTTTTCTGTCGGACTTAAGCGCCTTTCCCATAAAAATATTACCCCTTGCCCTCTTCTTTTGAATTTCCTTTTTTCTTTAGTTTTATACGCCTCGGCAGTTTTATAAAAGGTAAGTAAAAGAAAGGGAGATAATAAGTGGAAAATGATATATTTTTAACACCTCTATGTCAATAAACTTGTCAAAAGGCTCTTTTCAGAGCTTAATTTGCAAGATTTAATTCAAAAACTTGCAAAAAGTTTTAATAACCATCAAAAAGTTTTATAAAACCTATTGATTTATTCGGCACAATATGCTAAAATTAAACCATATTTTTTAAGTCGTATTTAAATGGAGGCAAAAATTATGTTTAAATCTCAGTATTTGAATGAGCTTATGGCAAGAGTTGAAGCCCGCAATCCCGGCGAGGCGGAATTCCATCAGACTGTAAGAGAGGTGCTTGAATCCATCGAGCCCGTGCTTGAGCAGCGCCCCGAATATATTAAGGCGGGTGTGGTTGAGCGTATGGTAGAGCCTGAGAGAATTATTAAATTCAGAGTTCCGTGGGTAGATGATAACGGTAACGTTCAGGTAAACCGTGGCTTCCGTATTCAGTTTAACAGTGCGATAGGTCCCTACAAGGGAGGTCTTCGCTTCCATCCCAGTGTAAACGAGAGCATTATAAAGTTCCTCGGCTTCGAGCAGACCTTCAAGAATTCTCTTACAAGCCTTCCTATGGGCGGCGGTAAGGGCGGCTCGGACTTTGACCCTAAGGGCAAGAGTGATGCGGAGGTTATGCGCTTCTGCCAGAGCTTTATGACCGAGCTTCAGAAATACATAGGCGCAGATACGGACGTTCCTGCAGGTGATATAGGTGTTGGCGCTCGTGAGATAGGATATCTCTTCGGTCAGTATAAAAGACTTCGGAACGAGTTTACAGGTGTCCTGACAGGTAAGGGAATTCCTTACGGCGGCTCTCTTATCCGCCCGGAGGCAACAGGCTTTGGCGCAGTTTATTACACTGTTGAAATGCTCAAGACCTACGGTGAGGATATCAAGGGCAAGACCTTTGCTGTATCCGGCTTCGGTAACGTTGCCTGGGGAACTGTTAAGAAGATAAACGAGCTTGGCGGTAAGGTTGTTACAATCTCCGGTCCTGACGGATACGTTTACGATAAAGACGGCGTTTCCACAGAGGAGAAGGTTAACTTTATGCTTGAAATGAGAGCCTCCTGCCGTAACAGGGTAGAGGATTACGCAGATAAGTTCGGCGTACCCTTCTTCAAGGGTGAGAAGCCCTGGGGCGTTAAGGTTGACGTTATTATGCCCTGCGCAACCCAGAACGAGGTTGGAATGGAAGAGGCAAAGAAAATCGTTGCAAACGGAGTTAAGTACTACGTTGAGGTTTCCAATATGCCCACAACCAACGAGGCAGTTGCATACCTTATGCAGAACGGTGTCGTAGTTGCTCCCTCCAAGGCGGTTAACGCAGGCGGCGTTTCCGTATCCGGTCTTGAGATGTCCCAGAACTCTATGCGTTACAGCTGGAGCGCAGAGGAGGTCGACGCAAAGCTTAAGGTTATTATGAAGAATATTTACGACGCATCCGTAAAGGCTGCCCGTGACTTCGGCATGGAGGGCAACCTTGTTGCCGGCGCCAATATCGCAGGCTTCATAAAGGTAGCCGACGCTATGCTCGCCCAGGGCGTGGTTTAATAGAGAAAAAGTGCAAAAAGGCGTGAGGAGAACCTGACATGCACCTCCGGAAGTGTTCACTTTTTGGAGGTACGTGTCGCCCCTTGCGCCTTTTTATATTAATGTTTTTTGATTTAACAGAAATTGAGGGGTTAAAAAGTATTTACTTTTAATTTATCTGATGCTATAATATAATTGTAATATATTTCCGCATTCATATTTTCACTTTAGATAGGAGGTAGTATTATGAAAAAGATAATAGTTGCTTTGGTAGCTCTTTCTCTGATTTTGTCCTCAGCATTGGGACTTGTAGCTTGTCAGCCGTTGGAATTCAACATAAATTTCATAGTTGACGGAGAAATTTACGCTACGGTAACAACGAGCGGAGAAGACGCCGTAAGCATGCCTGAAGACCCCACAAAAGCGGGCTATGTTTTTGACGGCTGGTACTGGGATAAGGATTCTTGGGAAAAACCGTTTACGGCAAGCTCTTTACTTGATGCTCCGCTTTCTTCAGACATGAGTGTGTATGCTAAGTGGAAGAGCTCCTACGTACCCGTCGAGGCGATTTCTTTTGATAAAGAGTCTGTAAGCGTCGAGGTAGGAAGCGCCGAAACCTTAAATGTAATTTTCACTCCTGAAAATGCAACGGATAAAAGTATTACTTGGGTTAGCTCAGATAATGCGGTAGCTATCGTGAATAGCGGCGTAGTTGTAGGAGTTAGCGCTGGTAGTACAACGATAATCGCTATATCCGCCAATGGCAAAACCGCTACTTGTCACATAACCGTAACACCTAAAAAGTATTATGCGGAACAGGTTACTCTTACCGAGTCCGAGCTTGAATTGGTCGCAGGGGATACGTACACGCTGGCGGCTATTATATCTCCTGAATATACCACAGATAAAAACGTTAGCTGGGCAAGCTCGGATACCGCGGTAGCAACTGTTTCAGACGGTGTGGTTACGGCTGTTTCGGTAGGAGAAGCAACGATAACGGCAACGACCTCTAATGGTAAAACGGTTTCCTGCCAGGTTAACGTTTCACCTCGTTATGCTGATAGCCTTAGTCTTAATACGTCCATGGTTAATCTGGAGGTAGGCGACTCATATACTCTTACAGCAACTGTATATCCCGCTTATACAACTGATAAGACCTTGACTTGGTCGAGCTCGGATACCGCAGTAGTAACTGTCTCAGGCGGTGTGGTTACGGCTGTTTCGGTAGGAGAAGCAACGATAACGGCAACAACCTCTAATGGTAAAACGGCTTCATGCCAGGTTAACGTTTCACCTCGTTATGCTGATAGGGTTAGTCTTAATATGCCCATGGTTAATCTGGAGGTAGGCGACTCATATACTCTTACAGCAACTGTATATCCCGCTTATACAACTGATAAGACCTTGACTTGGTCGAGCTCGGATTCTGACGTGGTGAGTGTTAATAACGGGCTCTTAACTGCTCTTTCGACTGGTAATGCGACTATAACGGTAGCAACCAGCAATGGAAAGAGTGCGATTTGCAGTATAACTGTTACCCCTGCCAGAGAGCATGGTTGGTGGGACGATATTACCTATGATAATACAACGCTTCTTTTCCAGATGTCAAAGTGCTCTAACAACGAGCAGCTTTCATCGGGTTGTGAAAGATATCTTTCCGGCCAAAGATCTGAGGGTAAGGACCTTGACGACAAGATAAGAAGACGTAATGAAGATGCTGTTCTTTATACCAACGTAACCGTTGAGTATGAATATTGGCCTGACCAGGCTGACCAGTACGGCTGGACAAAGACAATAGATATTATCAACAAGAAGGTTGTATCCGGTGACTCCGATACTCCCGATATGTACTGTAACTTCATGTCCGATATGCTTACAACCTCTCTTCTCGGCTCCTTCGCAAACCTCTATTCCAGAAACCGCGGAGTTGGTGACCAGAAGGGTGTTAACTTCATTCTTCCCAACGAAGTAAACGGTAACAAGGGTTATGCTCACTCGGGATACATGTCCGACCTTATGTCCTCTCTTACTCTTTCCCAGAGCAAGATTTACTGCATAGCGTCTGACT
>CAJGCM010000101.1 GCA_904501765.1 uncultured Clostridia bacterium | reverse complement strand
AATATTGCGGGCGGCGTTATTGACTTTGCCCACGGAAACAGAAGTACACACGAGGCTCTCCGTGCTATTAAGTCGGGCGAGGGCTCTTATATTGAAAAGTATAAAGAGTACGAGGAAAAGTACAGCATAGCAAAGGTTTAATATTAACCGAATATTTTTAAAGAGGCGCACCCCTTAAGGTTTTGCGCCTCTTTTCTTATGCAAATTTTCAGTTCGCTATTGTTTTTCTTTCCCTACTATGGTACAATATTCTTGAAAAGAAAAGCGCCTTAAGTCTTACGAAAGAGAGGGAAACGTTATGCTTGAGAGAGTATACGTTGAGATAGGTAATATATGCAATCTTAAATGCTCCTTCTGTCCCTCCACCGAAAGGGAGCGGCGCAGAATGAGCGCCCAGGAATTCCGCCTTGTGTGCGAGAAGCTTTCCGGCAAATGCAAATTCCTCTATCTTCACGTTATGGGAGAGCCGCTCTATCATCCACAGCTTGACGGCCTGCTTTCCGCTCTTGAAGAATATCCTATGAAGGCGTGTATAACAACTAACGGCACCCTCCTCGGCTCTCGCGGAGATATATTGCTCTCTCATAGCTCGGTCGTGCATAAGGTGAGCATTTCCTTACACGCCCCCGAGGGTAACGGAGCTGAATTTTCCGAAAAATACTTAAAGTGCGCCTGCGATTTTGCAAGAGCGGCGGCTTCTTTGGGAATATTTGTGGTTTTCCGCCTTTGGAATCTGGATTCTGAGGCAGGGGAGGGGGCAAACTCGGAAAATGCCCTGATTGAGGGCTACCTTAAGGAAGAGTTCCCCGAGGACTGGCAGAGGCGCCCGAGAGGCTTCAGGCTAAAGCAAAATGTATTCTTGGAATACGACGGACTTTTTACCTGGCCAGCAAAGAGCGAGAGGGAGGCGAGGGATGGCGGATACTGCCACGCCCTGTCGCAGCAGGCGGCAATTCTTGCAGACGGAACCGTCGTTCCCTGCTGCCTTGACAGCGAGGGTAAAATTCCCCTCGGCAATATATTTACAGAGGAGCTTGACGAAATACTTGCCTCAAATCGGGCAGCAGGTATGAAAAAGGGCTTCGAGCGCGGCGCATTAGTTGAGCCGCTTTGCCGCAGCTGCTCGTTTTCCGAGCGGTTTTCAAGGTAGAGATAGAAAAAACGGTTTGCCAAATTTCCACGGTAAAAAGCCGTGGCGATATATAAAGGAGAAATAATTATGACGGAAAAATTGCTTATCGGAAAAGACAGCCTCCACGCCGTAGACGGAAAGCTTGTCAGCGAAAGATTTAAAACTATGCACGAGAATCTTTGTCTTAAGGTGCGTGTAAATGAGGGGGCGCCGTTTTCTTATACTCTCGTAGCCTTCAATAGCAAGGGGGAGCGGGAGGAGATATATTCTCAAAGCTTTAGTGGCGAAAGCACCGAGGGCGTGTATCGCTTTGACCCTATCAGCCTTGCGGTTTACCACGATTCCCAGGAGTTCTTGGTGGAAATCTGCGTCGAAGCATCAACGGTCTTAGATTTTTCCGTTTGCGAGGAGTATGAGGACGGAGTTGCAGCGGCGGAGGAGACGCCCGACGTTACCCACATTTGTGAGGACGGCAGCCGAGGAATTTACGTAAAACGCCCTGACGGCGTGCGTGAGCTTGTTCCCACAGTGCCGAAGAAGGGTATAATTATGGGTAACTCCTTAGTGCTGGGTATGTTTAACGCATACGGTATGTGTTCCAGCGCATCCGATAAGGACTATTTCCATTACGTAACCACGGAAATCAAAAAATACAACCCTGACTTTACCTGCGCAAGGGTACACGGCTCCGGCTTTGAGCAGTCTGAAACGGACGAAGCATATTCCAAATGGCTCTACGAGGACCCCAACCCCGGCACAGGTAAGCCTACATATCTTTCCTTTGAGCCGGACGTTGATTTTATCATAATACAGCTGACTGACAACGTGAATACCGACGAGAAGGTAGTCAAGTTTAACGAAAGGCTCGACACCTTTCTTGAAATGATAAAAACTATGTGCCCCAAGGCGAGAATTATATGGGTACACGGCTGGTATAATTATTTAAGAACAGCGGATAAGCTTAAGGAGTCCTGCGAAAAATATGAGATTGAGAGAATCAATATCCGCGACCTTTACACGATAAAAAATCAGGCTCGTGACCAAAAATATGCAACAAGGCCTGACGGCAGCGTAATAGAGGTGCCCGACAGATGGATAAGCCACCCCGGCGACCTGGGAATGAAGAAAATTGCTGATAGAATTATCAGCGTAATAAAGCTTGGATAAGCTAAAAATCGACGCATTATAAAGTTTTAAGGGTATGAGCAAAAAATGCTCATACCCTTGTATTTTTATTTATTCGCTGCGGTGCCAATATTTATTGCAATATGTATCTGTCAAATATTCAGCGGCAGTATCTGTATCTTGAAGAACGTCTGATGCAAATCTTGAACCGTATGCTTCTTCCCGAGATTCTAAGCACCACCACCCGACAGTATTTTCAAATATAACACTTGTAAGGGAGGAGCAACCGGAGAATGCATAATTTCCAATGCTTGTAATATTGCTTGGTATTGTAACGCTTGCAAGAGAGGAGCAATCCTCGAACGCAGAATTGCCAATACTGGTGACACCGTTTCCGATTGTAACGCTTTTAATAGAGGAGCAACCCGTGAACGCACAGTCTCCAATATTTGTAACGCTGTTCGGGATTGTAATGCTAGAAAGAGAAGAGCAACCCAAGAACGCACGATTGCCAATTTTTGTGACTCCATCGGGGATAACAAGATCGGTTACGAGATTGTTTTTTACATATAAATTTTTTGCATAAAAATGAAATGGAGATGTGTTCATATCAAAATCGATAGTGCACCATTTCGCTATATCGTCGATATATACATCTTGAAGGTTGTAGCAATATTCGAAAACATTTTCTCCAAGCTCAGTAAGGCTACTTGGTATTTTAATGCTTTGGATTGGACAACCGGAAAAAGCCAGCGCTCCAATATGAGTAACGCCATCGTTTAGCGTAATGCTCGAAAGCATGATGCAATCGCTGAAGGCGTGAGCCTCTATGCTTTTAACATTGCCTGGTATTGCGATGCTTTTAAGTGATTTGCATCCTACGAATGCACTATCGCCAATGCTTGTGACGCTGTTCGGAATTGTAATGCTTGTGATGTTCGCACGATTCAAGAAAGCAAGGCGAGAAATGCTTGTTACGCCTTCAGGAATAACAAGATTTGTTATGAGCTCGTTATTTAATAATAAATTTTCTGCGTATCTTAGCGGGGTGCCGTCAAATGTTATAGTACACCATTTTCCTATATCACTTATGTTAACGTTTTTGATATTTGGACAATCATCAAATGAATTAGCCCCAATTCTGTTAATGCTATCAGGTATATTTACAGTTTTTAAATTTTTGCAACCTCGAAAACCGTTTGCGTCGATGGCAACAACGTCGCCACCGTTATATTTTGAAGGAATTGTTATGTCTTCAAGGTGTTTTGCATTTCCAACTGCCACTACATAAGTCCCGTCACTTTGAGGGTAGAACGCAAGACCTTGGGGATTCTCATCCGCAGCATCTTCTCCGGGTAAACCTTGGTCACCCTTGTCGCCTTTATCGCCCTTGTCACCTTTGTCACCCTTGTCACCTTTGTCGCCCTTGTCACCTTTGTCGCCTTTTGCAGGAACGCCGAGGTCGGTATCGCCAATCCACCAGTTGCCATTTTCGCCTATGTAAGGAGTGTTACTACAACCCGCAAACAAAAAGCAGCATAAGATTAAACAAATAAATAATACAATGCGTTTCATAATATTCTCCTTTGTAAAAAATATATTTAATATGTTGTAAGAATATTATAGCACAATATATAATGAAAATCAAGTGTTGTATATAGGTACACCTTCTTTCGCGGAAAGTATAGCATCAAATGACGTTAAAGTCAATAATATATCTCTTGCGAGATATGATATACGGCAAAGCTGATTAAATGAATGATATATTGCTGATGCAATATGATATACTCGGTAAATGAGTATGATATACTTGCTTCGCAAGTGTGATATATTTGCAGTGCAAATATAAAAATTATATCCGTTCTTAATACGCGAAGCGTATATCATATGCTAAGCATATATCATAGCGCCAGCTATATCATCCGTGACTGCAAGGAACGGATATAATTGAAAGAACTCAGAATTGTATCCAATCCTGAGTTCTTTCGTATGCAGTGTATAATGAACGGACGAAATAAAACAGTAACCTTAAGTACTGTGATTATGCTTGCAAGAGGCTTTGGTATGACTCTTTGCGAGTTTTTGGACCACGAGATTTTTCGCTCGGAGGATTTATAATAAAAATGAGGCTCTCGGAATAGTAGCAAACCGAGAGCCTGTTTTCATTTTAACTGTATTTAACTTTATAATTGTAAGTTAAATTTAAATCTGCGGTGTAATAATTACATCTGCTTAATTGAGCCGCTTCTGTCCTTCTGGATAACGTCGTGAGCGCCACCCTCAACGATGCTCGTTGCGGAAACGAGGGTAAGGGTTGCCTTAGCCTGAAGCTCGGGGATAGAAAGAGCACCGCAGTTACACATTGTGGAGCGAACCTTAGCGAGAGTCATAGCAACGTTGTCCTTAAGGCTTCCCGCATAGGGAACGTAGGAGTCAACGCCTTCCTCGAAGGAGAGCTTCTTGTCGCCGCCCAGGTCGTATCTCTGCCAGTTTCTTGCACGTGCAGAGCCTTCACCCCAGTATTCCTTGTAGTAGGTGCCGCCGATGGAAACCTTGTTAGAGGGGCTTTCGTCAAATCTTGCGAAATATCTGCCAAGCATAACGAAATCTGCGCCCATAGCAAGAGCGAGGGTGATGTGGTGGTCGTAAACGATACCGCCGTCAGAGCCAACGGGGATATATACGCCTGTTTCCTCAAAGTATCTGTCACGCTCAGCGCAAACCTCGATAAGAGCGGTTGCCTGTCCGCGGCCGATGCCCTTGGTTTCACGAGTGATACAGATAGAGCCGCCGCCGATACCAACCTTGATAAAGTCGGCTCCGCAGTCTGCAAGGAAGCGGAAGCCCGCCGCATCAACAACGTTACCGGCGCCTACCTTAACCTTGTCGCCATAGGTCTGTCTTATCCAGTCGATAGTAAGCTTCTGCCACTCGGAGAAGCCCTCGGAGGAGTCTATGCAAAGCACGTCTGCTCCTGCCTCAACAAGGGCGGGAACACGCTCTTTATAGTCACGGGTATTGATGCCCGCTCCGACAACGTATCTCTTCTCTTTATCAAGAAGCTCGTTGGGGTTCTGCTTATGTGTGTCGTAGTCCTTGCGGAATACCATATAAAGAAGGTTGCCGTTTTTGTCAACGATGGGAAGGGAATTAAGCTTGTTATCCCAGATTATGTCGTTTGCTTCCTTAAGAGTTGTTCCCTCGTAAGCTAAAATGAGCTTATCAAAGGGTGTCATAAATTCGGAAACTTTAGTTTCGGGGTCCATACGGCTTACTCTGTAATCACGGCTGGTAACGATACCGAGAAGCTTTCCGTTGGGAGTTCCGTCCTCGGTAACCGCAATAGTGGAGTGTCCCGTTCTTTCCTTAAGGGCAACAACGTCACGCATAGTAGCGTCGGGGGTGATGTTGGAATCGCTTATAACGAAGCCAGCCTTCGTGTCCTTTGCCCTCTTAACCATAGCAGCCTCGTCCTCTATGGACTGGGAGCCGTAAATGAAGGAAACGCCGCCCTCTTTAGCAAGAGCAACAGCAAGCTTCTCTCCGGAAACCGACTGCATTATAGCCGAAATCATAGGAATGTTCATCATAATTTCGGAGGTTTCTCCACGCTTGAACTTAACGAGGGGGGTCTTAAGGCTTACGTTTGCGGGTATGCACTCCGAGGAGCTGTATCCGGGGATAAGCAGATATTCGTTAAAGGTGTGTGAGGGTTCGTTTATAAATTTTGCCATTGTATTTATTCTCCTTTTCTTTAGTCCTTCGACCTGCCTCCTTGGGCAGTCGGGTGTTTTTATTTATCAGTCAAAGCCAAAGCTTTGAATTAAGTATTTTAAGTTAAAGCTTTTGCTTCGCTTCGCACCATATACAACGGCAAATACCGTTTTCTTTATCTGCGATTTTGAAAATCTGGTCAAGCTCCTGCTCGCAGGTGCTTATGCATTTCTGATTTTTGCAAACCAGCTTGTTTATTATAGCCCCATCAAGCTTCATAGGCTCTCTTTCGGGGTTCTTCTTCGCCTCGTCAAGGAGCTTAAGTATCAGCGCCATACGCATATACTTACCGTATTTCGCCTGCTTGAAATAGCACGCCCTCGGGTCACGGTCAACCTTAACGCTGATTTCGTTAACACGGGGCAGGGGGTGGAGAACTATTGCTTCGGGCTTTGCCAGCGCCATTTTTTCCTCCGTCAGGATATAAACGTCCTTCAGGCGCTCGTATTCGAAGAGGTCCGCAAATCGTTCCTTCTGTATACGGGTCATATAAAGCACGTCAAGGGTGGGAAGTGAGTCTTCGAGGCTTTCGCTCTCCACGTATTCCATACCGTACTTTTCTATAACCTCGTATTTTATATAGCTGGGAATTTTCAGCTCGGGAGGGGAGATTAAAACCAGCTTGATTCCCTTATATCTTGCCAAAGCCGCTATGAGGGAATGAACCGTTCTTCCGTACTTGAGGTCGCCGCAGAAGCCTACGGTCATATTGTCGAGCCTGCCTACCTCAGCGGAAATTGTAAGCAGGTCTGCAAGAGTCTGGGTGGGGTGGCAGTGACCGCCGTCACCCGCATTTATTACGGGAATATCCGCATTTTCCGCAGCAACTGCGGGAGCGCCCTCCTTGGGGTGGCGCATAGCCATAATGTCCGCATAGCAGGAAATTATCTTCGCCGTATCCGCAATGCTCTCGCCCTTTGCTGCAGAGGAGGAGTTAGCCTCGGAGAAGCCTATAACGCTGCCTCCAAGCTCCAGCATCGCCGCCTCGAAGCTGAGCCTCGTTCTTGTCGAGGGTTCAAAGAAGAGCGTCGCCAGCTTCTTGCCCTTACAAGCCTCAGAATACTTGTCGGGATTCTTTATTATATCCTTTGCCGTAAGTATAAGCTCGTCAAGCTCCGAAACGGAAAGGTCGGTTATATCAATAATGCTTCTCATAGTGCTTTAAGCCCCGGCGCCGTAGGTTTCAAGGTACTTTTTGATGCGGTTAACGTTTTCCTCGTTTTTGGGGTCCTCTTCGAGGTATTCGATAATGTCGTAAACGTCAACTACGGAATATACGGGGAAGCCGAATTCCTCTTCAATCTCAACCATAGCTCCACGTTCACCCTGACCCTTTTCCTTACGGTCAACCATAACGAAGGTAGCCGCAACCTTTACTCCGGGAAGAGTCTTCATAATTTCCATAGTTTCACGGATAGCAGTGCCTGCTGTTATAACGTCCTCAACGATAACAACCTCTTCTCCCGCCTGGGGCTTGTAGCCGACGAAAACGCCGCCCTCGCCGTGGTCCTTTGCTTCCTTCCTGTTAAAGAAGAAGGGAAGGTTAAGTCCCTCGCCCGCAAGGGCGACAGAGGTGGAAACCGCTATGGAAATGCCCTTGTATGCGGGGCCGTAAAGCGCAGTATTCTTCATACCGAGCTTCTCTATATAAGCCTTTGCGTAGAAGCTTCCGAGCTTTGCGATATGCTCGCCCGTCTTGATTTCACCCGCATTTATGAAATAGGGGATTTTTCTTCCGCTCTTTGCGGTAAAATCGCCGAACTTAAGCACTCCGGCGCTCTGAAGAAATTCGATAAATTCTCTTTT
>CAJGCM010000100.1 GCA_904501765.1 uncultured Clostridia bacterium | reverse complement strand
TGAATTTTTTATAGGACACGGTTATGACGTTCATAAATTTGAAGAAGGACGGTCGCTGATTCTCGGAGGAGTCGAAATTGAGTACGAGGCTGGATTGCTCGGTCATTCTGATGCGGACGTTTTAATTCACGCCATTATGGACGCCTTGATAGGCGCTATGGGAGAAGGGGATATAGGTAAGCATTTTCCCGACAGTGACGAAAAATATCGTGGAATATCCAGTATGTACCTTCTTACGCAGGTAAAAAAAATGCTTGATAATGGTAATTTTGAGGTTTCTAATATAGACGCTACCGTAGTAATGCAAAAGCCTAAAATTTCACCTTATATTGAGAAAATGCGTGAAAATATAGCCTTTGCCCTGTGTATTGATAAAAGGCGTGTCAATATAAAAGCTACTACCGAAGAGCATTTAGGCTTTACAGGAAGACTTGAAGGCGCATCGGCGCACGCAGTTGCTTTGATAAATACAAGGCAGAATGGATAAAAAATAAGGCACCGCCCCCTCGGGGCGGTGCCAATCAAAAGGCAAAGAGGCAGGTCTTTATCTCGCAAACGTCCTTGATTTTACTGTCCTAAGACCTACATAAACCATAATTTGCCCTTACTCGCAGCGTAGCAAATCCGAAATTTTAATTTGCTGCACATAGACATAATATGTATATATAATAAAACGGTTAATTAAAAGATAAAATAAAAGCAGAGGAATACAAAATGATTAAAATATCTCCATCAGTTTTAGCATGTGATTTTACAAGGCTCGGCGAGGAGGTTGCCGATATTGAAAGATGCGGTGCGGATATGGTGCACCTTGACGTTATGGACGGAGTATTTGTTACCAACATTTCTTTCGGTCTTCCGGTAATAGAATCGCTGCGAAAAAAGAGCGGTATGGTGTTTGACGTTCATCTTATGATTGATAAGCCTGAAAGGTATGCCGAAAGGTTTATTAAAGCCGGAGCTGATATTTTGACCTTCCACCTGGAGGCAACAGATGAGGCAGAGGAGCTACTTAAGCTTATCAGAAGCAAAGGTGCAAAGGCTGCGATTTCAATAAAGCCGAAAACTCCCGCAACCGCAGTTTTCCCTTATCTCGAGCTTTGCGATATGGTGCTTGTTATGACTGTCGAGCCGGGATACGGAGGTCAGTCCTTGATACCCGAAACTCTTGATAAGGTTTATGAAATTCGTAGAGAAATAGAGCGAAGAGGTCTTTTTGTTGATATACAGGTAGACGGCGGAATTACTGCCGAAAACGCTAAGGAAGCCACATCGAAGGGTGCAAATATTTTAGTAGCGGGAAGCTCTGTTTTTAAGGCTTCCGATAGAAAAATAGCGATTGATGCATTAAGATAAAATACATAAAAACGACGAAACTGCATGATAAACTGTGGCAGTTTCGTCGTTTTCTGTTGTGCTTGGGGTTTGATTAAGTGCTTGTAATTTGTTACTGCTGTATGAAAGGTATGCCGAGATGGTCGTATGCAAGTCTTGTCGCACATCTTCCGCGAGGAGTTCTTGATAGGAAACCTATTTGCATAAGGTAAGGCTCGTAAACGTCCTCTATGGTTATTGCCTCCTCGCCAATTGTTGCGGAAAGCGTATCGAGTCCGACAGGACCTCCGCCATAGAATTTTATTATGGCCTCCAGCATGCGTCGGTCAACGTTATCAAGACCTAATTCGTCTATTTCAAGAGCTTCAAGGGCGTATTTTGCAATTTCCGATGTAATAACTCCGTCGCCCTTAACCAGGGCAAAATCTCTTACACGCTTAAGGAGTCTGTTAGCAATTCTGGGCGTTCCCCTTGAACGTGCGGCAATTCCCTTAGCCCCGTCGTCTGTTATATCAATATTCAAAATACCCGCAGAGCGCTTAACTATGTCGCCAAGCTCTTCGGGAGTGTAAAGCTCAAGCTTTAAGAGAACCCCGAATCTGTCACGCAATGGAGTGGTCAGCTGACCTGCTCTGGTTGTTGCGCCGATTAGAGTGAATTTCGGGATAGGTAAGCGTATCGAACGGGCGCTGGGACCCTTACCGATTATTATGTCAAGGGCGTAGTCCTCCATAGCGGGGTAAAGGATTTCCTCCACAGCCTTTGATAAGCGGTGTATCTCGTCTATGAAGAGCACGTCCCCCTCACCAAGATTTGTAAGAATTGCCGCAAGGTCACCCTGCTTCTCAATGGCAGGACCTGAGGTGGTTCTTATATTCACGCCCATCTCAGAGGCGATAATTCCCGCAAGCGTGGTTTTTCCCAAGCCGGGAGGGCCGTAAAGCAGTACGTGGTCAAGAGGCTCGGAGCGCTTTTTTGCGCTTTGTATGTATATTTCAAGATTTGATTTAGCTTTGCTTTGACCTATATATTCGGTAAGCACCTTGGGGCGAAGGGAATTTTCTACCTCATAATCAGCTTCTGAATTATATTCGCCGGAAACAAATCTGTTTTCAAAATCAAATTCATTAACTTCTTCTACCATAAAGATTATTCCGTCCTTTAACGAGATAATTTATTGAGGGCAAGTCTTATAATTTCGCCAACGTCGCCCTTGCTCGTATCTATACCCTTAAGAGCTGTAAGAATACTGTTTTTGTCGTAACCGAGCACCGCAAGTGCCTCAGCTGCTTCGGAGAGGTTTTTATTTGAGGAAACCGAGCTTTGCGTAGCTGAATTAGCATTAAGAGTATCCGCTGAGGGGAGGGACACGTCCTTTCCAATTTTATCTCTTAATTCCAGGACTATTCTTGCGGCTGTCTTTGCACCGACGCCGGGAGCCTTTGCAATAGCCTTGGTGTCCTCGGATACGATAGCGGTTATAAGCTGATCGGGTGTAAGAGCGGATAAAATACCTATTGCAACCTTCGGGCCTACTCCGCTTACGGTAGTAAGTCGGTTAAAGCAGGAGCGCTCGTCGTTTGAGCCGAAACCGAAAAGCTCCACGCCGTCCTCCCTTACCGCAAGATAAGTGAACAATTTTACCTTTTTGCCTACCGAGGAGGCAAGCGCCTCGGAGGTTATCTGGCTGATTGTAAGCTTATATCCAACACCGCCGCAGTCTATAACGCAGGTGTTCAAATCTTTATATGCAACCTCACCGCTCAAATAATAAAACATTTTTTAACCTCTTTCGGAAAATTTAATTGCCGTTCACTACTTTTTTGACAGATTTTTCTAATTTTTCTCGTGGTAGAGTAAGATCTCTTCCGCAGCCTGTGCATTCAATTCTTACGTCGCTCCCCGTGCGCATAACCTTGAAGGTTTCATTGCCGCATGGGTGGCGTTTTTTCATCACCAAAAGGCTGCCGACCTCAAATTTAGGAAAATTCATATAAAATCCTCGGCACATAACAAAGCTTTGCCTTTAAAGTCGAGCCGAAAGCAAGTCCAAAAGAAGAAAAGACGAGCAGATATCAGCTATCCTTAACGAAAACTTCGTGATTTTTAACCCATTATACCATATTATTCGAAAAAAGTAAAGGACAAATCCGAATTAAATGAAAATGTTTAAAATAATATAATTGACTATTTTAAATTCTTGTGGTACAATATAAAATTGATTTGATATGTAATTTTGTGAAAGGAGTCCTGTTGTGATAATACTTGGTATTGACCCCGGCTTTGCAATAGTCGGCTGGGCGGTTATAGAAAGCGCAGGTGGAAGAGTGCGCCCCATCGCATTCGGCGCAATAAGAACTCCTGCTCATACAGATATAGAATCACGTCTTTATACGATTCAGTGCGATATCGAGGAGATAATTGAAAAATATAAGCCGGACGAAATGGCGATTGAGGAGCTGTTCTTCAATACTAATATCACTACGGGAATTGCCGTTGCCGAGGCGAGAGGCGTTATTCTGTGCGCCGCCTACAAGCATGGTGTGAAGATAAGCGAATATACACCTCTTCAGGTAAAGCAGGCTGTAGTGGGATACGGTAAGGCGGAGAAGCACCAAGTTATAGCGATGGTAACATCAATTCTTAAGCTTAAAGCTCCTCCAAAACCTGATGATACAGCGGATGCTGTTGCGATAGCTCTTTGTCACTCGCAGTGTGCAGGGTCGGCAATAGGTAAATATTTCAATCAAAGATAGGACGAAATTATGTGGATTGCAGATAAATGGGAAGATTATACAATACTTGATACCTCCTCTGGAGAGAAGCTTGAGCTTTGGGGAAAATACAGTCTTATACGTCCCGATCCGCAGGTAATTTGGAAGAGCGAGAAGAAAAATCCGCTGTGGAGAAGCGCAGATGCAAGTTATAAAAGAAGCAAGTCTGGTGGGGGCGCCTGGTGCGAAAACAAGCTTCCTGAGGCGTGGAATATTTCATACAGAGAGTTGACCTTTAACATAAAGCCCATGGGATTTAAGCATACAGGACTCTTCCCTGAGCAGGCGGCTAACTGGGATTGGTTTTCTGAGCTGATAAAGAATGAAAAAAGACCTGTTAAGGTACTAAACCTCTTTGCTTATACAGGCGGAGCTACCGTTGCGGCAGCTGCAGCAGGAGCCTCCGTGTGTCACGTTGACGCTTCACGAGGCATGGTGGCGGCAGCGAAGGAGAACGCAAGGCTCTCGGGGCTTTCCAATGCACCAATTCGTTATATCGTTGACGATTGTAAGAAATTTGTAGAACGGGAAATTCGCCGTGGAAATAAGTACGACGGAATTATTATGGACCCACCCTCATACGGTAGAGGCCCAACGGGCGAGGTATGGAAAATAGAGGAGAATATAGACGATTTCGTAAAGCTCGTCACAGGCGTACTTTCGGACAATCCGCTTTTCTTTCTTCTTAATTCCTATACCACAGGGCTTTCCGCATCTACAATGAAATACATAGCAACTTTAAGATTGCTTGGCGGAAGAAAGGGCATTTGCGAGGCTGACGAGCTTGGGTTGCCCGTTAAGGATTCAGGGCTTAATCTTCCTTGCGGCTCAAGCGTAAGAGTTGTTTTTCAAAATAAATAGCAGGAAATTTTTAAGATGAGTGATGTTATTATAAAAACAGACGGCTTAGGGTTTGTGTATTCAGACGACAGCGACAACAAAAAATCCGATGGCGCTATACCTGCCTTGAGGAACGTTTCTCTGGATATAGAGAGAGGTGCATATATTGCAGTTCTCGGTCACAACGGCTCAGGAAAATCTACTCTCGCCAAGCTGCTCAATATGATTCTTATCCCTACCGTCGGAAACGTTTATATAGACGGTAGCGATATCACACGTGAAGACCTTACAGAGGACGAGATTTTTGACGTTCACCGAAAGGTTGGAATGGTTTTCCAGAATCCGGACAATCAGCTTGTTGCAACGGTTGTTGAAGAGGACGTGGCATTTGGTCCCGAAAATCTCGGGCTGCCGAGAGAAGAAATAAGAGTGCGTGTTGACGAGGCGCTTGAGCTTGTAGGAATGACGGAGTTTTCCGCCAATGCGCCACATAAGCTGTCCGGCGGACAGAAGCAGAGGGTTGCTATAGCGGGAATTATAGCTATGAAGCCCGACGTGATTATTTTCGACGAATCTACCGCTATGCTTGACCCGATAGGTAGAAGCGACGTGCTTGAAATTATGGAAAAATTAAACCGTGAGTCGGGAATTACGGTTCTCAATATTACTCACTATATGGAGGAAGCCGCAAGAGCGGACAGGGTTATCGTTATAAACGATGGAGAGATAATTCTTGACGGTGCGCCGAAGGAGATTTTTTCTAAGGTTGACCTGCTCCATAGCATAGGGCTTGAATCTCCCCAGGGTACAGAGCTTATATATTCCCTTATAAAATCGGGAATAAAGCTGCCGTGCGACCTTATAAATGTGGAGGAATGTGCTGAGGCGATTTATTCCTTGTATGAAAAGGGAGGGACTTATGTATAAGCTTGAAATTAAAAACGTATCCTTCCTTTACAGCAAGGGGACTCCTTTTGAGCGTCTTGCTCTGGACAATGTTTCCGTAGGCTTCGAAAATGGAAAGATTACAGGGCTTATAGGACACACAGGCTCGGGAAAATCAACTCTCGTAAATCTTCTTAACGGACTCAATAAGCCTACCGAAGGACAGGTGCTGTTAGACGGTGAAGATATTTGGGCAAAGCCGTCCCAAATCTCAAAAATAAGATTCAAGGTCGGGCTTGTTATGCAGTATCCCGAATACCAGCTCTTTGACGAAACTGTAAGAGAGGATATTGCTTTCGGTCCTAAAAACCAAGGACTGTCAAAGGAAGAAATTGACGCAAGGGTTGCGGAAGCCGCAGCCTTTACAGGTATTGACGAGGAAATGCTTTCAAAATCTCCCTTCGAGCTGTCTGGCGGTCAGAAGAGAAGGGTTGCTATTGCAGGAATTCTTGCTATGCGGCCAGAGGTTCTCGTGCTTGACGAGCCGGCGGCAGGTCTTGACCCTAAAGGGAGAAGAGAAATTCTCGGTGGGCTTTGTGAATACGTAAGACAAACAGGAATCACGTTGATACTTGTCAGCCATTCTATGGAGGATATGGCTCATTATTGCGATAATGTAGTGGTTATGAACGATGCGGGAGTTTACAGAACCGGTACTGTTGAAGAAATATTCAACAGGGCAGAAGAACTAAAAAGCATCGGACTTAACATCCCCGAGGTTTCTAAAATCGCTGCAAAGCTGAAAGAAATGGGGATGCCTTTGGAGGGAACTCTATACACCGTTGAAGGTGTCAAGGAGGCAATACTCAGGCTTTTGGGAGGGCGTGACCTATGATTTCGGATATAACCCTCGGTCAGTTTTTCCCCGGAAAATCCTCCATACACAAGCTTGACCCAAGAACGAAAATTTTACTTGCTATAATTTTTATAGTTGCGGTTTTCTTAACAAATACAGCGGCAGGATTTATACTTCTAACCGCTCTGACCGTAACCCTTGTAGCAATAAGCGGAATTTCCTTTAATGTTATTCTTAAAAGCATTAAGCCTATCGTTTTAGTGCTAATCATAACCGCACTGATAAATATATTTCTCACCACAGGCGAAGGCGACCCTCTGGTTTCCTTTGGTTTTATAAAAATTTACGAGGTGGGAATTGTAAGAGCTGTCTTTATGGCGCTGAGGGTTACCCTTCTCATAATAGGAACCAGCGTGCTGCTGACATATACGACATCGCCTATATCATTGACGGACGGTATTGAAAGCCTTTTATCACCCTTGAAGCTTATAAAGGTGCCAGTGCATATGTTTGCGATGATGATGACAATAGCTTTGAGATTTATTCCGACTCTTATTGAAGAAACAGAGAAAATAATGAATGCGCAGAAATCCAGAGGAGCCGATTTTTCAAGCGGCGGTATTATAAAGAGAGCAAAAGCCCTTATACCTATTCTCGTGCCCTTATTCGTATCCTCCTTCAAGCGAGCTGAGGAACTTGCAACCGCAATGGAGTGCAGATGCTACAGAGGCGACAAAAACAGAACGAAACTTGTTAAACTGTCTATGAGATTCAGCGATTTCGTATATCTGTTCGCCGCTCTTATATTTGTTGGCGCAATAGTAGCTCTCGGATTTTTGCCCGAGCTTTTACCTTTAGACAGCGACCTTTATAAAAACCTGTTTTATAAAATATGATTAACGGTGTCTTTGCTTTATGAAATATTTTGCTAAAATAAAATACGTTGGAACCTCGTATCACGGCTTCCAGGTTCAGCCTGACAAGAGGACTGTTCAGGGAGAGCTTTGTCGGGCATTGTCAGAAGCCTTCGGCGTTCCTTGCAGCGTTACAGGGTGTTCGAGAACCGATACGGGCGTACACGCAAACGAGTTTTTTATAACTGTGGAAAACGAGGGCGGAACAATTCCTGCGGATAAGTTGCCTGTCGCTGTGGCGAGATTTCTGCCCGAGGATTTGTCCTTGATTTTCGCAAAAGAGTGTGACGAAAGGTTTCACCCTCGATATGACGTCGAAAAAAAGGAATATTTATATCGCATA
>CAJGCM010000099.1 GCA_904501765.1 uncultured Clostridia bacterium | reverse complement strand
TATGCGAGGGCATCTATAAAAATAAAATTTACGAGGTAAATAATGAAACCGAAAATCAGGCTTAACGAGGACGAGGCGGTTGTGAAGGCTATAAAGGAAGGGCTTAAGGCAAAGGGCGGATATTGCCCCTGCCGCCTTCAGATGACCGAGGACAACAAATGCATCTGCAAGGAATTCCGAGAGCAGATAGCCGACCCGGAATTCGAAGGCTATTGCCATTGTATGCTTTACTACAAGGAGCGGGGATAAGCTCCGGCGCCAAAGCCTTAAAAACTCTTGTCAAATATAGCGAGGCGCAAAGAAAAAAGCGAACAAAACGAAAATAGAACGAAAATAAAGAAAGAACGAAACAAAAACGAAAACAAAATACAATTCATACCCGAGAAAAAGACCGACCTGGCAGAGAGCTTCAGGTCGGTCTTTTTCGTTGTCCTTTGTAGATTAAAAAGCGATGCTGAAGGTAGGTAAAAACTATGAATTTGGTGCTCGTTAAACGTTAAAAAGGGCGCACACGTGCCCGCACACATAAATTTATAAGAAAGTATTTACTTTTTTACTAAAATATGATAAAATAATCTTGCGACGTAATTTAATAAATTTTGAACCAAGGGTGTACTATGCCATTTTAGTACTCCCACCTTTTCATATACTTGGTTCAAGATTTATGTGAAAATTGCGTCGCGGCAAGGTTGGGTACATAATGGGGTGCGCTCGCTTTGCGAGCGCACTTTTTGCATTTTAGGAGGTTTTAGTTATGAAAAAGGCACTATCAGTACTTTTTTGCTTGGTACTTGTTTTGACAGCCACTGTCGGACTTGTATCCTGCGGAACGGTTGAATTCGGCATTGATTTTGTTGTTGACGGGGAAATTTATGCCACCGTTGATACAAGCGGAAAGGAAACTGTTAAAATTCCCGATAATCCTTCAAAAGAAGGTTATATCTTCGACGGATGGTATTGGGATAACGGTATTTGGCAAAAGCCTTTTACCGCAAATTCCTTGCTTAATCAGGAATTAAGCGGAGATATGTCTGTTTATGCAAAATGGACTTTAGAGGACGTAACCAAGAAGAGTTATGACCTCGCATTTAATTCAATGGGAGGAAGCGACGTTGCTTCGCAGTCCGTTTTATACGGTAACGTTGCAAGCGCACCCGCAAACCCAACAAAAACAGGATATATTTTCGTTGGCTGGTACAAGGAGGCAGATTTTACAACTAAATGGATTTTCTCTGCCGATACAGTAACCGAAAACACGACTCTTTATGCAAAATGGGTTTCTGAAAATGACGCTCAGGGAAGCTTTATCATTGAAGCACCCAGCTTTGACGTGAATGATAAAACTCTTTCCCTTGAAATACCTAATGCGCAGGAGCACGTCGTTATATCAGACCTTATTACAGTAAGCCCCTATGCAACGTATAAGGTAACGACCGATATTGAGGGAACGGAAGAAATTCCTTCCGGCATAGTTCCTGTTATAGCTGGGGATAACGTTTTTTATATTCTCGTAACCTCCGGCACAGGCTCAAATAAGACACAGTACACGGTAAACGTGCATAGACGCTTAATGCTAAACGTTACCTATGACTTTAATAACGGCAGCGAGAATATAGTTGAGTCCTTTGAAGAGGATTCAAAAATAACCGCAAAGGAAGCAAGCAAAACAGGCTATACCTTTGTAGAATGGCAGTATAACGGTACGGCGTGGGATTTTGAAAGCTCCGTTATACTTGATAATATGACGCTTGAAGCTACGTATACAGCGAACGAATATACGGTGAGCTTCAATTCTGACGGTGGCAGTGAGATTGAAAATGCAACCGTTACCTTTGATGCGCAGTTTACCTTTGAGGTGCCGGAAAAGCTTGGTTATAGCTTTGACGGCTGGAGAACTGCGAAAGGTGATTTGCTTACGAACGGGCTCGGCGAGGGTTGTAACGTATGGGCTATCGCCGATAATACAGCTCTTTTTGCAAAGTGGACTCCAATAGGTTATGAAATTACATACCATAATGCGGATGGCGCAACCAATGACAATATGCCAACCTATGACGTTGAGGATGAGCCGCTTGAGCTTCTTGATGCAAGCAAAGCGGGCTACAAATTCCTTGGCTGGTACGATAATGACAATAACAGAGTTACCGAAATTGCAGTTGGTACAACAGGCAACCTTGATTTGTACGCAAAATGGGAAGCGATAGAATATACCGCTACATTTATGGACGGAAGCACCGAGGTAGATAAAATTACCTTTACGGTGGAAACAGAAAGCCTTGAAGAACCCGACGTTCCGGCACGTAAGGGTTACAACGGTAAATGGGCTGACTACGTGCTTGGCACAACTGACATTACCGTAAATGCGAAATATACACCTATCGTATATACCATCACCTATGAAGGAACGAAGGGCACAGAGAACATTACCCCTGCAACCTATACGATTGAAAGCGCAACAATTACCCTTCCTGACATTTCCGCAACAGGCTACACCTTTGGCGGCTGGTATAACGGAAGCGCAAGGGTGAGTGAAATTGCGCAAGGCTCTACCGGCAATATTACGCTTACCGCTGATTGGACGGCAATTAAGTATAACATCACTTATATGTACGATGCAGGAATTGGCGACTACGCTGATGCGAATAAAAACCCTGCAACCTATACAATAGAGGACGATTTTGACTTTATTGCACTTGTAAATAAAACAACCGGGTACACCTTTGACGGCTGGTACACAGAAAAGAACGTGGGCACAGGAACGAAAGTAACCGGAATAGAAGCCGGCTCAACGGGCGACGTTACAATTTATGCGCATTGGGCGCTTGACGAATATACAATTACCTACCATAACGCAATCGGCATCACAAACACCAATGCAACTACCTATACGGTTGAAACCGATACCTTTACTGTTTACGATATATCAAAGGAAGGCTATACCTTCCTTGGCTGGTATAGCGACAGTGCGTTCTCAAATAGGGTAACAACAATCGCAAAAGGTACGACGGGCAATATTGACCTTTATGCAAGGTGGACTCCCATAAAGTACACGATAGATTATATTCTTTACGGCGGCTCATATGAGGGCGGAAGCAATCCTGAAAGCTATACGGTAGAGGACAACGTTTCACTTGTTGCTCCCAAGCTTGACGGATATACCTTCGTTGGCTTCTTTACCCTTGCTGAGGGTGGAAATCTTGTCACAGACATAGAGAAAGGAACAACGGGCAACAAGACCTTCTATGCTCGCTATATCGCTTTCGATACAAATGGCGGCAGTGCTGTTGAGTACGATTTTTCAGTATCAGGAAACAAAATAAGCGAGCCTACTGAGCCGCAGATGGAACACTATACCTTCCTTGGCTGGTATACCGACGAAGCGCTGACGGAAGAATTTGACTTCCGGGTTCCCGAAAAAACCTTGACCCTGTATGCGAAATTTGAACCGACTGTATACAAAATTACATACGTTGTAAACGGTGGCACGCATCCGCAAAATCAAGTGTTTGAATACACGGTTTTGGATACAAACGTAGCGCTCCTTGCCCCCACGAAGACGGGCTATACCTTCGTTGGTTGGTTTACAGACGATAAGTTTACATCAAGTGTAGTTACCGAGCTTGTAAACGAGCACGGCGACAAGACCTTCTACGCAAACTATTCAATTAATAAGTACACCATCTCCTTCGAAACGAACGGCGGCACAGAGGTTGAAGCAATTAAACAAAACTATGCCACAAGCGTAGCTGCTCCTTCTGCTCCTGCAAAGAATGGATATAAGTTTGCGGGTTGGTACAGAGATAGTGCATTAAAGAATGCATATACATTTACCACAATTCCTGCAGTGGATATCACGCTTTACGCAAAGTGGGATATCGTAACATATAGGATAAAATATAACCTCGACGGTGGAACGAATAATTCAAGCAATCCGTCAACCTTTAATATTGAGAGTGCGGATATTATCCTTGCAGCTCCTACGAAGACAGGATACAATTTTGCAGGCTGGTACAGTGATAGCAAATACAATACTCCTGTTACCGAAATCCCAAGCGGTACGTGGGGTAACCTTGAGCTTTATGCTAAATGGGATATTATAACCTATACTATCACATACGTAACAAATGATGGTACGCAAAACACAAATCCTGCAGCCTATACGGTAGAAACAAACCTTGCATATCTTGCCGATGCAACCTTAAAGGGACACACATTTGGCGGTTGGTATGCAGATAGCTCATACGGCACCCGTGTGTATCAAATAGGCGGCGGTGAGATAGGTAATATTACACTTTATGCAAAATTCACCGCAAACACCTACGACGTATGGCTTGACGGAACCGACGAAGCACGTTTTGACGTTTCCTTCAACTTAAACGGCGCAAGCGGCTCTATTGCAACTCAAAAAATTACCGAAAGCAATACTCTTAAATATCCGACAGTGCCTACAAGAAGCGGTTACGTTTTCGGTGGCTGGTACGATAATAGGGAATGCGCAGGTAACCTCTACGACTTTACGGCTTTTATCACCAGTGATATTACGCTTTATGCTAAATGGGTAAAGGCTGACAGCTCTATTGCGGTAAATTCTAACGTAACAGTAGCTCTTAACGGCAGAGAAGAACAGAAGTTCACCTTCCTCCCTCTCGTTAGCGGAAACGTTACCTTTACCACAACGGGAAGCTACGATACTCTCGGTATTCTTTACGATGCAAACGGCAACGTTCTTAAAATGGACGATGACACAGGCTCTGACGGAGTCAACTTCCAAATAGTATTTAACGTAACCGCAGGCGAGCTTTATACAATCTCCGTAAGCTCATATAGCTCTGCAACAAGCGGTACAGCAACACTTTACGTAAGCGGCAGCGATACTGTAACAGCGGGCGGCTATGTGATAGCCGGTAACAAGGCGCAAGTAACCTACGGTTCTGCCTTTACTCTTAGTGTACCGAGTGCAAGAGAAGGATATAAGTTCCTCGGCTGGGCAGATAAAAACGGCGTAATGTACACAGACGGCACAGGCGCAAGTGTTAAAGCGTGGGATAAGGACGAAACAACGCTTCTTGTATCCGTATGGGAAAGAACTGTATACACGGTAACCTTCGTCACAAGCGGCGGTACGGCTATCGACCCTGTTACTCTTGCATACGGTGACAGACTTGACATTTCAAAATACGTAACAACAAGAGCGAATTACACCTTCGACTCTTGGATGCTTGACGGTGCAGTGTTTAACGCAACGACAATGCCCGACCATAACATCACTCTTACGGCAAAATGGAAAACCTTTGCTTTAGGAGAAATAAAGTATGACGAAGCTAAGCTTGCAATAAGCGTAAATGACGAGATTACAGCCGAGCTATTTGGCGCTATTTGCATCGATACAAACGGAAAGAAGGCTGAATTTACAGTTACCGTCAGCGGCACGCAGGCAGCCGGTGAAACCATCTCCGTCCGTCTTGTAGCAAAGAGCGGAAATAAGACAAAGCAGGTAACGATTACCGGAATTAAGGTTTACGGAGCACCTACGCTTGAATTTGATAATACCGTAAATTACGTAAATCTTGAAGGCGGAATGACGGCTAACCACTTCAGCGCAAGCGGAAAAGATACCTTTGGTAACTCTTCTGAAATCCGCATCCGCATTGAAGGCGAGGACAACGCAGGAAAATACGTTACCGTTATTATAGAATCGGTTGACCCTGCGGGAAATATTACAACCGGATACGTCAATAACGTTAAAGCTTACGGTCTGCCTGAAATTACCTATAACGAGGGCAAGACGGCAATCAGTGTAAACGATACCTTGAATGCGGGTCTTTTCGGTGCAACTGCTAAGGATAGTTTTGGTGAAAAAGTAGATGTATCTGTTGAAGTTATTGGTGTTGTCTCAGGCTTCATAAATGGTGATGTGTACAGCTATAACACAAGCACAACTAAGGATTATAAGTATTTCACAGCGCTGAACAACGAAACTTATACGTTACACTATAAGAATGGCGCTTCAGGTGATAGGACTTATATTACAGTGTATTGTGTAACCACAGGTGGCACTGTAAAGAGCGCATCATATTATACTAATTATTCTTCTTATAGCACCATGACTTTTAGTGTTAGAGCGGGTTATGAATATTTTATTTGCACTTATGCATATAGCTCTTCTTATACTACGAATTTCTCAATGTATTTAACGAGCGCAAGCAACGCATTGGGCGCAGGTGCAACGGCAACGATTCGTATTTCCACAACCGATTCCAAGGGCAACGTAACCAATATAGATATACCTTGTAAGGTTTATGGAGCACCTACAATTTCAAGCGCAACAAAAACCAACGTTAAGGCAAGTGATAGGATAACACCCGAGCTTCTCGGAATTACCGCAAGCGATACTTACAGTGAGGCTCTCGAAGTAATACTCACTGTTAAGAACGGCACACAAACAGCAGGCACGATTATGACTGTTACTGCAACCGTTACCGATATTGCAGGTAACGTCACGGTAAAAGACTACGAGCTTAAAATTTACGGTGCTCCTACAGTGTCTTATAACAGGGGCGGAGTAAAGCTTAATGAAGCTGTAACAGCCGAAAGCCTTAACGCTACCGCTTACGATAGCTTTGGTGAATCCCTTGCTGTAAGCATAAGCTTGAAATCCGGAAAAGTTTCAAAAGCGGGAACCTACGTTGTATATACGCTTTCGGCAACCGATGCGGTAGGCAATACCTGTAGCATTGATACCTCAGCGCTCGGAGTATATGACGGAGCGGATATTTCCTTAACTTATAATCAGTATATGTCCGATATAGCAAGGCTTGCGAGTGATGGTAGCGAATTTGACGCTTCATCAACCGATACCTTCGGCAAACCTTGCACTATAACCATTGAAGCGGCTGATGGCTCGGCGCTTGTCGGCGGTACTACGGCGGATATAGTCCTCGTTGCTACCGACGCTGCAGGAAACAGAAAGCTCAGCCCTGCAATTTCAGGCATTAAGATTTACGGTATGCCGAAAGTTGTTTTGAATCAAGATAACTATGCCGTAACAGAAAGTACGGACGTAAGCTTCTTGTTTGCTGTATATGATAGCTTTGGAGAAGAGATGTACGCTGACGTGACCGTTTCGGGTGAGCAAAAGGCAGGAAATATAATAACAGCTACAGTTACTGCAACTGATGACGCAGGAAATACAGTAACAGCTCAATATACCTTCGGTGTCCTTTCGGCAGAAAAATCTTTCGTGGAGCTTTATATAGACGGTGAATTATGGCAAACGTTGTTCGTTGATGATAAGGCTAACTATAAATTGCCACACCCTGTTTTAGAAGAGGGGAAACAGATGACTGTTTGGTTAGATGCGAACAGAACCAAATATACGGATAAGGAAGGGGACGGAATACTTGAATTGCCTGAATGTATTAAATTGTTTTCTGTCACTTATAAAACAGGTTACACTCCTATATACACCGTTGAGCAGTTGAAAAATATTTCTTTGGACGGCAAGTATTCATTGTGTTGGGATTTAGACCTTGGTGGCGCAAAATGGACTCCAATAGGTAATGGAAACTCACCCTTTACAGGAGCATTTGATGGAAATGGGCATACTATCTCGAATTTCAAGATAACCGGCTCGGTACAGTATGCAGGCTTGTTCGGATATAACAAAGGAACCATAACCAATCTTGGAGTCGAGAATTTTGTTGTGGATGTTAGCTACTCTGGTTCCTCCGGCTACGACATCTTTGCCGGCGGCTTGGTTGGTTATAATGGTGGTACAATAACAAATTGCTATGCAACTGGCGATGTTACAAGCTCCTCCAGCTCCTCCAACTCCTCCAGCTACAGCTATGCCGGCGGCTTGGTTGGTTATAATGGTGGTACAATAACAAATTGCTATGCAACTGGCGATGTTACAAGCTCCTCCAGCTCCTCCAACTCCTCCAGCTACAGCTATGCCGGCGGCTTGG
>CAJGCM010000098.1 GCA_904501765.1 uncultured Clostridia bacterium | reverse complement strand
CGAACAGACCCAGCAGCTTCTTGGTCTTGCCGCCCTCGGTAGTACGAGTCAGACCTTCGAAATGCTCAACCTCAACGATAGAGTTGCAGTTCAGAGCCTTAGCCAGATCAGCCTTGGAGTCGTAGATACGGCGGCCGTTCATATCACGAGCCAGCAGCATCACGTTAACCAGATGGGGAGTGCAGTAGAAGTCGGGAGTACCAGTACCCTTGAACTTCTCACGAGAGTACAGAGCAGCGGTGATGACAGCCTCGGCGTAGATGTAGTTCTCACCGAAGCTAGCGCCAGTGCCGGTACCCTGCAGCTCGGCCTTAGCCTTAGCTACGTCAACATCGCAGTGGATAGTGTACTCCTCGTCGTCCTTCCAGATAGGACGGATGTGTTCCTCGCTGATCTTGTCAGGATCACCAAACTCACGACCGTCGCCGACCATAGCAGCCAGAACCATGGTCTCGTTCAGGACATTACGCATCATCTTCCACTGATACTCAACAATGCTGAAATCGGTGATGTCGATGATGTCGTCACGATGCAGAGCATCCTTAATGTAGAACGTCTGAGGAGTGGTCTCACGACCGATCATCTTGATCTGACCCATGACGGTCTTCTCATCGCCACGCTTCTGATAACCCTTGGCCTTCAGCTCAGCGATACGAGCATCGGCATGACGGGTACGAATACGGCTGAAGGGGCTCTTGTGAATCTTAGCCAGGGCGGGAGTGACCCAGCTCTGGTCATACTTGTACAGGGTATCAGGCTCACCCTTCTTCAGCAGCTCCAGCTCGGGGAACAGAACGTCGTAGTTCTCAAATACGCCAACGTTGTCCTCAGAATGCATCAGGATGCCATTCTGCTCAGCATACATGTTGATGGCCTGTTTCAGGCTACCTACGTTGGACTGCTTAGCCATAGCGATAATGGCTTCCTGGTCAGCATGGCTCAGAACGCCACCGTTCCGAGTCTGCTCGTCGTTGTCAAACACATTGTGTTTCATGTTGTTATCCTCCTCGTTATCTTCATCATCGTCGTCGGCCTGCTCCTCCAGAGCCATACCAACTACCGCCGAAACGGCTTCCATCTGCTCTTCATTGAGCGTCTTGAGAATATCGGCGAGAGACTTTTCACCGTTCTCAGTCTTCTTAGTTTCTTCAGCCACTTTCGTGTCCTCCTTGGCTTCGTCTTTCGTATCATCGGAATGATAGATAACCAGAGCGCTCTCGTCGTAATTGGCGAAAACGCCCTCATCACTATCATCACCATGAGCCATTACGAAATCGATACTTGCTCCGGGATTTGCGCCGGCAAGAACCAGGCTCAGCTCTCGGATAACACCATGAACTACGTCGCCGCCAATCTGTTTAAGCTTGTTAGCATAGATAGACAGCGATCGAACATCGCCATGCTGCACCAGCTTCTTGGCCGCCCGACCAGATTCGCCGTCATTGAACTTACAATAGGCATAAACGCCATCATCGCGATTCTCAAGCAGCGCGTGGCCAAGCACAGCATCCTGGGTGGAATGGTCGTGATTCCAAATCAGAGGAACCGTAGTACCGTCACATTCTTTGAACGCATTCTTTCGAATAGTCCGGCCATCACCACAGAGCAGATCGTTTCGAGTGGCATAACCACTAAAATCACACTGTTCCATTTTGACTTTCTCCTTCCTTGTTAGAATCTTCAGGTCCAACCTTCTTGGTAGGAGCCTGTCTATCAGTCGGCTGACTGATATTACTGTTCACAAGCTGATCGGCTTTGGGGTCCTTGGAAGGTCTTAAGCCAATACCTTGTCTGATCTCATTCGACGTCATGATCTCATTTCGAGTAAACTTATCGCCGATTTCAGCCATTTCACCAACAGGTACAAGCTTGAACGGGTCTCTGAAATACTCGATAGATTGACGCTGAGATCTGGCTGTTTTGGTAAGGAACGAACGTTTCATTCCATCCGCAATAGCCGCCACGATGGGATCGATAATGCGCGTGTAATAGTTAAGCATCGTCTTATCATCCGCTGAACCTTCCAATATTGCCTGATTTAGTCCCAACTGGCTATATAGCATGCTCGTCAAGTATTCAATCTGCTTCATCAGATTGTTCTCGAGCGGACGATTAAGTTGAACGATACGCTCCGTAGCATCGGCATATGCGATACCATACTTGGAATTGTTTAACTGATCCTCCAGATCGGCTCGTCTACGATCAGCACGGTCTCGCTGCGCGTCAGAACGTACGGCATATGGTAACTGAATAATCATGTCCAGTTTGCCGGAACCGCTCTGCTCATCGATAGCGTCGAGAATGTTAAGCTTTCGGATCAGTCGCTGAAGAGTGGAGTTCGGCTCATTCACAACGGCGTACAAGGGGTTTTCGATAATTGCTACCGATCTCTTCGGAAGCACGATCTCTTCTTTTTCGCCCTTTCTATCGTTGTAAACTTTAACTTTTACAGTTTGAGCCTTCCACTCAATGATTTTGCCGGTACGCATGGTATCGATATCATACGAACCGGTAACCGTAGGATCGAACGTTGTGTCGACCGGAACAATCGCAACAGCGCCCTCATCGAGAAGTGACATAGCAACGTCTTGAATGAACGCTCGACCGGACTGATCGATGTTCGCTTCGAGCGAGAGACAGTTGTTCAAGCCCGAATCGATAGTTTCTATGTATCTACCATCTTCGTCGAGACGGACATGTCGAATGTCGATAGCTGCAACATCCATAGCGAGTCTATTAAATACAGAAGTAACTATAGAACGCTCGTTACCCCGACTAAATCTGGGTCTGTCCGGTCGATAAAAGTACCCATGACTAGGATCTCGATAGACCATAGTGGGATCTCGGTTGTTTACGAATGCGTTCCAGCCATGCTGGAGTCTATCAAAGAAACCCATTTTGAAGTCACTCCTTAACCATTAGCAAGCATGTACAGATACTGCTTGCCGGCGTCTCTATGCTCCTGAGAAACTTCACTAGCTTTAACCTCGGCGAAGGTTTTGGCCATTTTCTTTTCCCATTTCATAGCTTTCTTCTGCAGTTTAGCCGATTTCAAATAGAGTTTATTAGCCTTGAACTGCTTTTTTCTCGCTTTTTTATACTGCTTCTCGTTCGTAGCTTTAACCTCTTTTTCAAGGGCTTTCTTCTGCAATTTGGCTGCTTTAAGCTCAATATTCACTGATTTCTTTTTCATTTTGTTGAGCTTATTAGAAGATTTAGAAAACGCTTTTGAACGATTACCACGACGAACGCCCCATTTCATACCGAGAACGCCATAGTGGCAAAGCTCGCCATCTTTAATGTAGTAATCCATACACATCGCCTCCTTTACTCAAAGGCTTCCTTGTTGAGTTTATAAGCGACATAAGCGTCCATCATAGCCGCAACGGCATCGATCTTCTGGTCATATCGCTTCTTTAAAAGTTTCCTATTACCGTTTGTATCTTCAAGGGTAATACAGTTACCCATAGCAAAGGACATGAGCTCCTCATCGAAAAGGAGCATCCGCTCTTCGGCAAGTTTCTTAAGTTCACCCAGAGGAACAGACTCGGTCTTAGAACCCTGGATGACTTTCTCTATGCCGTACGGACCATTATCTCGTTCCCATCGCTCCACAAACTCTCGAGCATTATACGGGTCAAACCCGAACGACCGAACGTCATAGTTCCGATCGATGATATGGTTGTCGAGATCCTCATACACTTCCATCATGTCAAGAACAGTGCCAGGCATGACAATCAAGCTGCCCTCTTTAATGAAGGTCTCATACTTGTACCGCATAGCCGACGGTAGTTTGTTCAATGTCAACTCGGTTATGTAGTTTCGGGTCTTGATTCCAAAAGCACCTTTATGTAAAGGGAATAGGAATGTGAAAGCACAGAAGTCATCACCCTGCGAAAGGTCGGCTCCAACAGAGCACGGCATCTTCCAGAAATCCTGCCTTCGATGCGGAAGGGTTTCCTCATACGTGAAGTAGTAGGTATAACCCTCCATAGGGATGCCGAATCGCTTAGCCAAAATATCATTGCGAGCGGCAGGCGCTTTCTCAGCTCTTTCGACATCTAACTGATAAACTTCATAGGTTACTGTCTTACCGAGGTTCGGGTTGGCCTTCATCCACTTGTTGGGGTCGGCCACTTCATCAATGTTGTCGAGCTTGTACCACCAAATCGAAACGTGTGGGTTAATGTATTCGCCCTTGAGGATCTCCATTAACTCCATTTTGATTGTATCGCCACTGCCGTTACGGACAGTACCCTCGGAGCTGATAGCCACAATGAGATAGTCATCATTCTTCGAAGCACCCTGCTCGATGGCGCCGATAACATCCTCTCGAATGTCTCCAGAAAGCCATTCATCAACCGTCGCCACCTTTACACGTAAGCCCTGAAGCTTATCGATGGACATCGGACGAATCTCTAACAACGATCCAGTAAGGAAGTTTTCAACACCCTTCTTGGTCGACGCCAACTTCATTCGGTTAGCTTTAGATCCCGTGGTGTTCTGGAGAGAGCCTTCAGTGAGGAACTTAAACAGCGGTCCTCTAGCTCGGGTGATAGCGGTTCGAATCGGAGACATTACCTCTTCAGCCTGCTTCATGGTAGGAGCGGTCGTGATTTGGTGAGTGGTCGAGGTATCAACATTCAAGAAGAAGTTCTGCAAACAGGATGCATACATCGACTTGGCAGCACCACGAGCCACAATAAGGTATTGTTTGTTGACCAGGCGCTTCTTTATCGTTTTCTTTACATAGTGGGTACCATGACCATCGGGAGAGGGTTCGGGTACACTACGTTCGACAAAGTAATACCAGCCAAAGATTTGTTCAGCCCACAATTTAAACGAATCGAGCAGATGGAGATCTTCACCGTCAGTGAGGGTGAGCTCATTCTCGCAATAATTAATAAAACCCTGGATCGCTTGGTCGTCATACCAAATTCCAGGGTTCGCAATTAAAGCGTCTATTCGATTCATCTCCATTGAGATTTCTTCACATACCGGTATATCGCCTCGAATAACGGCATCACGAAACATTCCATAATACTTAGGCGTAGCGGTATTCGATAATGCCATTATTGACACTCCTTACTTATCTTTTTGTCCCTTTTTAGGGTTAACGATGTCTTCGAAGAATTTGATGATTTCCTCGGTACCATCGTCTTTCTTAACCATTTTAGACGCGTTCTTAACTCCAGCTTTCTCGGCTATCTTATTAACCGCGGTGCCCATAGCATAGGTGGCGAGCTGTGTTGCGATATTCTTGCTAGAGTTTTCAAGCACCTCTTCGATAAAAAGCCGACCTTTGGAACGAGTCTTTCGATCGGTTTCTACAACGTTCTTCTCCAACTCGAGACGAGATAAACGCTCTTTAAGCTCGCTACTGGTCATTTTCTTAACCGACTTTCTGGGGCGATCGGGAACGGTCTCGACTTCGGGCTCAAGGTCCTCATCATCGAAAGCTCTCCGTCTCTCCTCGTTGCTCTTACGCATGGATTCGAGTTTATCAAGCTTGGCTTTGGTGGCTTCCTTATTCTTAAGGACCTTAGCCTCTTCCTTCAGCTTCTCCATCTCTTTGTTATAGCGCTTTTTGCCGGCCGGAGTTAAAGTGCCGTCCTTGTTCTGGTAGCGACGGATACCCCATCGCATGCCTTTGGTACCGTGATGGTATAATTCATACTCCATTTTGAATTTCCTCCTCTCATACAGACTCTGCATCAAGGTTGAGTCGGAATTCGTACTCTGCGATCTGACTCTTATATGCTTCCATGACTGCAGAACTGGTAGGCGGATCAAACAGAAGCCTTACTCGGAGACCGATGTAAGACTTCACTGCTTGGAATTTGGTGCGGTCGGGAATGTAGTCCTCCCAGACTGCCATATCGTCCTCAATGATGAAACCATCGGAAGGGCCGACACCAAGCTGGGTAAGAGCCATGAACACCGAGTTGATATGCATGATGATCTGCGCGTCGAAATCGGTACAGTCTTCCGTAATTCCAAGCAGATTCTTGACTGATGTCAGTATGCTTTCTTCCATGATGTTTCTCCTTCTAAGTTCGTTTCCAAGGACAAGTATCGAATCTAGTTCGCTCGATAGGCGCTGTCACCAGTAAACCCTCATCGCCATAGTGGATTGCATTATGCGTTGTATGCATTGTGCAAATTAGAAACTCTGGATCGAACAGTATGTCTGTTTCCAGTTCTATGTCTCGGATAGTGATGGGATTCATGTGGTGGACGATGATCTTGCCGTAAATCTCATGACCTTCCATCGCCAGATCGCAACCATTATCTCTAATGATCACCTTTTGTCTGGCAGATTTCCATTTGGGAGATCGCTGGTAGAGTTGCTGGTTTAAATATCGGTCGAATCCGAAAGTTTCCTTTCCGACCAGACCGTCGAGCTTCAGGTATCGATACCTCTCCTCAAAAGTTGGCAGAGTGATCAGTTCTGAATATGTCTTAATACTCATCCGGATCACCTTGACCTGCATAATTTCGCATTGCTTTAAGAGCGTCCTCGTAGAGAACTTTAATCTCCTCAGCATTAGCCAGAGCTTTTGTCTTGGCAGAAATCAGTTCGGCTTGTCTTTCGAGGATCTCCTGTTCAATGCGTGCTTTACTCGAAGCGAGCTTGAGGAAATGGGTTGTCTCCTGAGATGAGGCAGTACCGTCTCTCAGCCGCTGCTCGACCAGGTCAAGCGCCAGGACGATCATCTGTTGCTCTTTTGCTTCGGGGGTTAAAGGCGGACGCGTTGAGCTAGGAGAAGTTCCGGATGAACTTACTCCTCTAACTTTTGCCATGATTACTGCCTCCTCTCTTTGAGAATTTTTGTTTAAATAGAAAAAGACCCCACCACTTAGAGGAGCCTACAAAGTCAGTTCATATATCACTTGAAAGGAGATGAAATGAACAGTCAGGAGGTGGAGGTATGAGAAAGGAGAGAGACCCTCTACTGACCTTGTAGACTCTTATAAGTGGTGGGGTGAATTCCATTTTGAAGTTTTGGGGTTGGTTCTTAAACTATTTCCGATGCGCTTACACTGCTACGATTTTACTGGCGGTATCTGAAACCGACCAGTTTATGGTGCCAACCCATTCGTCATACAAAGCCGCAGGAACTCGAATTTCAAAGTCTTCCGGAGTATTTGAGTGGAAAGGCGTGGCGTATAAGGTCGGGACTGTAGTATGCTTTGTGAAATCGCAATAGTGTATAGATCTACATTGTGTGAACGCATTGCTACCAATGCTCGTTACACTATTCGGAATATTGATAGATGTAAGAGAATAGCATGAGCTAAATGCATTGCTACCAATGCTCGTTACACTATTCGGAATATTGACGGATTGAAGAGAATAGCATGCGCTAAATGCATTGCTACCAATGCTCGTTACACTATTCGGAATATTGACGGATTGAAGAGAATAGCATGCGTTAAATGTGTAATATCCGATGTTCGTTACACTATTCGGAATATTGACGGATCGAAGAGAATAGCATGCGTTAAATGCATTGTTACCAATGTTCGTTACACTATTCGGAATATTGACGGATTGAAGAGAATAGCATTTGTTGAACGCGGAACCACCAATGCTCGTTACACTATTCGGAATATTGACGGATTTAAGAGAGTAGCATTCGTTAAATGTGTAATATCCGATGTTCGTTACACTATTCGGAATATTGACGGATTGAAGAGAATAACATCTGCTGAACGCATATTCACCAATGCTAAAAATTTTTTCACCAAATTCTACTTTGATTATAGAATTATCATATCCCGTATTTATAAGTGTGTCGTATGATGGGTTATTGCGCAAGACCCTCGAACTGTTATTACCGTTGTATCCGATAAACCCAATGCTACCATCTACGACCAATGTAATAACATAATCGCCCGGTTCGGCATACTCATGATTAGAAGTCCATTTTGTAGTAGTCGTACTTGTTCCGGTCAAAATATACGGAGCGGTACCGTCGCCCCAGTCAACCGTTACTGTACCATTTGGACAAACTCCAATCATTGGGGAAGTTCTACCTTCGCCCAGTGTAACCCAGATATGTGTGTTACCATCACCGATCCAATCTTCTTCGATAACACTTTCAGATCCGCTAGATGTATTCCTAGAATCAAGAGCGGCTTTTGCTTCGTCAATGAACAGATCTTTAAACCAATCCATAGCTCAGCCTCCTTCGACTAAAACCAAAATATAAAATTTTCCTCCGGGGAATTTTTGAGG
>CAJGCM010000097.1 GCA_904501765.1 uncultured Clostridia bacterium | reverse complement strand
TCGGGCAGTTTACAAAGCTGAAGGTTTTTGAGCTTCCGTTGTCATAATCGGTATGGTTATGGTCCTTGTTGCCGCAAACAACGGTAATAAGATACTTTTGTGCATTATCTACCCCATTAAATACAAGGGTAGAATTTCCGGATACGAACATTCCAGAAACCTTGTCAAGCCCTTTATTCACGTAGGTGTAGTAGGATTTTGAATTATCTTCATCTCCGGTGTTCGCATTTGCAATTACGCTTATTTTATAAACTCCGGGGGCGTAGTCCGCAAAGGCGATTTTTACGTTTGTTACGCTTACCGCCCTCGAGATTATAACCGTGCCGTTTGAATCCTCAACCTTTACCTCGTAGGAACGCGCCCCTGTGACGCTGTTCCATGAAATACCGGCGTCATCAATTTTAAGCGAAGGCGCTTCAACTCTTGTGCTGCCGTCCTCGTACCATACTGCAAACAGCTGTGTATCCGCCTTAAAGACTATATCCTCCGTCCACTTATAAGAGAGCCTTTGTGCATCATTGTCGGTGCTTATCCACCATCCGCCAAAGGTATAACCTTCCCTTTTGACAACGGGAGCATCAAAGAGTCTGCCTCCGAGGGTCGGCTTCGGAGTTGGAACGGTGCCTTCCGCATATCCCAAATTGAAGGATATAATCCGTTCCTCGGTGCCGGTAGTCTCGACCCATCTTGCATAGATTGTAATGTGCGAGGTCACTATGTCAGAAGAAAATGTAAAGGGGGTCGTAAATTCGCTATCCTTATACCAACCTACAAATACATAACCGCTTTTTGTCGGGTCGGCAGGCTTTGATACCGTTTTTCCGTTAGTAACAAGGACATCCGCCACATTTGTTCCGCCGTTTGTTTCGAACTTTACAGTATAATCAACCTTTTTCAAAAGCCGCATAGCAGCGCCCTTGTAGGTCAACTCTACTATCTCGTTCTCGTAGGTAGCGGTAATGCTATCTATCCCCTCAGCGGCAAAATCAAGAGTCAGAGCTGCGCCATCAAGCAAATAGACACCTGTTGCTGAGCTTCCATCATAAACAAGAGTAAATTCTCCGTTTTCTTTAAGCGTCAGCTCGCATTCCTTGCCACTTGGACTGTAATAAACTCCTGCCTCGCTCCTATCTCCACCGGGAGGGTTATCGCTTGGCAAAAGCGCTAACGTGATAAACACAGCCGCAACAGCTAAAATCACCGCCGCAACTATTGATGCTATTATAATGATTTTTTTCTTATCCATATCAACCGTACCATTTCTTATATTCGGAGTGTTTCACTGTTTCCCTTGTAATTATCGAGCATTATGACTCTTTGCAAAAATCAAAGGGAGCTATTAAATGTAAAAATTCAGAAATCCTCAGTCTGCTGTAGCTTCAACAAACACAAGACCTGCTTTGCTTTCCGTGTACGTTGAAAATGCCATATTCCCGATATCCAACGAATAATAGCCAAAAAGAGTGTCCCAGAGCGTTTTTTCAATATCGGTAACGACGCCGCTCTCTATTTTGTAAAGCTTACTCTGATTACCTGCGGCATCAAATTTAACACCGATAGCCACCTGTTCTTCAAGCTCCTCCCCTACTTTGTAAACATAGTATTCACAGTCGTTAGTGCTTCCCAAAACAGCCTTTTGCTCCACGTGAATTAGACCGTTCGCATCAATAAATGCCTTGCGAAGGTCAGTATAAGAATCGAGCAGCACCGCTTTTCCTCCTACTTCCGTAAAAATTGCAAGAACGTTATATCGGCTTTCAAGGAGAATAAGCTCCTCTGTCCCGTCACCGTTAAGGTCGGATTTTGCATATCCAAAGCTGGCAGTTGAGCTGTTCTGCGCCAAAGCTGAGGCGGCAAAAAGCCTGTTATATACAACAAAATCTTCATCACTTTCGAAAATCATACCGTTGTCATAACGCCCGCCTATCCAGAAAGATTTTACACACTCACCGCCCGTAACCTCAGTATGCATTACAGCAAAAGTTTCGATTATCTTGTCGTAAGTGGAAAAATCAGCAATTTTATCGGTAATTGTTTTATCGGTAAGTGCAGGATTGAATTTCAGATTGTTGAGCTTTGTCAGACGTGTCGGATATTCCCAGAAATATATGTAACGCTTTCTGCATGACTGATATTCATCGTAAGAGATTTCAGTTCTCACACCTTTTTCGGAAATGTAAAAGTAAACGTCATCTCCACCGTCTGCGCTATCCTCACGACCGTAAGAGAAGCCCGTGAGTTTTCCTTCAACAAGGCGGGTGATACTGTATCCAAGGAAATTCTGCAAACCACCGGGGGAATGCTTCTTTGCATTGAAGAATACCAAACCGTCAGGCCCGAGATAACCCATACCCTGCTGGAATGTAGCAACAAGGGCTGGCGCCTTGTCCTTAATAGTAAACATTGCATATAAGCGATTCGTGTTCTCTACCAAGAGAAGCTCAACGTATCCGTCGCAGTCAATGTCCTTAAATGAGTAGCCGAGATTAACGGCGGGATTATACTGCTCCACTACCTCATAAAGCGCATCTAAATAGAATGGCGGGTTGCTCCCCTTAGGAGGAAGCTCTTCATTTATGTGTTTGTATAGCACGAGACTCTTGTATTTATCCACAATCGAACTGTAAAGAGATTTCCCTTTATCGGCGGGTATATAGTCCGGGTCTTCGGCTTCACACAGCTTACATACGCCCTCTTCAAATTCGTGAGAACAAGCAATACCACATTTTTCACATTCGCTGTCAGAATAGACGTGGTCGCAGGGAGCGCCGCAATCGAAACAGATACCGTCTGTAAAATTATGAGGACAGTTGAAGCCGCAATTCTCACAAATGCTGTTTTTATAGCTATGAGAACAAGCATCTCCGCACTTTGCACATACACCGGATACGTAAATATGTTCGCAAGGAGCCTCGTAATCGGTGTCGGACTCACCGCAATTAGCACAGACGCCGTTTATAAAGTTATGCTCACACGATCCGCATGACGACATTGCTAAAGCAGAAACCAAAATCAGGAAAATTAAAACAAAGAGTCTGTTTTTCATAACGCTTTCTCGTCTTTCTTAATACTTTTTCACTACGTTGTTTTTTGTCGATTTATTAAAGTCAAGTGTCGCATTATTAAAATTAAATAGCGCACGCCAAAAAAATATATTCTAAATATTAAAATATTTAAAATTATATTATTCAGTATTTTAAAATTATACCACAGTGATAATGAATTGTCAATACATGAGTATAATATCGCGTGATCTTTTTGTTTTGTAACGCATTTGTAACGCTATGTTGTGATATACATAATGCGTATGGTAGCTGATATGCGTAAATCTTACACATTTTCAGCTTGCGGTTGGAAAGTCTTTCACAAAAAGCAATTGAATAGGAGAATTTAAAGTGATAAAAAGGCGGGAATCGTAATTCTTCTCATACTCATTGCTGTTTCCTCGGCAGAAATCTATCCCGACGGAAAGCTCCCCAACGAAAGCACCACCGCCGAATAGGCTTTTGAAAGTTATTGTCACAAATCCGGCTACGTTTCACCTTGGTAGCATAAACGTCGCATTTGCTCTGATCGCTCTTACCATATCGTCTTTTGACCTTTTTGAAAAAAGCAAGAAATTATAGAAACGACTTTAAATCAATATTTACAAAACTGGAGATTTTAACTATGAAAAAGACTGCGATTTTAATGCTCGTACTCGTGTTTGCCTTGGCTCTTTCCGCTTGCGGAAGCAATGCAAATCCGACGCAGATTGGAACTTCCGACTTTTCAATCATTCTTCCCGAAGGATACGCTTCAGCAGAAGATGACTTGGATGAGGATCAAGTTGCCTACTACTACAAAGACGACAACAGTATTGATTTTGACGTTTACCAGTGGGAAAAGGGTTATCAGTACACATTGGAATCTGAAGCAAACGCTTTCGCCGCTTTCTATGACACAGTAGCTGAAGCCGTTACGGTCAACGGTATTAACGGTATGAAATATGTTTCCCAAGAAGATTATGAGGGGAAGTCCTATACCGTTGTGAACTATATGTTCGAAGATGATTTTTACATCGTCGAGCTTTGCTTCTGGACAATTGACACCGCAGAGGAATATAAGGCTGTTAACGAGATCCTTAACACTTTAAAGAAAAACTGATTTTGAGTTTGGTCTTTTGACACGCAATGCCGATGTAACTAATAGCATTTTTAACAATTCACTATCCGCAATTTATTGCTATATATCATCTTGTAAAAAGTGAGTATATCTCGCTTTTGGCAAGTATATCATAAGTCGAAGGAAAAGGTATTCACGTTAAAGCGTGATGATATACCATTACTTTGTAATGAATAAAAAATGACTGCAATTTTGACACAAAATTGCAGTCATTTTTTTGTGCGGGAGACGGGTGAGGAGTGAAAAACAGTTGAATACTGTTTTTCGCGAAGGAAGTCAACAAAACAAGGAGCTGGCGAAGGGCTTAATGCCCGACAATCAGCGACTATGTGACTTCCCTTTGGAACCTTCAATTCCCGAGACTTGGAGGTGTTGAGCCTTGCGTTCAATCCCTCCAAGTCTGTTCCCGCAAAGATAAATCCCGATAAAAAAGCAAAGAGCAGCAAAAAGGTGTGTAGATGTAGGTAAAAACAGTAAAAAGGTGTGTGATTTCACGCGGTTGCCTGCTCGAGAAATTGGAATTTATATTTCCGAGTAATAATGGCGCACCAACACCCAACTTTTCTTTTTCTTCTCTGTTTTATGTTCAATTCCGAAATCACTGCAACCCAACAGAGCAGCTATATGAACCCTTTTATCTTCGCTATTGATGTCTTGAATTAAACTTATTACATTACAATTATCTTCGTGAAAATGACCAATTTCAAATAATTTACTTTTGCGACGTGAATACAAAACGGTAGTTTCACGATTATCAACAAGAAAACGCAAAAAAATGCCGCCCAAATCCCATGAAAATTCATTATCACTTATTATTTCCACCGTTCCCTTTAATTTGGCAGACTTTACAAATTCCATCACAGCTAAAACTTCTTCTTTATTGTCTACACTCATATTTATTATTTACTCCACTAAATTCTTATTTATCGTTGAGTTTATTATACCATACTTTCGTAAATGAATCAAGGCGTAAGCCTTGTATATCATCTGCAACTTGTTGCGGTATATCACCAAAACGCAGTTTTGTATATCATCATTGCGAAAGCGATACAACCTGCGGTTGATGATATACACCTGCGGCGATGATATACACGCTAAAGCGTGATGATATGCCATAGCTTTCGCAATGGATAAAAAAAGAAGTAACTTTTGGTAGACAAAAGTTACTTCTTTTTTGGTGCGGGAGACGGGAATTGAACCCGTACGGTAAAACCACACGCCCCTCAAACGTGCGCGTCTGCCAGTTCCGCCACTCCCGCGGACGGTTGGTATTATAACACAAGTGTTTTTATTTGTCAATACTTTTCCCGAAAAAGTTTGAAAGTTTGAAAATAATGGTTTAAAAACAAAAAAACTATTTTTTAAAAATTACCCCTCGGGAAATGATGAAAAATGGTAGATTTCAGAGAAATAATCCTTGATTTTGCGCAAATTCGGGTATTATTCCTCTGAAATCCGTTTTACACTTTACAAAATTGTACGCTGCTTAAACACGTGCTTCAAGATAATCGCAAGCATCGCTTATGGTTTCAAATTTTACGAATTCACGGAACTTGAATCCAAAAGCATCTTCAATCTCCATCGACATCATCATAAGGGACAGCGAATCAAAGCCAAGGTCCTCAATAAGCTTGGTTTCCTCGGTAACTGTTGATGCATCGATATCCGGGAAATTCTTTTCGATAATTGCCTTTAATTTGTCAAATATTTCAGTTCTCATCCTTCTTCTCACTTTCAATGTTTTTTACGTAAGAACGTCTTTTTTTGTGCTGTCTTGAAGAAAAATACTTCCATTGAGCTATTACCGCAGTATTATATTCAAGATTCAGGTTGGTTTCGCATTTTTCGATGTCACCTGCAAGAAGTGACTCCACTATACCATTAATAAGCACTGCATTTACACCCGAATTCTGATACTCGGGACGAACTGCAACCAGTCCAAGGTCCATGTTTTTTGTGGATTTAACCGCCTTAAGCAGTCTTAGGAGTGCAAATGGCGTAAGTCTGCCGCCGCTCTTTTTTAAAGCGTCACCAATGCTGGGGAAGGATAATCCAAAAGCAACTACCCTTTCATTCTCGTCGCAGATAAACACAGCAAATTTGGGATTGATTATCAGCATAAACTGGTCCACCAGCTCGCGCCTTTCCGCCTCGGAAATCGGAACGGTGCCGTAGAGCTTACTGTAACACTCGTCAAGACATTCGAAAAAGCTATCCTTATACTTTTCGATATACTTTTTCTTAGGCATATTATAGTCGGCTATATGTAGCTTGTTTATTTCAAGAGAACGGGCGGCTACCTTTGCGAGCATCTCATTTCTTTTTGCCGGAGCTTTAAGCTCAAACTCAAGCCAGTCAACTTCCTTTTTATACCCCGAATCCTCAACAAGGCCTGCGTAATATTCATAGTTATACTGCTCTTCATAGGTGGAATTCTCTTCAAACCCTTCGATAAGAAGCCCTTCTCGGTCAAGGTCGCTATATCCCAAGGGACCGCAGGACTCGGTCATTCCCTGCTCTTTTCCCCACTCTTCAACAGCGGAAAACAAGGCTCTCGAAACCTCGGTATCGTCTATGGAATCAAAGCGCGTGAAGCGAAGGCGCTTCGTATTATGGAGCTCGTTATACTGCTTTTGAATAATTCCCTGTATTCTTCCTACTGTAACACCGTCTCGCTCGGCAAGAAAGAAAACAGAATCCGCAACCTTTGGCTTTCCACCGTCCTCTATGAGCTTTTTCTCGTCGGCATACATAGGTGGAACAAAATACTCGCACCCCTTATAAAGTCTAAGAGGAAATTCGATAAACTCTTTTATGTCTTTTTTAGTTTCAACCCTTTTAACAGTTACCATTTAAACCTCCTGAACCTCGCCTTCCTTGGGAAGGAAAACAAGTCCGTAGCCTGCGAGCCAGGGGCCGTTATGACAGCCGCTTACAGGAGACATAATAACGTCCTCGTGATTGGTTTTTATGCCGTATTTCTCTTCAATACCGATAAGGATGTCCAAAGGGGTGGGACCCGTGTATACGTGCCAGAGCAAATAATCCTCGGGAGCTCTGTCACCAATTCTCTCCTTCAAAATCTCGCAAACTCGTCCGAGAGCTTTTTTCTGAGTTCTCACACTCTCCATAGCTACGCACTCACCGGCCTTGTTAAAGGTAAGCACGGGGCATATCTTAAACAGCTGACCGAGGAATGCTTTACCACCCTTAAGACGTCCGTTATAAATAAGATAATCAAGCTTACCGTCAATACCGATAAACAGCTGATTTTCCATCATCCAGTTTGTTTCTCTTACTATCTCCTCGGAGCTTTTCCCTGCAGCCGCAAGCTTTGCTGCATGGATTGCAAGATATCCTTCGTTAAAGCTGGTAAGTTTCGTATCAATTACTGTTATTTTAAGCTTATCGCTATAATCTCTTGCGACAAGGCAGATTGCATTATAAGTACCGCCGAGATATGCGGAAATTGTGTAAACGATAACCTCGTCATACCCTTCTTCAATTGCCTTATCAAAATGAGCGGCTATTTCAGGCTGAGTAGGCATACCGGTTTTGGGAAGATTGTTTTTCGGGTTTTCAATAGTTACAAGTCTTTCGTAAAACTTAACCGGGTCAAGTTCAGGACCTTCAAGATACTCGTTTCCCTCGAAGAACATATGTATTCTTATAATACCGATTCCAAGTTCACGATAGCGCTCGGGCGCATACTCTATGCAACCTGTAGACGTGCACAAAATTTTAATTTTACTCATAGCTTTAAAATCTCCTTCAAATTACTTTATTTCCATGGCTTTTTTATCGAAAAGCTCCTTGCTTTCAGCCATATTCAACAGTATTCCGACAGTGCTTACAATTGATTTTTCGTTAGCGGCGCCGTGGGCTTTTATTACAGGTTTTGATATTCCGAGAATTATACCGCCACCGAGGGAATTGAAATCGTAAATTCCCATAAGATAACCGACAAGCTTCATTATGCTCTCGTCGCCCGTAATCTTCGAATACTTCACTATATCCTTAATGATACGCATAGCAATACCCTCAGTTACCTTAAGCACCTGGTTTCCCGCAAAGCCATCGCACACCAGAACGTCGCAAACGCCGGATAGCGCACCGGTACCTTCAACGTTACCGATAAAGTTGATGCCCTCCGCCTCTTTCAAGAGTGCGTGAGCCTCT
>CAJGCM010000096.1 GCA_904501765.1 uncultured Clostridia bacterium | reverse complement strand
GCGGGGAAGCTCGCTTCTATTCTTCCTTTACCCGAAGAATATTCAGCAAATGAAAATCGGCAGGCATTCCGACTGAAGCTGACGCTATCACGGCAATGGCTGTTGCGACGGATTCTCACCGTTCTTTCCCTGCTTTGAATATTGACGATTTTCTGCAAAATTATTTTAGCACAAAGGGAACCATTTGTCAACGGGGCGCGGAAAACAATTTTTATATGTGAAAAAGCTTTTAATACACTGAATTTTCCTCTTTTCCCTCGACTTGACAAAAGCTTCAGCGTATGTTAAAATCTATTGGATTTAAAATATAAAGGAACGGTTCGTTATGGAAAACAAGGAAATGAATACGGCAGAGGACAGAGTTAGTCGTATTTTTAAAAATCCAATATGTATTATTCTTCTTGCTCTTATGTGCTGCGCTCTTTGGGGAAGCGCAACGCCCTTTATAAAATTAGGATATCAATTCCTTATGCCGGAAAAGGACGTTCCCTCCACTCTTCTGTTTGCTGGAATAAGATTTTTCTTAGCGGGCGTTATTACGGTTGTAATATATTCGATAGCGAGAAGAAGGCTTTTATATCCAAAGGCTAAAAACCTTGGAAGGGTTGCGGTGGTCAGCTGCTTCCAGACTGTTATACAGTACATATTCTTCTACTTAGGTCTTGCGATAACCACGGGTGTTAAGGGAACTATTGCCTCCGGCTCGGCAACCTTCTTTGCGATACTGGTGTCCACCCTCGTTTTTCGACAGGAGAAGCTGAACGTCAAAAAGATTTTAGCCTGTGTCCTCGGATTCGCAGGAATTATAACCGTCAATATAGCGGGTCTTATGGGGGATATGAGCCTCGGCTTTAACGCAAACCTTGGCGACCTGTTCGTTATTATTTCGGCAATATCCTGCGGTATATCTTCAGTGCTTACTAAGAAATTTTCAACCTCCGAAGACCCCGTCGTAATCAGCGGATATCAGTTCATTATGGGCGGCGCTGTTCTCGCCTTGTCGGGGCTTTGTCTTGGCGGCTCCCTTGATTTTGGAAATATAAACGGAATTTTAGTTCTTGTATATCTTGCGTTCCTTTCTGCGGTAGCTTACTCAGTATGGGGTGTTCTCCTCAAGTATAATCACGTTTCAAGAGTTACTGTTTTCAGCTTTACGACTCCCGTGTTCGGTGTTCTTCTGACGGAGCTAATTCTTAACGAGGAAAGTACGGTTGAGCCTGTGAGCCTGATTCTTGCGCTGGTGCTTGTTTGCCTTGGCGTGCTTATTCTTAACGTGGATTTTGAAAAGCTTTTCAAAAAAGAAAATCCCACCTTATGCTCCGATGCTTCGGCGACAGTCGAGGTAGATGAGGCAGGGTGTTACGGCTCGGATAATTGCGAGTGCGCCGCAGCGGAGGGTGAAGCGCAGGGCGGCGAGGATGCTGAAGGCTTTAGCGAATGATTAAATTTGGCAAAAAAGTACAATAAAAATCAATAAAAGTATTGAAATATTAAAATCTTTATTGTATAATTTTATTTCAAGCAAAAAGATTTAGAATTCAAAGCCCACGAGGCTTTTTAAAAAGAGGACAAAGATATGAAGGTTTTTAAGAAAATAGGCGTGCTTACCTCAGGCGGCGACGCTCCCGGAATGAATGCGGCTGTCAGAGCGGTTGTAAGAGCGGCTCTTTCGAACGGTGTTGAGGTCGTTGGTATATACAGAGGATACTCGGGTCTTATTGACGGTGATATAAAGGCTCTTGATATCCGTGACGTTTCTAACACTATAAACAAGGGTGGTACGGTGCTTTATTCCGACCGTTGCCCAGAGCTTAAAACTCCCGATGGACTTGCAAAGGCTGTGGAAACCTGTCATAAATTCGGCATAGACGGAATCGTGACCATAGGAGGTGACGGAACCTTCAGAGGCGCTAACGCTCTGACAAAGGCGGGCGTGCCCTGCGTAGGAATTCCCGGGACTATTGATAACGATATAACATCCACCGACAATACAATAGGCTTTGATACGGCAATGAATACGACCCTTGATTTGGTTGATAAGCTTCGTGACACCTGCGAATCCCACGCTCGCTGCAACGTTGTTGAGGTTATGGGAAGGGGCGCCGGCGATATAGCTCTGAATACTGCTATCGCATCAGGCTCTACCGCAGTTGCAATACCTGAGTTCGACTTTGACGAGGAGGAGCTTTTCAGAAAGATAAAGACCTCGAAAAAGCTTGGAAAGCGCAACTTTATCGTAACCGTATCCGAGGGTATGGGCTCGGATTATGCCCCCACTCTTGCTAAAAAGATTCAGGCGGAGACGGGTGTTGAAACCAAATTTGCAAGGTTTGCTCACATAGTAAGAGGCGGCACTCCCACACTTCGCGACAGAATACTTGCAACCCGTATGGGAGCGTATGCCGTTGACCGGCTTCTGCAGGGTAAATCCAATATAGTTATTTGCGAGAGGCACGACGAGATTGTCGCAAGAGATATAACCTTTGCTCTTGACCTTGACGCCTTGTATAAGGGTGTCGTATCCGAGGGAGAGCTTCAGGGGTACGGCGCAGATGTGGTAGAGGAAATGAAGCGTGAGTGCCGTGAGCGCCGTGAGAAAATGGCGGCACTTTACGAGATAGAGGGAAGACTTAACCTTTAATAAATAAGTGGCTGCGGTATTTAGGCGTAACCGAATAAAAAACAGAGGTGTTGAAAAGAAATTCAGCGCCTCTGTTTTGCTTTTTGTTACCCGTAGAAAAATAAGGTTGAAAACCTCACGGTTTTCCTCGTTTTCAATAAAGTTTTTTATTCTATCCTCGTTTCCTCACTCACGGTATGCTCATACCGTTCTCGCTCGTCAGCCGAGGATTTCCGCACTAAATCCCTTTGCCCCTTGTGGCTGTCGCATTTAGGCATAACCGAATAAAAAACAGAGGTGTTGAAAAGAAATTCAGCGCCTCTGTTTTGCTTTTTGTTACCCGTAGAAAAATAAGGTTGAAAACCTGCGGTTTTCTTCGTTTTTATTGAAGTTTTTTATTTTATCCTCGTTTCCTCGCTCAGCGTACCCTTGTACGCTTCTCGCTCGTCAGCCGAGGATTTCCGCACTAAATCCGTTTGCCCCTTGTGGCTGTCGCATTTAGGCATAAGCCAATTCATGATGTGTCAGCATCAATTCATCTATAAAAACAAACAGAGCAAGAATAGAAGGATTTGTTTCCTTTTACACTTGCTCTTTTTGCTTGTAATAAGGGTTTGGGCGTGTCGGGTTACGGCTGCTCTTTTGCGTCGGTGGAGCAGCTACGCTTTACGAAGTCGATAAATCTGAGAAAGGCGCGCCAACCCTCCTCTGTGTCCTTGAAAACACCGCAGTCCGCAAGGACTCTTAAGAAGGTTTTGCCTATCTCCTCTTTGATTATATCCAAGGTGTTTTCCTCGGTGAAGGTGTAGCTTTTAGCGAATGCTTCGAACCACGCCTTGTGCTTTACTATTCTTTCGTCCTCGGCAAAATCACGGCCTGCAAGGATAAATTCCTTCATTAAGGATATTTCCTCCTTGAGCCTTGAGGGAAGCACGGCAAGACCCATAACCTCAATAAGCCCGATGTTTTCACGCTTGATATTATGATGCTCGGGATGGGGGTGGTAAAGACCTAACGGGTATTTGTCGGTTGTAATATTGTTTCTTAAAACCAAATCTAATTCGTAAAGGTCGCCTCTGCGGCGGGCGATGGGAGTTATGGTATTGTGAGGCTCCCCATCTGTGTAGGCAAATATATACGAATCCTTATCCGTATAATCTCTCCAGGCTACAAGTATTTTATCTGCAAGGTCAACGAGCCTTGCTTTTTCTTTTCCTCTTATGCGGATTACGGAGAGCGGCCATTTGACAATTCCACCTTCAATTTCCTCAAAGCCGGGGAAACTTAAGGGAGTTGATATTTCCGCTTTTTCCATAGCGAAGCTGTATCTGCCGCCCTGCATATGGTCGTGAGCAAGAATAGAGCCGCCAACTATCGGTAAATCTGCATTTGAGCCGATAAAATAGTGGGGGAATTCAGTTACGAAGCCGAGGAGCTTCTCAAAGCTCGTTCGGTCAATCTTCATAGGCGTATGCTTCGCCGACAGGGCAATACAGTGCTCGTTGTAGTAAACGTAAGGGGAATACTGAAGGTACCAGCTCTCTCCACCCATAGTAAAGGGAATCTGACGGAGATTCTGACGGGCGGGCTTGCCCGGGTTGCCGCTGTAGCCCTCGTTTTCATGACAAAGAAGGCAGGCGGGATAGCCCGATTTAGGAAGCAGCTTTGCCGCCGCTATTGCGGCGGGGTCCTTCTCGGGCTTCGATAGGTTGACCGTTATATCCAGCTCACCGTATGCAGAGGACGCCTTCCATTTCATATCACGGGCTATTCTGTCGGCTCTGATGTAGTTGGAGTCTATTGCAAGCTTATAGAAATAATCGGTAGCCTCCTTTGGGGACGTCTTATAAAGACGGAAGAATTTTTCTATAACCTCGGATGGCCTGGGCGTGAGAACGCCCATTACCCGTGTATCAAAAAGGTCACGGTAAACCACCGAATCCGATTCTAAAATGCCTCTCGAATAAGCATAGTCGCAAATTGCAGAGAGCAGGGGAGACAATTCCCCTGTGTAATAAAGGTCGGACTCCTCCGCCTCGGTAACACCGAGCAGATCCATAATGCCGTTTCTTACGTAAGCTCTATCGTATTTTTCTATAAGTTTTTTGCGCTCCGCATAATCAATGAGCGCTGATATTGCTGTATTTATTTCCATTTTTACGCCTTTTACTTTTTAAATTCTTTCGTGTTGCCTACAAATTTCGCATCGAAGGTGAAGGTGAAGCTAATCTCCTTTTCGTCAATGCGATACGGCGCTCTTAGCTCCGGTCCGCAGGAGTGAGAGCCTATGCCGCTGTTTCTGTAATCTATTATTACGGTGCTTTCCTTGTCGGGAACAAGCTCCCAGTCGTGACGGACAGAGGTGAGGTGCTCGGGGGTGAAGTGTGATGCGCTTAATGAGAAATTGCCTCTGAATACAAGACCGTGGCCTGCGACGGAGCTTACTGCGGCGTATCGGCAGCCGTAATGGGCGGAGTTTTCCTGGGGCTTGATATAATGCTCAAAATTCTCCGTAACGGTTGTTCTGAACATAGAAAGCCTTGCGGCAAGGCGCTTATCTTCATAAGCCTCCATAGGCCCGTAGCCGAAATATTTTACGTTCTCGTAAAGCTCGGGGAGGGTGAATTTAAATCCGAATCTCGGAAGGAGAGGAAGGGAGTCATTTATTTTTGCCAGAGTGCTTACGGTGACAGGGCAGCCCTCGGCAAAGCGGTAGCTTATATCAAGCACTGCGGCGGGCGCCTTTGACGGAGCAGCTAAAGAAACGGTAGCGGTAACGGTGATGGAATCTCCCTCGTCCTTAAGCTCTATATTACGGCAGTCAGGGGTAAGGCAATTAAGGGATTCTGCCTCCCACAGGCGTCGAACTCTTCTGTCGTTGTCAGTGGGCGCGCGCCAAAGGGTAGGTGTAATGGGAGCTGTAAGCATCTGTTCGCCTTCGTTTATGAATGAGGTGATAAGACCGCTTTCCCGTGACACGGTAGCGCAGCTTTCGCCAAAGCGAACCGTAAAGTGAGTGTCACATTCGGAATATGTCGCTCCTTTTCCCGCATCTTCGAGCACTATATCTTCTTCCGATATTATAAACTGGCGCATAGCCACATCCGCTCCCATAGGCGCCCAGGGGGTAGCAGTTCTCTGCCTTACGTATGCGGTAAGAGTGACGGTGCCCGAGGTGGGAAGGGCGAGGGGTAGGTTATAGGTTTTGGATTTTCTCGGCAGGATATTCAAAGGGTCGATTCTGCCTGAAGTTACTGCGACGCCGTTTCGCTCTGCTACAAGGTCGATATAAAGGTCGGAGAGGCTCGTGAAAAATCTTCTGCTGGTAACGGTGATTTTTTCGCCCGAAAGACGGATATCCAAGGGGGCGTGTACCTCTTTCAGCTCGAGAAAGCCTGTGTGAGGGCGCCTGTCGGGGTAAACAAGACCGTCAACACAGAAGTTGCCGTCGTTGGGATAGTCACCGAAATCTCCACCGTATGTATAGTGGGGGTCGCTGAATACGTTCTCGCCGATAGCCACCGAGTGGTCGCAATATTCCCATACGCAGCCGCCGAAGAAGCAGTCGTTTTTCCATATGAGGTTCCAGTATTCCTTAAGGTCGCCGGGTCCGTTACCCATAGCGTGAGAGTATTCACAAAGGAACAGAGGCTTTTTGGCATTCTTGCCCAGATGGAACTTTTCTATTTCCTCAATCGAGGGATACATTCTGCTCTCGAAATCTATGTAGCTTCTGTAATATTCGGGGGTGTATTTTTCGCCCGTTTTAGCGTTCGGGTCGCCCGCCACGTCTAATGCTCTTCTTGATTCGTCCTCTGCGTGCACAAGTCGTGAGTTATCCCTTGATTTGAAGAATTCTATCATTTTCTTGTGATTGCAGCCGGGACCGGATTCGTTACCCACCGACCAGATAATTATCGAGGGGTGGTTTTTATCCCTCTCAAGCATTCTTCTGCCTCGGTCGATAAAGGATTCCTCCCAGTCCGGGTTATCCACAAGCTCGTTTCCGTCACGGTAAATTCCTATTCCGTGACACTCTACGTCACTCTCGTCTACAACGTAGATACCGAGTTTGTCGCAAAGCTCGTAAAACCTCGGGTCGTTCGGATAGTGACTGGTTCTTATCATATTGCAGTTATGGCTCTTTATGATAAGCAGGTCCCGCTCTACGTGCTCCATCGGAGTTGCGTGGCCGAGCAGAGGATGGCTGTCGTGTCGGTTTACGCCCTTCGCTTTAACAGCTTTTCCGTTTATAAGTATGACGTTTTTCTTTATCTCTATTTTTCTGATTCCCACCGGCAGGGAGATAATTTCGTTTCCTGCGGTAAGTGTGAGGGTGTAAAGATAAGGGTCCTCGTCGCTCCAGAGCTTCGGTTGCTTAAGCTCGCCGAGGGCGAGCAACTTCTCGCAGCTTACCTCGGATTTGCAGGCAAGAAGTAGATTACCCTCTTTGTCTTCAAGCTTTGCATTGACGGTGATGGGTGAGTTGGTTTTTATATCAACGAAAAGCTCGGCAGAGCCGAAATCCTCGCTAACGTTTGTTTTTACAAATATATCCTCTATTCTCGTGCGGTCTCGCTTAAGAATGTAAACCTCACGGAAAATTCCCGAGGCACGGAACATATCCTGATCCTCAAGATAGGAGCCGTCGCACCATTTAAGGACTGCGACTCTCACCTCGTTCACACCCTCGTGAACAAGGCTCGTTATATTGAATTCGCTAATCATGTGGCTGACCTGGCTGTAGCCTGCGAACTCACCGTTTATGAAAAGGTAGAAGCAGGAGTCAACCCCTTCAAAGGTCAGCATAATATCACGGGCGAGGTCCTCCCCGGTCAGGGTAAACTGCCTCGAATATATACCGCAGGGGTTCTTCTCGGGCACCTTTGGCGGGTCGACGGGGAAGGGATAATTTACGTTTGTGTAATTGGGAACGTCATATCCTCTGCCCAGCGCATTCTGCCAGTTCATAGGAACGGGTATTTTATCGGTGGGAGCAGCAAATACGTCGGCATCAAGGACGCTTTCGTAGTATTTGAAATCCCACACGCCGATAAGGCTCTTGAAATAAAGAGATTCGTCACGGGCGCCGCCCTTTGCCGCCTCTTCCGTGTGATAGGGAATGAAATAGGCTCTCGGCTCCTCGGTTCCGACGTGGAGAATTTTATTCGTTTTGTGATAGTTTCTTGATAAAGGGTTCATAGTGCCACTCCTTATTCTATTTGGAAAATTTTTGCCTCGTAGGCTGGGCTGATTATTAATTTAAAGGTTTTTGCTGCTTTGAATTTTAAGGCTTACGTCTGCTGTGGAAAGGAACTTTTCCTCGCCACACTCTGTGATGACTCTAAGCCTTCCGTCGTCGGTGATGTCCGCCGCTATTGCAGTGTATACTCTGCCTGACTCATACACGGTGACGCTCCTTCCGAGAATAAGAGAGCGGCTTTTATATTTTTCCATAAAGCCCTCGGGAAGTCCTCTTTTTATCAGCGACAGCTTCTCGCATATTCTTTCGCTTAAAAGCTTCACATCGAGGCAAACTCCCGTTTGGGTTTCAATATCCGTGGCGATAGCCTCAAGCTCACCCTCAAATTGACGCCGCTTTACGTTGATTCCAATTCCAATAATGGAATATCGAAATCCGTCGCCGCTATCCGTAAGCGCACCCTCCGACAGTATTCCCGAGAGCTTTTTTCCTCCGAGATATACGTCGTTGACCCATTTTATGAGTGGCTC
>CAJGCM010000095.1 GCA_904501765.1 uncultured Clostridia bacterium | reverse complement strand
TCTTGTATCTACATTTATTATAATAACAGTTTATAAATATAATAATAGTTTATAAATACTTGAAAGAAGAAAGGAAACGGTGGTAAAAATGGATAACATCAACAGAAAAATTTTGCAGATTCTTGACAAGAACGGACGAGCGACTCTTGAGGATATTGCCGCCGTTACGGATATAGAGGAAGAGGAGGTTGCTAAAAGAATCTCCGAGCTTGAGAGGTGCGGAATCATAAGAGGGTATAAGGGCGTTATAGACTGGTCCCGCGTAGACCCCGACAGAGTAAGCGCGATAATCGAGCTTAAGGTCACCCCCAAGGCAGGGTTAGGCTTTGAGGAGGTTGCGGAGCGTGTATCAAAATATCCGGAGGTTGAGTCGGTTTCTCTTATGTCGGGAGCCTACGACTTAAACGTTGTTGTTACGGGCAAGACCTTCCACGAGGTAACGAATTTTGTGTCCCGCGAGCTTGCAATGATGGATTCCGTTACAGGAACGGGTACGCAGTTCGTTATGAAAAGATACAAGGAGTTTGACGTGGAGCTTACCGCTGAGGAAGAGGACGGAAGGGGAAAAATCTCGCTATGATTGATTACGAAAAGGTTTTATCGAGGACGGTCGTTGACATAAAGCCTTCGGGAATACGTAAATTTTTCGATATCGCAAACACTATGGAGGGGGTAATCTCTCTCGGCGTCGGCGAGCCTGATTTCCGTACCCCCTGGCAGATAAGAAGCGCCGGAATACGCTCTCTTGAAAACGGAGCAACGAGATATACCTCGAACCGAGGTCTTGAGGCTCTGCGAGAGGAGATAAGCGTATACGTTGACAGAAAATACGATGCAAAATATGCTCCTGAGTCGGAAATTCTCGTAACGGTAGGTGGCAGCGAGGCGATTGACGGAGCGATAAGAGCTGTTACCAATCCCGGTGACGAAATAATTGTTCCCCAGCCAAGCTACGTTTGTTACGAGCCAATGATAAGACTTGCGGGAGGCGTTCCCGTTATTATCGAAACAAAGGCGGAGGACGATTTTAAGCTTACCGTCAGGGACCTATCTGAAAAAATAACAGACAGAACGAAGGCGATAATTCTTCCTTACCCCTGCAACCCCACGGGAGCTATCATGGAGAGGGAAGACCTTATAGCGATAGCGGAGCTTATTAAAGACACCGATATAATAGTTATTTCCGACGAGATATATGCGGAGCTTACCTTTGGCGCCCGCCACGTGTCGATAGCGTCAATTCCCGGAATGAAGGAGAGAGTAGTTTTAATAAACGGTTTTTCAAAAACCTTCGCTATGACCGGCTGGAGGCTCGGGTACGTTTGCGGTCCCGTTCCCTTGGTAAAGGAAATAACAAAGATACACCAATACGCAATAATGTGCGCTCCCGCTACCGCTCAATATGCGGCAATAGAAGCGCTTCGCAACTGCGACGCAGAGGTTATGCGTATGCGTGAGGAGTATGACGACCGCAGAAAAATAATAGTTAAGGGCTTCAACAAATTAGGACTCCCCTGCCGTGAGCCAAAGGGGGCGTTTTACGCCTTCCCCTGCATAAAAAGCACAGGGCTTACCAGCGAGGAGTTCTGCGAGAGGCTTCTTTATTCAAAGAAGGTTGCCGTAGTGCCGGGAACGGCATTCGGCGAGAGCGGCGAGGGCTTTGTCAGAGCCTCCTATTGCTATTCTCTCGACCATATAAAAGAGGCGCTGAGAAGAATCGGCGAATTTCTTGAGGAGCTTCGGGGCTGATACCCTTTTGGAGGATTTATGAGGCAGAATTGGAAAAAACATTTAATAGAGTATGCTCTCATAATAATCGGGAGCTTTTGCGTAGCCGTAGGGCTGAACGTTTTTCTCGTGCCGAGTGATTTGTCCTTGGGCGGAATCAGCGCATTGGGCACAGTGTTTCTTCACTTTTTCGGCATACCCTTGTCGGTAACGAACCTCGTGCTTAACGCAATTCTTTTCTTACTTGCGTTTAAACTGGTGGGAAAGGCTTCCGTTGTAAAGACGGTTGTGGGAATACTTTCGCTATCGCTGTTTTTGCAGCTGACGACTCTTATTCCCGGCGCCCACGGCGACATGATACTTTCCGTAGTCTGCGGCGGCATAGCCGCAGGCGTGGGGCTTGGTCTTGTTATCAGAGCGGGAGGCTCCACCGGCGGCAGTGACCTTGCGGGGGTGATAATTAAAAAGTTTGCGCCCCATATATCCGTTGGTGCGATAATTTTCGTTATAGACTGCGTAATGATAGCTATTGCCGCGGTATCCTTTGGCAATTATGTAATAGCCTTCTATTCCGCTATGGCAATGTTCGTGGCAACGAAGGTTGCAGACGCCATACTCAATATAGGCGATGCGGCAAAATCCATTTACATAATGTCCGAGAAGAGTGATGAGATAACAGATGCGATTCTCGAAGGGTGCGATAGGGGCGTTACGAAAATATACAGCAAGGGCGGCTATTCCGGGAATGACAGACTTATGCTTTTGTGTGTATCCAGCCCCAAGGAAGCCCCGAAAATAATAAAAACGGTAAAGGCGATAGACAAAAGCGCTTTCGTCATAATCTCTGATGCAAGAGAGGTGCTTGGCGAGGGCTTCAAGGATATGGAAGCGTAAGCCTTAAGCCGTGGACAAAAGCCAGTAGGATTTAAAATCGGTTAAGGCTCGGCACAGGTGCTTCATTTTGCGCTTTGCCGAGCCTTTGCGAGGTATAAAACAAATTTGTGAGAAGAGTCGGACATGAATATTTTTAAAAGAATATATTGCAGAGTAGTGCAGTGGGTATTCCGTGTAGCGGCGCCATGTATGCCCTATCGGGAGCCGAAGCTGCTTTCAAGCATAGACGAGCTGCCGGGGCTGCTTTTGGAAAACGGAGTGAGGGCGGCAATGCTTGTCACGGACCGTGGAGTAAGGGCTGCAGGCTTGACACGCCCCTTAGAGGAGGGGCTTCTTAAATCGGGCATACGCACTGCGGTATACGACGGCACTTGCGCAAATCCCACGGTAAAAAACGTGGAGGAGGCAAGGGAGCTTTATATAACCGAAGGGTGCGAATGCCTCATAGCCTTCGGCGGAGGCTCGGCTATTGACTGCGCAAAGGCGCTGGGTGCTCGTATTGCTTATCCAAAAAAGAGCCTCGATAAGCTTAAGGGGCTTTTACACGTGACGAGGAAAATACCTACTCTTATTGCCATTCCCACAACTGCGGGAACAGGGAGCGAGGTAACCTTGGCTGCGGTAATCACCGATAGCGAGGAGCATCATAAATATACTCTTATGGATTTCAACCTTATTCCTCGGTATGCGGTGCTTGACCCGGGCGTGACCCTTTCTTTGCCGAAGGAGCTGACCGCAACCACGGGAATGGACGCCCTCACCCACGCAACCGAGGCTTATATCGGAGGCTCAACTACGAAAAAAAGCCGCAAGGCGGCGCTTGAGGCGGTAAGGCTGATTTTTGAAAATCTTTATCTGGCGTATAAAGACGGCAGTGACCGTCAGGCACGTGAAAACATGCTTAAGGCGTCATACCTTGCAGGGGTTGCCTTCTCCCGCTCCTACGTGGGATACGTACACGCAGTGGCGCATTCCTTAGGAGGGCAGTATAACATTCCTCACGGTCTTGCCAACGCCACCCTTATGCCGATAGTCCTTGAGGCCTATGGCAAATCGGCTCACAAAAGGCTTTACGACCTTGCCATAGCGGCGGGCGTTGCAGGTAAAGAGGACGGGGTCGATGTTGGCGCAGGAAAATACACCGAGGCGATAAGAGAGCTTAACCTCAAAATGGGAATACCGCAGCGGCTGCGGGGCATCAGAGAAGAGGATATTCCCAAAATGGCGCATCACGCAAGTGTGGAGGCGAATCCCTTGTATCCCGTGCCGACTCTTATGGACGAAGGGGAGCTTGAGGGCTTTTACTATAAGGTAATGGAGCAAGTTTAATTATGAATATTAAAGATATAAAAGAAATTACGGAAAGCCAACGCGCGTATTTTCGCAGCGGGGCGACCCTCCCCGTAAAATTCAGAATTGAAATGCTAAGGAGGCTTTATGCTTCCGTCAAGACTTATGAGGGGGAGATTTTCTCCGCCCTTTCACTTGACCTCGGCAAGTGCGAATACGAGTCCTTTATGTGCGAGGTAGGGCTGCTTCTTTCCGAGATTAGCTATATGATAAAAAACGTGAAAAAATTCGCCAAGGAGAAGAGGGTGCATACGCCTATATCGCAGTTCCCCGCAAAAAGCTACACAAAGCCCACGCCCTATGGGTGCGTGTTGATTATGAGCCCCTGGAACTATCCGTTTCTTCTCGCCTTCTGCCCCTTGGTTAACGCTATTGCGGCGGGAAACTGCGCAGTGGTGAAGCCCAGCGCTTATTCTCCGGCAACAAGCGCTATAACTGAGAAAATAATCTCCGAATGCTTCCCGCCGGAATACGTGGCTGTTATCACAGGAGGCAGGCAGGAAAACGCCGCCCTTCTTGACGAGAGATTTGACCTTATATTCTTCACAGGAAGCCAAAGCGTGGGTAAGGAGGTTTTGCGCAAAGCCGCCGAGCATCTGACCCCTGCGGTTCTTGAGCTTGGGGGAAAGAGCCCGTGTATCGTAGAGGAGAGCGCAAAGCTTGAACTTGCGGCAAAAAGAATAGTATTCGGCAAATTCTTGAACTGTGGGCAGACCTGTGTCGCTCCCGATTATATTCTCTGCCATAGCTCGGTTAAAGATAAGCTCATTTTAGAGCTTCGGCGGCAGATTGAGCTTCAATATGGGAAAGCGCCCCTTGAAAACCCCCTTTACGGAAAAATCGTGAATGAGAAGCATTTTATGCGACTTCGGGACCTGATAATGCCCGAGAAAACCGTCGTTGGCGGCGAGGGGTGTGAGGAAAGGCTCAAAATTGCTCCCACGGTTATGGCTAACGTGTCCTTTGAGGATGCGGTTATGAAGGAGGAAATATTCGGCCCCCTGTTACCCGTGCTGACTTACGACAGCTACGATGAGCTTTACACTCTTCTTTTGGATAAGCCGAAGCCTCTGGCGCTTTATATATTCTCCGAGAACAAAAAGCACGTAAGGGAGCTGACGGAGCGGCTGCAGTACGGCGGCGGCTGCATAAACGACTGCGTTATTCACCTTGCCACAAGCGAGATGGGCTTTGGCGGTGTCGGTGAAAGCGGAATGGGCGCTTATCACGGTAAGCGGGGCTTCGATGCCTTTTCCCACCTTAAAAGCATAGTTGATAAAAGCACTAAAATCGACCCTGAGCCAAGGTATCAGCCTTACCGAGGCGGGCTTTCATGGAAGCTTATGCGTATGTTTTTGAAATAAGACAAGGCCCACTGTCGGTGATGCATTGTGGCCTCAGCGAGGCTCTTTTTGAGAGCTGTGTCGTTACCTTTATATATAGCAGCCCTTGGCTGCAATAAAAAACAGGAGATTTTTATGAGCATAGAGCTTGTTCTTTTTGATTTGGACGGAACGCTGCTTCCCTTAGACCAGGACGTGTTTGTCAAAGCCTATTTCAGCGCTCTTGCAAAAAATATGGCAGAGCACGGGTACGACCCAGACAAGCTGATAAAGGCGGTGTGGAGCGGCACCCTTGATATGATAAGAAACAACGGCGAGGGTACCAATGAAGAGGTTTTCTGGGAGGGAGAGAAGGAAATATTCGGAGATGGTATAATCGAGGATAAGCCCCTATTTGCCGAGTTTTATGAAAAGGATTTCGATAAGGTAAAGGACGTTTGCGGATATAACGAAAACGCTCGAGCTGCTGTGGAGCGTATCAAGGCTATGGGGCTAAGGGTGGCTCTCGCCACTAACCCCGTATTCCCCGCTGTGGCGACGGAGCATAGAATGGCTTGGGCAGGTTTTACCCCTGCAGATTTTGAGCTTTATACCACCTACGAGAATTCAAGATATTGTAAGCCGAACCCTCTTTATTACGGAGAAATATGCGGGAAGCTTTCGGTGGAGCCGAGTCGGTGCCTTATGGTTGGAAACGACGTGTCCGACGATATGTCTGCCGAGGAGCTTGGAATGAAGGTTTTCCTTCTTACGGATTGTTTAATCAACAAGGGGGATGCGGATATAAGCCGTTATCCTCGCGGCAGCTTTGCGGAGCTTATTGAATATATCGAAGCGCTTATGACACTTAGGTGAAATCATTTTGTATTTGAGGAGGAAAATTCACATGCGAAAATATTTCATAAAGGCAACCGAGGAATATAACACTCTTGAAAAAAGCGTTCCTGCTTATTATTTTCGCAGAACGTATAATTCGGGGGCGGAACAGACGGTTAAAATCAGAATAGCGGTATGCGGCTTTTACGAGCTGTATTTTAACGGTGCGAGGAAAACCCGAGGATTTTTATCACCATACATCAGCAATACTAACGACTACATATATTACGATGAATACGAGGTGCGCATGTCGGTCGGAGAGAACGTTATAGGTGTTCACCTCGGAAACGGATTCCAGAATAACCCCGGCGGATATATATGGGATTTTGACAAGGCGTCATTCAGGAGTGCGCCGATGTTCTCGCTGATTGTTACGAGAGGCGAGGAGATTTTGCTCAAAAGCTCCTCGGATTTCAAGACTTGCCCCTCGCCCATAAGGAGCGACGACTACCGCTTCGGAGAATATTACGATGCAAGGTATGAAATTGCCGGCTGGAACGAAAAAGGCTTTGACGATTCCTCTTGGGGAGCAGCCATTCCCGCCGTGGCTCCCCTCGGCGAGTTAGCACATTCGGCTATACGCCCCATAATAAAGGAGAGGGAAACCCTGCCTGTTCGCATTTTCAGAAAAGGCGATGGCTTCATTTACGATTTCGGAGAATCGAACGCAGGTATATGCCGTTTGCGTATCAGGGGTAAGGCGGGGCAGAGGATAGAGCTTCGTCACTCCGATGCTATGAAGGACGGAGATATCTGTATGGAAAACGTCTGGTTCGTGCGTGATATGTGGGAGCGGGACAGGCATCTTATACAGTGCGATACCTACGTGTGCCGAGGAGAGGGTGAGGAAATATACGAGCCCACCTTTACCTATCACGGATTCAGATACGTCAGAGTTGACGGGCTTGAAGAAGAGCAGGCGACAAAGTCGCTTCTTACCTATCTCGTATACCATACCGAATTAAATACAGTCGGTGATTTTGATTGCTCGGACGAGGTGGCGTCTATGCTTCAGAAAATGACGAGACGCAGCATACTGTCTAATTTCCATCATTTTCCTACCGATTGTCCGCAGCGAGAGAAAAACGGATGGACTGCCGACGCGGCTCTTTCCTGCGAGGCGGCTTTACTCAATTTTGATCCGGAGATAAATTATCGTCAATGGTTAAAGAATATCTGTAAGGCTCAGCACGCAGACGGTGAGCTTCCGGGAATTATTCCAACGGACGGATGGGGCTTTAACGGTGGTAACGGTCCCGCCTGGGACAGCGTTCTTGCATACCTTCCCTATTTCACCTATGTTTATCGGGGCGAGGTATCAATGATTCGTGAGGCTGCGCCGACCTTTATTACATATCTTAAATATCTTCGCAGGCGGTGCGACGAAAAAGGGCTTCTTCATATAGGGCTTGGGGACTGGTGCCATGTCGGAGGTATTCCCCCTAAGGCTCCTCTGAATTTTACCGACACGGTTATGGCTATGGATATAGCGGAAAAAATTTCCTTTATGCTTGATAGGGTGAATATGCCTGAGGAGTCGCACTTCGCAAAGGAGGAGGCAGGAAAATACAAAGCGGCGGTAAGATGCCACCTTATTGATTTTGATAAAATGACTGCGGCAGGAAATTGCCAGAGCAGCCAGGCTATGGCGCTTTACTACGGCATTTTTGAGAAAAATGAGAGGAGCGCCGCCTTTGACAGGCTCCTTGAATTGATACACGGCAATGACGACCACATAGATATAGGCGTGCTTGGCGCAAGAGTGATTTTCCACGTTCTTTCGGAATTCGGGTATAGCGACCTTGCTTTCAAAATGATAACGAGAGAGGATTACCCCTCTTACGGCAACTGGATAAAAAGAGGCGCAACAACTCTTTGGGAGGATTTTTATCCGGATAGAGTTTCTTCAATGAATCACCATTTCTGGGGAGATATAAGCGCCTGGTTTATCAAACGAATAGCGGGAATTTGTCTGAACCCCGAGGGGGCGGGAGTTAACACTGTTAGGATTAAGCCCTCCTTTATCGGGGGACTTGATAACGCCTCTGCATATCATATAGCCCCCGCAGGTAAAATTTCGGTGTCGTGGCATCGTGAGGGAGAATCCGTTATTCTCTCGGTAACCGTTCCGAATGGGATTGGCGGCAGCTTGGAATTAGAGCCTTCCTACGCCTTTGAAGACGGGGGGCGTGTAAGGTGTGCCGTAACGGGAGTTTATAAAATCACACCTTCGCCATATGAGGCGTGAGGTCGCCC
>CAJGCM010000094.1 GCA_904501765.1 uncultured Clostridia bacterium | reverse complement strand
TGTAAAAAAATCAAATATATGTTCCCGAAGGCTCATGCGGCAGCCTACGTAATGTCGGCTATAAGACTTTGCTGGTATAAAATTTATTATCCGATGGAGTTTTATGCGGCGTATCTTACAGTGGCTCCCGGTGGCTTCAATGCGGAAATCGTAGCGAAGGGATACAGAGGCGTGTCCGAGGCTATTGCCGAAATTGAGGCAAAGGGTCAGGAGGCAACCGCTAAGGACAACGAAATGATGGCGACCATGCAGCTTGTCAGAGAGGCTCTTGCAAGAGGCGTTCAGTTCTTAGGCGTTGATTTGAAAAAATCCGATTCCAAGGCATTCTTGCCTGAGGACGGAAAGATAAGAATGCCCTTCAATTCGCTTCCCGGTCTTGGAGATACGGCGGCGGAGAAAATCATTGAAGCAAGAGAAAAGTTCGATATATTCTCCATAGAGGAGCTTCGTCTGCGTACGGGTATATCAAAATCCGTAATAGAGCTTCTCCGAAATAACGGGGTTCTTTCCGAGCTTTCCGAAACTAACCAGATTTCAATGTTTTAAAGGTGCGCTGAGCGAGGATGCGGGTATATAATAAAAAACGCAACCAAAAGAAGAAATATAGTTTTCAACCTTAGTTCCTTTAAAATTATACTTACCGTAAAAGGGGTACTGTGGTCGTTTCACAATACCCCTTGTTTTTATCGGTTCTGACTAAATAGGGCAGCCCCATATGATATATCGGAGCTTATTTTATGAACAGGAGTACTAAAATTATAAGAGCGCACTCCTTATCTCCGGTTTTTGAGAAGAAAAGAAGAAGAGCAAGACCTATAAGGAGCAAATCCTCAAAGCCGAAATCACGGAAGAATCCTTCGAGATGTCTACTCCCTCCGAGTAGTCCGCCGAGAAAAGGCAGTCGGGAAATGTCGGGCAAACGTAGCTTTTGGAATAATCCGCTTTCGCCCACATTTTTTGAAACAGCTTCTTCGCTCTGTGTTTGTCGCACCTCTTCCACAACTCCCTTCGTTATCATGAGCTTAGGTGATGTATCCTCGGCTGCCGTTACATCGGCATCAGCCGCTTCGCCTTCTTTTTCCAAAAGGGACGTTCCGTCGTAATTGTCGGGAATCTTCAAAGCGTCTGCCATATCCCCATAATAGCTTCTCGTATACATATTACCCCCTTCTCATGACGTCAAGGACGTCTGTTATGACGAGCATTGAATCAATAGCGTTCGCTCTGTCCTTTGAAAGGTAGGGCTTAAGAGCGCATAGAAGTTCTCTTCGTCTTTTTCTGCCGAAGGGCTCCTTACCCCCCTCGGGAGAATATGTAGAAACGCTCTCTTCCTCAGCTTTTGAAAAATCTTCCTTTTTCGGAGCTTCGACAGAAGCCTTAACCTCACTCCCTTCGTCAGCGGGCGCATCGGTGATTTTTTTGCTCATAGACTTTATACTTTCCATAAGCTCGGGATTGCTCATAATAAGATTTATAACCTCAGAGAGGTTAAGTCCGTTATCCATATTAACGCCCCTTCCTGTATTGGTTTATAATCTTAATAGCCTCGCCGAGATTTATCCTCTCTTCTTCGCCCAGGGCGCGACGCACCTTGCCAAGCTCTCCGTTTTTAGGAGGAGCATCGGGAAGAGTAAAGCCGTGAGATTTCCCTATTTTTTTTATTTCCTCCCAAAGTGCCTCGTCACTTAAGGAGGTGAGAGCCTTAAGCTTTTCCTTATCAATTCTCATGCTGTATCTCCTTTGCCGTTTTATTCTACGCTCATTATATTCTGTGCAGCGAAAAGAGTTACCGCCTGTTCCTTTATTTAAATTCACCTCAAAAATTCGCCTTAACAAGGAGGTATAAATATATGAAATGCCTTATATTTTCGGATTCTCACGGAAAAGAATTATATATGAAGAGGGCAATAAAAAGTCATCCGGATGCCGAGGTGATATTTTTCCTCGGTGACGGGCTTTCGGATTTTGCCGAGGTCAGCCGAGATGTAAAATGCGCCGCCTGCTTTTCTGTTAGAGGAAATTGCGACCTTGGCGGCTCCGCCTTTTCCTCAACTGACGGTAAGCTTGACAGAATCAATCTCTTGGGCAAAAACGTCTATTTTACCCACGGGGATTTGTATTCGGTAAAGTACGGAACCGAAAAAATAGAGGCTATGGCGGAAGCCCGTGGGGCTGATATAGTCCTCTTCGGTCATACCCATATACCTATGGTAAAATACGTAGACCCTCAGGAAAAATATAAAGAGTACCAGGGACCTTGGGAAATAGAAGAAAATAGGGAAACAACTGAAGAAAACGACTTATACGAAAATAAAAAGCCTTATTATCTCTTTAATCCAGGGAGCATAGGAGGTTCTGACCCCACCTATGGTATAATGACGCTTACCGATACGTCCGTTCTTTTTTCACACGGACGCTTTGCGTAAGGGGGGCTAACCGAATAGAAAACGAGTGGAGACAGCTATAAAAGCGCCTCCACTCTTGATTTTTACCTATTCAGTTGGCTTGGGGTTGAAACCCTCGGTGTTCTCTTTTTGTATTACACTTTAAAAACCAAGTCACCGATATTATTCCTCGGTGAATATATCCCTCTTCCAAAGCTCAATATTTTCCGCAATAAATTCATCGTCGCAAAGATTGGGATATGCCTTGTAAACTCTCTCTATTTCCTCTGCCTGCCCCTCGGACAGTCCCTCGTTTGGGTTAAGGCAAAGAATATTACTCATAAGCCCCTGGCGGCGAAGCACGTAGTGAAGCCCCGCAATACAGCCTGCAAAGCCGTGAGCCGTATCGAAAAATGCGCTGTTCGCATCGGTTACGGCTGCTGCGAGAGATAGCATATCAGAGGAAATAGAGGGCTTTTCCTTTTCTTCTTTCAGCATATCGAAAAGCTCCACTACACGTTTTGTCCAAACAGACCAATGCCCGAGAAGACCGCCCTCAAAGGATTTTTCTACCACAGCTCCGTCTTTGTCGAACTTGTATTTAGTCAGAAGGTCGATAACAATGTTATCGTCGTTTCCTGTATAAAGGGTTATCTCGTCACGCCTCTCGGAGGTAGCGGCGGCTCTTACCACGTCAAGGGTGGTGTATCTGTTAAATGATGCGCATTTTATGGCTACAACGTTAGGAATTGAGCAAATTTCCTTCCAATAGTTGTAGGAAAATACCCGTCCGCCCACAGCGCTCTGAAGGTAGAAGCCTATTGTGGGCATAACGGAGGCAACCGCCTTTGTGCGTTCTATCATTTCCTCCTCGGAGAGGTGATTAAGTCCTCCGGGACTTAAAAGAACTGCGTCATAGCCGTATTTTTTTGCAATAAGAGCTTCGTTTACCGCCTGCTCCACAGGACCGCAAGCGCCTGCAACCTTAACGATAACCTTTCCTGTTTTAGCTTCGTATTTGTCTATTTCCTCGGAAACTATCCTTAGCACAGGCTCAAAGAGTGCTATTTCGGGTTTCCTTATCTCAAACTGCGTTGTATGTACAGCCGTTGCAATACCCCCTACGCCGCAGTTAAGATAATAATTCATAAGGAGCTTCAGTCCGTTCTCGTCAAGCTGTCTTTTTTCATTAAGAGTGAGAGGGGTTGCGGGAATAACCGTGCCCCCACGGAGCTTTTTTAATGCAATTTCGTGTCTTGTCATATCAGCACCTCTTAATACTTTCCGCCACGTTCTTCAAAATGCGTAGGCTTGTCAAGGCATCTTCCGCCGTCAAGTATCCATTCGGCCTGCCAGCGTATAAGCGTTTCTGCGCTGACGGAAGGATAGCCGAAAATTTCCATAGCAGCGGAGGCGTCGTTGAGATAGGCGTCGCTGCCCGCATCCCCCTCGAAGAGAGGCTCACGGCCGAGATATTTTCCGAGCTTTATGGCAGCCTTCTTTATTGATACGGTTTCAGGTCCCGTAACGTTCATAATACGGGCGGGAGAGGCGGCGTGTAAAAGACCTCTTATGGCAATCTCGTTAGCGCTTCCTTGCCATATAAAGTTAAAGCAGGGTGTGTTAAGGCTTATCCGCTCGCCCTTCATAATCTTGTTTGCAACGTCGAACAGAACTCCATATCTTAAATCAACAGCAAAATTGAGTCGGTATATGAATACCCTTGTTCCGTAGGTGTTTGCCGCATATTCAAAGGAGCGCTCTCTTGCAAGGCAGCTCATAGCGTATTCGCCCTTTGGGCATACGGGGTCCTCTTCCGTACATCCGCCCTCGGAGAGGGAAACTATCGGATAAATATTTCCCGAGGAGAATACGACAATATTAGAATTCTTAAATTTGTCCGCAACGAAAGCGGGAAGGGTAGCATTCATACCCCAGGTCTGCCATTCGTTTCCGTCGGTACCGAATTTTTTGCCCGCCATATATATGACGTTATTTACGTCGGGCAGGGAATAGAGCTTCTCCTTGTCAAGCAAATCCATATGGATAACCTCAACACCGCAGTCGGAAAGAAGCCTTGTAGCCAAGGGGTCGCTTCCTCTGGAAACCGCATATATTCTCTTTTCAACCCCGGCGAGGTCGCAGGCCTTTTTTGCAAGCACGCAAAGAGTAGGGCCCATTTTTCCACCGGCGCCAAGCACCATAATATCGCCCTCGATTTTCTTAATATCCTCAATGAGAGCGGCGGAGGGGGTAGTCAGCATTTCATTAAGCTTTTCTTCAGTCCACATAGTTTTCACCTTTCAACCATAGTCGTTACACTTTAAATTATAGAGTAGGAATTTCGGGTTTTCAATAATCTTTTCGCTCCGATTTTGTAACAATTCGCTCATGTTCGCTCCTCTTCCCGAAGCAGTGACCGAATTGCGGCTTGAAGGGCTTCAAATTTTCCTTGAGGAGCGAAAAATTATAAAACGGGAGCGAAATATTTATTGAAATTATAAGTGTATTGCTATATAATTTTTATATAGAATAAATATTCGGAGGCGACCGTTATGAAAATGAGCGCAGAAGAGCTAAAGAAATTGATTGATAATTTCCCCGATTCCGATTTCGGAGAGCCTATACACTCTCCCGAGCCTGAAAATATGCCGAAGGAATTTCCCCCCGCTGGAAAGCATCCTCGCCTTGGATTTACCGAAAAAAGACTTGCGCAGATTTTCCGCAACGTAGAGTCAGGTGACAATAAGTACGCTTATGCCGAGGTTATGAGGCTCTCGGATATGGAGTGCGACGGAGTTATGACGGACTTTGAAAATCACGACCTTACCAATAATGCGAGGGTTGTCAACTGCGAGGTTCATAACGTAATTCTCTCCAAGGCTTTGAGATACGCATATACGAAGGAAGAAGTATACGGCTATGAGGCGGTATACGCCTTGAAAAACTATCTCCTCACCTTCGATATAAATATAGACGAAGCCTTTGGGCAGGGCGTCCGTCAGTGTCACGAATATAATATACATATAACAATGGTGGAAATTATGCGCCTCGTTGCCTGCGTATACGACTGGTGCTACCCCTTGCTTACGGATAGGGATAAAAAGCAGCTCGTAGGCGCCGTTACTACAAAATGCATAACAAGGCTTGAATTCCCAAAATATCCCCCGGATAAAACAGGCGGAATAACAGGGCATCAGAGCGGCGGTCTGTTTATGGGCGGTTGGATACCCTTCACTTTGGCTATATACGACGAGTATCCCGAGTATTATAACGTAATCTTCGATTTGGTTTTCGGTATGGTTGTTCCCGGGCAGAACGAGCTGCTTAAGGCTGGCTTCCACGGTCAGGGAATTGCATACGGAGCCTCCAGACTTTACAGTCTTATGACAGGCGAGTGCTGGTATTCCTATATGTACGACGGCGAGAAGCATCTCTTTACTGAAAAGGTGCATGATGCCACTCTCACCTTCCTTAAAGCTATAAGGCCTGACGGCGAGACGTTGAGAATCGGTGACGATTTCCTTCAAGGAAGGAGATTTTGCCATATCATAATATGCGCCCTTATGGGAGCAGGTCTTTATAAGGACCCTGTCCTTAAGGGATTTGCGGCGCACGAAACAGACGATTTTTCGATTTTCTGGCTCAACGGTATGAACCCGGTAGACGTGCTTCTGTTTAATGATGCGAGTGTTCCGAAAAGACCTTTATCCGACCTGCCCTTAGTAAGCTATTACGGCGACCCCGCAGGCATAATTCTTGCAAAAACCGCTCATAACGATAAGAATGCAGCCATGGTGTATATGAAAATAGGCACCTCAAGCACCGCAAACCACGAGCATAGGGACTGCGGCGATTTCCAGATTTATCACAAGGGTATGCTTATCGGCTCATCTGGCGCATATTCCAACTACGGAAGCGTACACGATTACGCATATTACAAGCAGACTATTGCGCATAACAGCATTCTCGTATACAATCCAAATATGTCCGATAACGGAATATGGAAGTATTCGGGAGGTCAGAGAATTGACGACGAGTGCGTAAGAGGAGCTATCGACAACTTGGAGGATTGGCTTTCCTCTGCCAATTATAACAGAGCGAAAACCCTCTACGGCGGCTATAAAACCGAAAAGGTGGGAGGCTCCGAGAAATTCCTTTATTCCTATATAGCGGGAGATATTACGAGGGCATACGACGAGCAAACCGTCAGCGAGGTAAAGCGCCATATGGTATGCTTTGACACGGGTAACAAGGTAAACCCGATGGCGTTCGTTATATTCGATAGAATCGTATCAAAGGACGAAAGTTATAAAAAAACGCTTCTCTTCCACACTCAGAATACACCTCATATTTCCTCTGTTAACGGTAAGAGTTGCACGGTTATTTCAAACCTTATGTCAAGGCTGTACGTGCAGTCCCTCTTCACCGAGGTTGACCATACCTTCGTCGGCGGTAGAGGAGAGGAGTATCTTGTAAGAGGCGAGAACATATCCTGCTTCTTCCCTGAAAGATTCGAAGGGCTGAATTCGGTTTACAATACCGAAAGCGGTCTTGGCAGACTTGAAATTTCTCCAAAAGTGCCGGCAAAGGAGAATAGCTTTATTACGGTTATGTACGTAGGCCCACACACCGATTGCTCTCCCTATCTTAACCTTGATTTCAATGTCCTTCAGCCATACCGTGAAGCGAAGGAGCTTTGCGGAGAGGGGGTTATAGGCGCAGCAATTCTCGGATGTGCTGTGGTATTCTCGGGGGACGGTGAATATATTAAGGATAATTTCACCTTGTCTGTCCCTGAGGATGTTAAAAGGTGCCTCGTATTCGGGCTTAAGGCGGGCAGGTGGCAGGCAGGCGGCGCTGAATATACAGTAAGCGGCGAGAGTGCTATGGCAGAAATCCCTGTGGACTGCGGCGTCCTTGATATGAAATTTATAGGATAACCGTAATAAAAACAAAAAAATGAGGAAAACCGGCAACAAATGCTGCGTTTTCCTCAGGATTTTATAAAAACACAAGTCAAATATCAAATAAAAGACCTGCGTTTTGCAAAAGTCTTATCCGAACTTTCCCCTGTATTCAAGGGGAGTTACACCAACCTTTTCCTTGAAAAGCTTGCAGAAATAGGAGGGGGAGCAAAGCCCTAAATCCTCAGCCACCTCGTCAATGCTTTTTTCGGGCATATCAAGAAGCATATCCTTCGCCGCCTCAAGGCGCCTGTTAAGAATATAATCCTTTGGAGAGAGGGAAAATTGCTTAATGAAAAGTCTGCGTAGGTGAGCAGGGGAATAGCCGGAAATACGGCACAGAGTGTCTATGGAGATTTTCTTGTCGTAATTCAGATTTATATACTCTGCGGCGGCGCGAATAGGATATACGTCGGAATAGCTTTTATCGGTCTTTAAGGTCCTTGATGCAAGGCGGTAGGTCAGCTTGATAAAGCAGCTGAAAAGCTTGAAATTTCCAAGATATGAGGCGGAGTGATGCGCATCGCGCACGTCCTTGAAAAGACTTGTAACCCCTGCATCCTTAATGAGGGTGTCAATCATAAGGTCTGTTGCCTCGTCGTAATAAAAGGACACAAAATAATAAGAATTTCCGTCCTCCGAGTAGCAATTCATAACAGCATTGTCGGAGCTTTTAAGGAATATAACGTCACCTGTCCTTGCCGTGTATTCCTTTCCGTTGCAAGCAACGGATATCTCGCCTCTGGTAACACAGTAAAAGCAGGCGTAATTACATTTGCATACCCAGGTCCATTTTTTGTTGCGCTCTAAATGATTTGCGTTTCTGAAGCCCAAAAAGGGCGGGGATTTAAAAAAATCAAAATCACAAAGGCGGCTGTTCAATGTTTTTTCCTCCTTGAAGCTTTACGTAAAAGGGAAGAGAGCTTTTATTTGCCGAAATTCCGTTGGCAATTGAATTGTACCACCTATCGGTCGCCTTTGTCAATAAAAGAGCGAAAAATTACACTAAAAATTCTAACAAAGCGGACCGTTTACCGAAATCGGCGTAGATTAAAAGGCGTCGAGCATTGTAAAAAAAGGAGTTTTATATGAAAGCGTTGATTTCAGTACCGAAGGGCGTTACCTTTGACACCTTTTTCCCACCTGAAAACGTAAAGCTTGCCGAGAGTCTTGGCGAAATTATATGGCACACGGG
>CAJGCM010000093.1 GCA_904501765.1 uncultured Clostridia bacterium | reverse complement strand
CAGCGCGCCCTTTTCGGCGGCATGGATCATGCCGATATCCTCGCTGAGGGGGATGAAAGCGCCGGAAAGTCCGCCGACATGAGAAGACGCCATAACGCCGCCCTTCTTGACAGCATCGTTAAGAAGCGCCAAGGCAGCTGTTGTGCCGTGAGTACCGCAGCGCTCAAGACCCATATTTTCAAGAATTTCCGCAACGGAATCTCCCGCAGCGGGGGTGGGAGCCAAGGAAAGGTCCACTATGCCGTAGGGTACGCCAAGGCGGCGAGCCGCCTCGGAGGCTATAAGCTGACCGACTCTCGTTATCTTAAAGGCTATCTTTTTAACCGTTTCGGCAAGAAGAGAGAAATCGCACTGACCGACCTCTTTTATAGCAGTCGCCACAACGCCGGGACCGCTTACGCCAACGTTTATAACCGTGTCAGGCTCTCCGATGCCGTGAACCGCTCCCGCCATAAAGGGGTTGTCCTCGGGGATATTGGCAAATACCACCAGCTTTGCGCAGCCTATGGAATCGCTGTCCCTTGTAACGTATGCGGTTTCCTTAATAATTTCGCCCATGCGGCGCACAGCGTCCATATTGATTCCCGCCTTGGTGGTAGCTACGTTAACCGAAGAGCATACCCTTGTGGTTTCCGAAAGAGCCTCGGGAATTGACTCAATAAGGTTGTGCGCTCCTAAAATTTCACCCTTCTGAACGTGGGCGGAATAACCGCCGATAAAGTTTACTCCAAGGGCGTTTGCCGCTCTTTCAAGAGTCTTGGCAAGTCTTACGAACCCCTCGGGCGAAAGCCCTGCTCCAACGTAGGATATTGGAGTTACGCTTATTCTCTTATTTACAATCGGAATACCGTAGGTTTTCTCAAGCTCACAGCATACCGATACCAGATTCTTTGCGCAGGTGGTTATTTTGTTGTAAATTTTCTCTTCAAGCCTTTTTGGGTCGTCGGATATGCAATCAAAAAGAGAAATACCCATAGTTACCGTTCTTATATCAAGGTTTTCTTCTTTTATCATTCGTACTGTTTCAAGAACGTCCTGTATATTAAGCATCTTCGCCCTCCGAATCAGATTCTGTGCATAGAGTTGAAAATATCCTCGTGCATAACTCGGATATCAACACCGTTTTCTTTTCCCACACGGCTCATACTGTCGGCAAAGCGCGCAAAATCAACTGCAAGGCCGCCAAGCTCCACCAGCATAATCATAGCGAAGTAATCCTTCATAACCGTCTGGCTTATATCTACGATATTAGCTCCGTACTCTGCGCATTTTGCGCTTGTTAAAGCTATAATTCCTACCTTATCCTTACCTGTAACGGTGATAACTGCCTTCATAAAACACCTCTTAATTTATTTTTTCAAAAAAGCGCACCCTGACCTTTCGCAAAGCTAACCAGTCGGCGCCGCCTTCCGTATTATAGTAATATTTTACTACATATTTATCCTTTTGGCAAGAGTTTTTCTTGAAATTTGTTCTCATTTATGTTAGAATAGTCATAACGCATATAACTTTTATGTATTCTTCTGAAAAGAGGTGGCATTTTGTCTGGAATAGTCGTGATAAACAAAGGGGCGGGAATAAGCTCCCAAGGAGTTGTAAAAAGAGTAAGCCGCCTTTTCGGAGGTGTGAAGGCGGGACATACAGGTACCCTTGACCCTATGGCTACGGGGGTTTTGCCGGTGCTTATAGGAAGAGCTGTTAAGGCAAGTGAATATATGCTTTCCTCCGATAAATATTATAACGCCACCCTACTCCTCGGCATCACCACCGACACTGAGGATACCACCGGCAGCATTTTAACGAAGTGTGACGAAATACCGAGCGAGAAGCAGGTCCTTGAAGCTATTATGAGCTTCGTCGGCCCCTATATGCAAACGCCGCCTATGTACTCCGCCTTGAAGGTTGGAGGACGAAAGCTGTGCGATATGGCAAGAGCTGGCGAGGTTATCGAAAGGGCGCCACGAGAGGTAACGATACACTCGATTTACGCCACTCGGATTGACGAGGTGACCTATAAGCTCTCCGTTCACTGCTCCAAGGGGACTTATATAAGAACTCTCCTTGCGGATATAGGGGAGAAATTAGGCTGTGGCGGCGTTATGGCGGCGCTTGAAAGAACGAAGGCTTCGGTTTTCACCCTGGAGGAGTGCCACACCTTAGAGGAGCTTGAAGCTATGAGTGACGCCGAGCTTAAGGCTTTGGTTATCCCCACAGAGCGTGTCTTTGAGGAGCTGCCGAGGATAACTCTGTCGGATTTCTTTGCAAGACTCGCCCTCTCGGGAGTTGAAATATATCTTAAGAAAATAGGACTTACCTACGGAGAGGGGACCCGTGTTTGTCTTTATGACAAGGACGGCTTCTTCGCCCTCGGAGAGGTAAGAGCCTTCGATTCGGGACTTGCCGTAAAGCCCATAAAGCAATTCAGATTATAAGTCGGAACGGATTTCCGCTGATAAAAACGACGGAAAGGAGATAATATGGCTAAAAGAAGCTGGACCGAGGAGCAAAGGTCTGCAATCAATACAAGGGGTAAAACTCTTCTCGTATCTGCCGCCGCAGGCTCGGGAAAAACCGCAACCCTCACCGAAAGAATAATACGCACCGTACTCGACGACGAGCATCCTGCCGATATTCGCCGTATGCTTATCGTTACCTTTACCAATGCCGCCGTGGGCGAATTGCGCCAGAGAATCGGAGAGGCGATAAAGAACGCCTGCATTGAAAACCCCGGGAATGCTCGTCTTGAAGAACAGCTTTTAGCAATAAAGGACGCAAAAATACAAACCATAGACTCCTTTTGCAATTATATAGTAAAATTATACCCGGAGCAGGTGGGGCTGCCCCCTAATTTCAGAATAGCCGAGGAGGCGGAGGTGCAGCTGCTCGCCTCGGAGATTATGGACAGGCTGATTTATTCAGCCTACGAGGGGGAGCTGACCGACGTTTGCTCGGGTGAAAAATTCGCCTACGTTGCCGAATGTCTTACCTCCACGAGAGAGGAAAGAGAGCTTAAAGAGGTATTTAAGCTTATATACGAGAGCTTCGAGAGCCTCTCGGGAGGGATTCTCAACCTCTATCCTATGATTCAGGAATTCAATCCCGAAAAAATCGAATCCGTCAGCGCATCAAAATACGGCAGATATATAACCGAGGAAGTAAAGGGAGCGTTGATGGAATATTCCGCCCTTTACAATATGAGATACGACTTTGAAGAAGGCAGCTCTATGGAGCGTCGCGGCTTTGAGGTTTTCGATGCGGACGCAAAAATCATTGACGCCTGTCTTCTTGCCGAGGGCTTTGACTCACTTAAGGATAGCGTCTGCTCCGCTGAGTTCCGCCGCCTCCCGGGTGGAAAGGGTGAGCGAGGCGAGAGCTACCTTTACCTTGGCGAGATAAGAAAATGCCTCAAGGCGGACTTTGAGGAATTCAGCTCCAAATATTTCACTTACAGTGAAAAAGATTTTCTTGAGCTTTACGTAAATCTGTACGAAAGCCTGGGTGCCGTGTATAGATTTCTTAAGAAATTCGACGACATTTATACTGCTGAGAAGCAAAGGCGAGGCATATGCAATTACGCAGACCTTGAAAAATATGCCCTTCGGATACTCACCGACAATAGCGGTGGAGCGTCTGACGTTGCAGCGCAAATAAGAGAATGCTTTGACAGCATATACATTGACGAATACCAGGACGTGAACCGCCTACAGGCGGAAATTTTCGACTGTATATCAAAGCCCACCAACCGCTTTATGGTTGGCGATATCAAGCAGAGCATTTACGGCTTCAGAGCCGCAAGGCCCGAAATATTCGCTTCTATGAAGGAAAGCTTTCCGAAGCTCGGTGAGGACGAAGACTCCGACTCTGCCGCACTGTTTATGTCCTCTAACTTCAGATGCGACGAGGCTATAATAGACTTTGTTAACGGAATATTCGACAAGGAATTTTCAACCTTCAGAGAATCCATAAGTTATACCGACAGTGATAGGCTTAAGTTTGCCAAAATATACGACGGTGCCGTCCCTTCCGGGGATATTCCCGAGGTCCATATACTGCCCGGAAGCTCACGCCGAAGGAAGGGGGAGGTCGAGGTGGAGGACGGAGATAGCGAAGAAAACCCGTCGGCGCCCCTTGCGGTCGCCAAGAAAATCGACAGTATTCTCAATTCCGCCAAATCAAACAGCGGTTCGCCCTACTCTCCCTCGGACATTGCTATAATTCTCCGCTCAAATCAAGGCAAGGCAGAGCAATACGCCGAGGCGCTCCGGAGCTGTGGAATCAAGGCTTCAATCCCCGGGGAGGGTGATTTCTTCCTCAATGAAGAAATACTGCTCGCTTTGTCTATGCTTACCGCTATTGACAACCCGAGAAAGGACGTCTACCTATCTGCAATTATGCGCTCGCCGATTTTTGGTTTCACTGCCGACGAGCTTACCCTCATAAGGCTTGAAAGCCGAGCGGACTGCCTTTTCGCAGCGCTTACAGAATACGTGGAAAATCACCCCTCCTTCTCCAAAGGACGGGCGTTTTTGGCTCGGCTGAAAAAATACAGAGAGCTTTCCGAATCCATGGGAGCTGACAGGCTACTGTCCTTGATATACAAAGAAACGGGAATGCTTTCGTTGGAATCGGGCAGGGGCCGTGATAACCTTATTCTGCTCCTTAATTATGCGGCTAAACACGAGGAGACTTCTGAGGACGGGCTTTACGGCTTTATAAGCTATATAAACGCCGTAATCGACAGCGGAAGAAAATTCACCACACCCGGTACAGAATCCGACACGGATGGTGGGGTAAGGATAATAACCGCCCACAAATCCAAGGGGCTTGAATTTCCCGTTTGCATATTCGCCTCCGCAGAGGGCGCAGTTAAGCGGGCGAACAGAAGCCGTATCACCCTTGATACGGACTTTGGTATTTCAATGCTGCTTAAGGACCCGAGCGGACTTGCCTCCGTTGAAAATCCAATATTTAACGCAATCGAAAATTACAAATTCAAAAAGGAATTTGAAGAGGAATTAAGAGTTCTGTATGTTATCCTGACAAGAGCCAGAGAGAGGCTTTTTGTTTACGGAACGGCAACGTCCGACAGTTGCGAAGCTTTCCTTGAAAAAATGGAATATAAAAAACTTCTTCGCTCCCCCTATTTTGCAAGAAAGAGGCGCTCTATGCTTGAAGTAATACTCACCTCCCTTAACACGGGTCGGGTTATTATTGAGGGGGAAGAGGAAAACAAAGCGGAAAGATGTGCCGAGGACGACACAGCCGAGAGGGTCAAAGAGGAAGCCCACGGAGAAGGCGAATTTGCGAATGGCGGGGCTGACGCCTCGGATAAGAGCTATGAAGGAATTTCGCTCTCCGAAGAGGAGCTTACCTTAGCAAAGGAAGAGCTTGTATCAAGATTTTCCTTCGTCTATCCACGGCGCTACCAGATGTACCTGCCGGAGAAGCTTTCGGTTTCCGCCCTCTACCCTGCCGTGCTCGACGGAACGGGAGCAGAGGATGTAAAGCTCGATACGGCGGCTCCGGATACGGAGGCGCCCGACGGCGGAAGACCAATTATACCTGATTTTATCAGCGGCAGAGCCGCAGACGAGAGCGCAAGGCGAGGAATCGCAACCCATATGTTCCTCCAGTTCTGCGACCTTGACAGACTTGCAAGCATGGGCGCCGGAGAGGAGCTTCGCAGACTTGTGGAGCTGGAATTCCTCTCGGAAAAGGACGGGGCGCGTGTAAGACTACCCGAAATCGAAGCCTTCAGGAATTCACCCCTGTTCTCGGATATGAGAGGGGCTGTACGGCTTTGGCGAGAGCTTCGCTTTAACGTAAGACTTCCTGCGGACAGGTTCACCGAGAACGAGGAGGCAAAGGCTGCTCTTGCAGAAGACAAAATTCTCGTTCAGGGTGTTATTGACTGCCTGATTGAAGACTCCGAGGGCAATATGCACCTTGTGGATTATAAAACCGACAGACTGTCTGCCCATGAAATTGAAAACCCCTCCGAGGGCGAGGAGAGGCTACGAAGAGCGCACTCTCTTCAGCTCTCTTATTACAAGGAAGCGGTGTTCTCTATGTTCGGCAAATATCCGAAAAAAACCGGTGTATATTCCTTACACTTAGGCTACGAGATAGAAATTTAATTTTGTGGGACAAGCAGCTTTGTGTGTGGCTGTTTTACTCACCACTCGAAAAAACGCCAATTTATACAGAAAAAACACAAATTTTACCCCCTTTACCTATAAACACACAGTATATAAGTATTGACTTTGTTCGTCTTTCGTGCTAAAATAAACGGGCAAAATATTTTAAGGACCGACGGGTATGGTCGTAAAAATGGCCGGCATCTAATTTTCGGTCTGCGAGGAGAATTAACAATGAAATGGACATCCCTTAACGATTTGAGAGAAAAATATCTCTCCTTCTTCGAGAGCAAGGGGCATCTTCGCCTCCCCAGCTTTTCTCTTGTGCCAAATAACGATAAATCTCTGCTTCTTATAAACTCCGGAATGGCGCCTATGAAAAAGTATTTCACAGGTGAAGAGCTTCCCCCGAGAAACAGAGTTTGTACCTGTCAGAAATGTATAAGAACACCCGACCTCGAAAGAGTCGGACACACCGCTCGCCACGGCACCTACTTTGAGATGCTCGGCAATTTCTCCTTTGGAGATTATTTCAAGAATGAGGCCATTCCGTGGGCTTGGGAATTCCTTACCAAGACGCTTGAGATACCCACAGAGCTTCTTTGGCCCTCTGTATATGAGAATGACGATGAGGCTTACGCTATCTGGCGTGATAAAATAGGCGTTCCCGAGGAGCATATAGTTAAGCTCGGCAAGGCTGACAACTTCTGGGAGCACGGCTCGGGTCCCTGCGGCCCCTGCTCGGAAATTTATTTCGACAGAGGAATAAAGTACGGCTGCGGCTCCCCCGACTGTAAGCCCGGCTGCGACTGTGACAGATTTATGGAAATCTGGAACAACGTATTCTCCCAGTTCAACAACGACGGCAACGGTAACTATACTGAGTTGGCTCAGAAGAACATCGATACAGGTATGGGACTTGAGAGACTCGCCTGCGTTATGCAGGGCGTCGATAACCTCTTCGAGGTTGACACAGTAAGACGCATTCTTGACACGGTGTGCGAGATTGCCGGCAAAAAGTACGGTGATGACCGTGACGATGACGTTTCTATCCGCGTTATCACCGACCATATAAGAAGCTCTACCTTTATGATTTGCGATGGCGTTATCCCCTCCAACGAGGGCAGAGGCTACGTTCTTCGAAGAATTCTTCGCCGTGCCTGCCGCCACGGTAAGCTTCTCGGTATCAACAGAAAGTTCTTGACAGAGCTTTGCCGCGTGGTTATTTCTCAAAACGATACAGCTTACCCTGAGCTTGTGGATAAGCAGGACTATATACTTAAGGTCATTTCCCTTGAAGAGGACAGATTCAACACAACCATAGACGCCGGTCTTTCAATTCTCTCGGGAATCGTTGAGGACTGCAAAAAAGATGGCAAGACGGTTATCAGCGGTGCGGACGCATTCAAGCTTTACGATACCTTCGGCTTCCCCATTGACTTAACGAGAGAAATTGCGGAAGAAAGCTCCCTTTCCATAAACGAGGAAGAATTCACTTCTCTTATGGAAGAGCAGAAAAGGCGCGCAAGAGCCGCAAGAGGGAATATTTCGGGCTGGCAGGGCGCATCCTCGGTGCTTCTTGAAAACCTTCCCGAAACCACATTCCTCGGTTACGAGGAAAGCAAGTGCGAGGCAAAGCTTCTCTCCATTATCGCCGAGGACGAATCCGTATCCCTTATCGGTGAGGGTGAATGTACCCTCGTATTCGATAAGACCGTATTCTACGGTGAAGGCGGCGGTCAGGTTGGCGACAGCGGTGTAATTTATTCCGCCGGCGCAAAAATCACCGTTCTTGACACCAAAAAAACAAACGGCATATACCTTCACGAGGTAAGAATTGACAGCGGAGCAGTTTCCGTCGGTGACACTCTTACCCTCGAAATAGACTCTGACAGACGTGACGCTATACGCAGAAACCACTCTGCCTGCCACCTTCTTCAGGCGGCGCTCCGTGCAGTGCTTGGCACTCACGTTGAGCAGGCGGGCTCTATGGTTGACGAGCATAGAGTTCGCTTCGACTTCACTCACCTTGCGGCTATGACCCGTGAGGAGATTGCTAAAGTCGAGAATATAGTTAACTATCACATTCTCGCCGCAGAGGACTGCTCCACCACCGTAACGGATATAGCTACCGCAAAGAAAATGGGCGCTATGGCTCTGTTCGGTGAAAAGTACGGAGACCGTGTAAGAGCCGTTAAGATAGGCACCTCCTCCACCGAGCTTTGCGGCGGTACGCACGTAAGCTCCACAGGAAACATCGGTCTTTTCAAGATTATATCCGAGACAGGCGTTGCAGCCGGTGTCAGAAGAATAGAGGGAACGACAGGCCTTGGTGTTCTCTCGCTTCTTGCAGAGCGTGACGAGCTTATACTCGACACAGCAAGAGAGCTTAAGGTGCAGAACGTTCACACCATTGCCACAAAGGCTTCCGCACTTCGTGAGGAGCTTAAGGAGGCTCGCCGTGAGCTTGAGAGCGCAAACTCAAAAATTTCCGAGATGCAGAGCGCAGCGCT
>CAJGCM010000092.1 GCA_904501765.1 uncultured Clostridia bacterium | reverse complement strand
ATATTCCTCGGAATAGTTGAAGGGATAACCGAATGGCTCCCCGTCAGCTCTACGGGGCATATGATTCTCCTTGACGAATTTATAACCCTTAATGTAAGCGACGTTTTTATGGAGATGTTCCTCGTCGTTATACAGCTTGGAGCAATTCTTGCCGTTCCCGTGCTGTTTTTTGATAAGCTTAATCCCTTCTCAAAAAAGAAAAGCGAGGAGGAGCGCCGCGGAACCTGGAGCCTTTGGGCGAAGGTTATAGTGGGAGCAATTCCCGCTGCGGTAATCGGGCTTCTCTTTGACGATTTGTTTGAAAAATACCTCTACGTACCCGTCGTGGTAGCGGCAGCTCTTATCATTTACGGTATTGCCTTTATTATAGTGGAAAAAATAAAGGGCAAAAACGGAGGTGGAGAAGGAGAGGTCGCATACCGTGTAAACGACGCCAGCGAATTGACCTATAAGGACGCTCTTACAATAGGCGCCTTCCAGGTCTTGTCCTTGGTTCCGGGAACCTCTCGTTCAGGCTCTACAATCCTCGGTGGTCTTCTCACCGGTGTCAGCCGTACTGCGGCAGCGGAGTATTCCTTCTTCATGGCAATTCCGATTATGCTTGGAGCCTCGGGGTATAAGATTTTGAAATTTATCCTCTCTGGATTCGAAGCCACAGGCACGGAAATCGCCCTTCTTTTAGTGGGAATCTTCGTATCCTTTATAGTTTCTCTTATAGTAATTAAATTCCTTATGGATTTTGTAAAGCGTCACAGCTTCGCTTCCTTTGGAATTTACAGAATAGTTTTAGGCGTTATAGTCCTCGGATATTTTATGCTGAAAGCATAATCTGTGGGAATGTAGGCGAAGGTTTTGCTTATATATAAAAGGTAATAAACCTATCGACACAAGAAAAAAGCTCGGCTTACCGTAAGCCGAGCTTTTTTCTTTTATTTGTCTTATAAAGAATAGTATATTCTTTCTTTGAGGATAGAAATTATCTCTCTTCTCTGAAATAGTTTACGCCAAGACTTGCCGGGGGCTGGTCCTCCTTCTTGTTGCGGATGCTTGTAAATACAAGCACAACTATTGTAACAAGGTAGGGAAGCATCTTGAATATTTCCTTAAGAGCCAGAGATATACCGGGGATATATTCTGCCGCAACGTAGAAGGCGCCGAATATAATTGCGCATAAAATACCAAAGGTAGGCTTCCAGGTAGTGAAGATAACCAGAGCAACGCAGAGCCAGCCGATAGCGTCGATAACGTATTCCCAGTTTCCGTTAAGATAGTCCATAATGAATACAAGTCCGCCAAGACTTGCAATAGCGCAGCCAACACAGGTGGAAACGTATCTGTACCTTGTTACGTTTATACCTGCGGCATCTGCGGTAGCAGGGTTTTCGCCAACAGCTCTTAAGTGAAGACCTACCTTAGTCTTGTTTAAAACGTAAGAGGTGGCAATGGCTACGGCGATAGAGAGGTAAATCATAATTCCGTAGGAGAAGAACAGCTCACCGAACCAGCCGAGAGAATCGGCGAAGGGAAGGTGCATATTGAAGAATCTTGCTCCTGCCGTGAACTTGTAGTTTTCAACAGTCGAAATAATAAAGTCGGAAACACCTACTCCAAAGGTGGTAAGTGCAAGACCCGTAACGTTCTGATTTGCGTGAAGGGTAACGGTCATAAAGGAGTAGATAAGACCCATCAGGGCGCCGCCGAGAAGAGTTGCGATTACGGGAATAAGTATGGCGAGAGGCCAAATCATATTCATACGGCTTCCGGCAAGCTCAAAATAAATTGCCTCAGCCGCGCAGCCGAATGCTGTGCCAACGCACATAACACCGGGGATACCTAAATTTAAGTGACCTGCTTTTTCGGTTATGGTTTCACCGGTGGAGCCGAAGAGAAGAACCATACCGAATTTAATTGCGCTTGTAAGAAAGGCTATAATAGTTGTCATTATTTAACCTCCTCCTTAGCACTTTTCGAAGTTTCTTTTTTTCTGAAGTTTATCTTATAGTGAATAAAGAATTCGCATCCTATGATAAACAGAAGCACGACTCCTACGAAAACGTCAGCCATTGCGGTGTCAAGACGGTAGATTTCTCCCATATAAACCGTCCCCTGTTGTAAGAATATAACGAGGAAGGAGGTCAAAATCATATAAATAGGATTGAATTTACCGAGCCAGGAAACGAGAATTGCGGTAAAGCCCTGACCGCTAACAATGGTGGTTGTGACGGTGGCGCTTCCGTTAGCTGAAAGCATAAAGCCGATAAGTCCGCAAAGCGCGCCGGAAACTATAAGAGTTCTTATAACAACCTTGGGAACGCTGATACCGATATATTTCGCCGTGTTTTCACTTTCGCCCACAACCGATATCTCATATCCGTGCTTCGTATAGTTTAAATAAATATACATAAGTGCGCAAATCACTGCGATAACAACGATGTTAAGGAAATAAGGACCGCCAAAGATATATGGAATTCTGAAATCCAGCATAGGCTCCAGGTTGCCCTGATCGTTACCGTACAGCTTAAGGAAGAAGGTTACGAGCTGAATTGCGATGTAGTTCATCATAAGGGTGAAGAGCGTCTCGTTCGTGTTCCATTTAGCCTTGAAAATAGCAGGTATAAGAGCCCATATAATGCCTGAAAGAATACTTGTTACAAACATTATAATGAGCAGAACAAACCAGGGAACGGAATTTCCTATAAACAGCATACAAGCCGCCGAGGAAAGACTGGCAACGATAACCTGTCCTTCTCCTCCGCAGTTCCAGAATTTCATTTTGAAGGCGGGTGTGAGAGCCAATGAAATACCAAGAAGAATAGCGGTATTACTGAACAGACGCCAGATAAATTCCGGTTTTCCGAAAACACCCTCCATCATACAGCCTAAAATAGCGATGGGGTTTTCTTTAGCAAGAATGAATATAAGAATTGACATCAGAATAAACGAGCCGCCGATGGCAATGGCACGTATTCCGTAAATGTGCTTTTTCGAGAGATTATCTCTCTTACTGATGTGGAACAGAGGCTCCTTTTTTGTCTCCTTTTCGGGGGTAGAGGAGTGGGGGATTGAAGACTCATTTTCGGTTGCATCAGCCTCTGCCGCTATCTCTGCGGCTTCTCTTTCAATTTCGGAAACGTCATTCTTTTCGATTTCACTCATTGTTAGCTTCTCCTTCCTCCTTGGTTTTTGTCATAAGAAGACCGACCTCTTCCTTCGTGGCAGACCTTGCATCTACTATTCCGGATATGTGTCCCGAGGCAATAACCAAAATTCTGTCGCAAAGCTCAAGAAGCACGTCAAGGTCCTCACCGACGAAAATTACGGCAACTCCGTCCTCCTTTTGTTTGTTGAGAAGGTTGTAAATTCCGTATGAAGCGTTAACGTCAAGACCTCTTACCGGGTATGCTGCCATAAATACGGTGGGAGCAGCGGCAATTTCTCTACCTACAAGCACCTTTTGAATGTTACCGCCGGAAAGACGGCGAACTGGGGTGTGCTCATCGGGGGTAATTACGTTAAGCTCCTGGATTATTTCCATAGCCAAATCGTGAGGACTGCGTCTGTCGAGGAAGAAGGATTTACCGTTCTTGTAGCTGCGGAGCATCATATTGTCAACGATGTCCATATTAGCAACAAGACCCATACCGAGCCTGTCCTCAGGAACAAAGGAAAGCCTTACGCCAAGCTCGGAAATCTGCAAGGGGTTTTTATCTCTGAGATTTTCTTCAATTCCCGTTTCGGGGTTGTTGTAAACTATTGTGCCGGAGTCGATATGATAAAGACCTGCAATAGCCTCAAGCAGCTCTCGCTGTCCCGAACCTGCAATTCCCGCAATACCGAGTATTTCTCCGGAGCGGGCGGTAAAGGAAATATCGTCGAGAACAGTTATACCCTCCTTGTTGACAGAAGTGATATTTTTTACCACAAGCCTGTCGGAGGTGTTTTTCGGCTCCGTTCTGTTTATATTTAACGAAACTTTTTCGCCCATCATAAGCTCGGTAAGCTCGTTTTCGTTGGTCTTTGCGGTTTCAACCGTGGCGATATGCTCACCCTTTCTCATAACCGCAACTCTATCCGTCAGGGACATAACCTCGTTCATTTTATGGGTTATTATGATTATGGACTTTCCGTCCTCGCGCATACGGCGAAGAACGGCGAAGAGCTTCTCGATTTCCTGAGGGGTAAGAACCGCAGTAGGCTCGTCAAGAATAAGAATATCTGCTCCTCTGTAAAGCACCTTTATGATTTCGACAGTCTGCTTCTCGGAAACAGACATCTCGTGAATTTTCTTCTTTGGGTTAAGCAAAAAGCCGTATTTGTCAGCAATTTCGGCTACCTTGCCGTCAATCTCGGAGAGCTTGAATTTGCCTTCTTCATTTACGCCAAGCACGATGTTTTCGCTGGCGGAGAATACGTCAACTAATTTAAAATGCTGATGTATCATACCGATTTTATACTTGAAGGCATCTTTTGGGGAGGTGATAACGGCAGGCTCACCGCCTACGAATATTTCTCCCTCGTCGGGGTAATAAATACCCGCAATCATATTGACCAATGATGTTTTTCCGCTGCCGTTTTCTCCGAGAATGGCGAGAATTTCGCCTTCGTACAGCGTAAGGTCAACGTTTTTATTGGCATGCTTGTTGCCAAAGGATTTTGATACGTTTTTTAACTCAAGAGCAACAGTTTTATTCACTTGTTTCCTCCGTAAGTAGAGTGTAGATAAAATAAATTAAGCAGACGGAGCGGTTAAGCTCCGCCTGCATTTTAGATGGCTTAAACTAAAATCAAATGATTATTAGAACTTAGTGTTAATAAGTGTAATTCCGTCGATGTTGAGGTCGAAGGAGGGAGCCGAAATAGCCTCGGACTCGTGGAAGTAACCGTCCTTGATAAGGTCGTGTGTAGGAGCCTTTCCTTCAACGGTGAATGTAGAAGCGTCGAATACCTTTACTTCGCCCTTCTTGAGCTTCTCGATAGCAGCCTTGATAGCGTCAACAGTTCCTTCAGCAGCAACGTCCTGGTTGATACCTGTAAGAACAACGGAGCCCTCCTCGATACCGCCGCACCAGTCGGTGTCAATAGCCTTGTCTTCAACTATGCACTTTGTGATGTATACGTAGTAGGGAGTCCAGTTGATAGCGGAAGAAACTATAAATGTTTCAGGACAAGCCTCGTATGTGCTTCCGTTGTAGGAAACGTTGGGAACACCTGCTTCCTCGCAAGCACCGGGAGCGCCCATAGAGTCAGCGTGCTGGCTGATAAGTACGCAATCTCTCGCAAGAAGAGCCTCTGCAGCGTTCTTCTCAGCGGTAACGTCATACCAAGAGCCTGTGAACTGAACGTCCATAGTAACGGTGGGGCATACGGATTTAGCGCCAAGATAGAAGGATGTGTAACCGGAAATAACCTCAGGGTATGTGAAAGCGCCAACGTAGCCGATCTTAGCCTTTTCCTTAGTGATTTTGCCTTCTGCAATCATTTCGTTGAGTTTCATACCTGCTGCAATACCTGCAAGGTATCTGCCCTCGTAAATGGAAGCGAAAGCGTTGTGGAAGTTGTCAAGTCCTTTTTTAGCAGCGGTAACACCGGTAGCATGGCAGAATTCAACGTCGGGCTTCTCCTCAGCAGCCTTTGCAACCCATTCTTCGTGACCGAAGGAGTTAGCAAAGATAACGTCGCAGCCCTGGTTTGCAAGGTCGATAGCAGCCTCGTAGCACTTTTCGGTTTCAGGAATGTTTTTCTTGATTATAACCTGGCTGTTCTTAAGACCGAGAGCCTCCTGATATCTTAAAGCGGCGTTAATGAAGTTAAGGTCGTAGGTGGACTTTTCGTCGTGAAGACAAATGAATCCAATCTTGAAATCATCTCCAACCTGGAAGTCTGCATTAACTGCAGGTATATCAAGGGGAGAAGCACTCATACCTGTTGTGCTGCCGCCGGCACAAGAAGCGAGAGTAAGAGCGAGTGTGCAAACTGTAGCCACAGCAAGCACAAGGGCAAGGATCTTCTTGAACATTTTTAAGTTCCTCCAATAAATTTTTTTATGTTACAGAGCAAAGCTCAGAGTAACCGTGAAAAAACAAAATAGCTTTTTGATGAAGCAGTCAGGCTGAAAAGCTTGTCGAAAGTCACAAATAAATATTAACACACTTTGAATGAATTTTCAATACCTAATAAAAAGATTTTAATAATTTTGCCGTTTTTTCTGATTGGATATCTTTTTCAAAGTGAAAAGGCGGCGAGCCTTATTCAAAGATTACGCCGTCTTTTTCGTTCATTTCCTTGATTTTAGCCAAAGACTCCACTCTGTATCCGAGCGCTCTGACCTTATCACCGCCGCCCTGGTAAGCCTTTTCGATAGCGACGCCGATTCCCGCAACGACGCATCCGCCGGCCTTGCATATGTCGATAAGCCCGAGAAGAGCGTTTCCGTTGGCGAGAAAGTCGTCAATTATCAAAATCCTGTCCTCGGGAGATATGTATTTTTTGGACACCACAACGTCGTAAACTGTGCCGTGGGTGTAAGATTCAACCGATGCTCGGTATAAATCCGCTCCTATATTGGTGCTCTTGGATTTTTTCGCAAATACAACAGGCACGTTAAAATGCTCGGCGGCAATGCAGGCAATACCTATCCCGGAGGCCTCTATCGTCAGTATTTTAGTTATTCCTTCTTCAACAAAGAGCCTTTTCCATTCAGCTCCCATTTTGCCGAGAAGACCAACGTCTATCTGATGGTTAAGAAAGCTGTCAACCTTCAGAACGTTACCTTCGAGTATTTTGCCGTCCTTTAAAATTCTGTCTTCCAAAAGCTTCATAAGAATAAGTCCTTTTCGGAAAGTTTTTTGTATTATTATACGACATTTTTCTCTTTTTTTCAATAGTACACTTGAATGTTTGAGAAAGTTTTTATAAAATCAAACCGTTTTTTCCCAGCATATAGGGGAGTTGCCCTGTGATAAAAGAAATTCGTTTGCCCGTTTGAAATGACCGCAGCCGAAAAATCCGTTATAAGCGGAGAGGGGGCTTGGGTGAGCGCATTCAAGAATGAGATGCTTGTCTGTATCAATGAGAGCCTTTTTTGCTCTTGCGTTGCCGCCCCAAAGCATGAATACAACAGGCTCACTCTTGCGGTTAACAGCCTTTATTATGCTGTCGGTAAGCGTTTCCCAGCCCCGCCCTTTATGGCTTTGAGGCTGACCCTCTCTCACGGTAAGGGTGGTGTTAAGAAGCAAAACGCCCTGCTTCGCCCAGCCTGTCAGCTCTCCCGATGCGGGAGGCGTCATTCCATATTCCGCAGTCAGCTCCTTAAATATGTTTTTTAATGACGGTGGGTGGGGGACACCAGGCAAAACGGAAAAGCAAAGCCCGTGAGCCTGTCCTGCTCCGTGATAAGGGTCCTGCCCGAGCAGAACGATTTTAACATTTTCCATAGGCGTAAGCTTTAAAGCGTTAAAAATATCGTTCATTGGAGGATATATTTTTCTGCTGAAATATTCAGCCTTCAGAAATTCTCTTAAATTAAGATAATAGTCAGAGGAGAATTCGTCGGCAAGTATTTCGTCCCAATCGTTTCCTATATTTACCATAGCGTACCTCGTATAATACAAAGATGTTAATAATCACTTGACCCCTTGTAATAAAATTGCGATTTGACGGCAGGGGGATTATTTATATTTATTGTAGCATAAAAAGCTTTCTATTTCAATAGATAAATTTACAGAAAACAAAAAACAAAAAGAGGGCGTCGTTACAGCTCATGGTACGGTATGCCACGTTAAACCTGGCAGCCGTAATGAGAGTAGCTTTGCGTCCTCTTAGTTTTTGACAGCAGTTATATGAAAGCGCTTTCTATTGTTTTCTTGCAGCACTTGGGCGAATAGGTCCAGGAGTCTATATGAGAGGTCTTTTCGGGGTCTATGAAATACTCTATCGGGTGTCTGTATTTCGGCGAGTCGCCCGCATCTATTATAATAAGCTTAACCTTCATTTTGTCGGGAATTATGCTTTTTATGTAAACCGCTGCGGTTTGCTCGGGGAAAATTTTCTCCTTGAACTCCGCAAGTCCCGCAAGATTGGGAGTCAGCTCCACGAATATTCCGTAGTCCTCTATGCTCCTGACAATCCCCCTGACGGTTTGCCCCTCTGAGAATCTTGAAACGTTTTCCTCCCAGCTGCCGAGAAGCTCACGCTCGGAAACGTAAATTCTTCCTCTCTCGTCTATTTTTTTTACTACTACGAAATGCCCCTCTCCCACCGCCACCCTTGCCGATGGGTGGGAAATTCTTGAAACCGACATACAGTCTATGGAAAGCAGAGAAATTATACCGCAGCCGATATCCACAAAAGCACCGAAATTTTCAAGGTGAGTGACCTTTACGGGGATTATGTCCCCGGGTATCAGAGTCGATATGTAATTATTCTGGCACTCTATTTGCGCCTCTCTCCTTGAAAGATATGCTATAATCCGCCCCGAAGGGTCCTTCCCGAATCCCTTTACCTTGAAGCAAACAGGTTTTCCAACTCTTGTGAGAATGGCAATATCCTTTACAGTCTCCTCGCTCTTTGCGTATTCCGCCTCTTCTCTCGGAATAATACCGCACACCCCTCCGAAAAGGCTTACGTGCAGATTGAACGACGAGTCGCAAAGAATGGCGGGCGCTTCAAGAATTATCTGCCGCTCCAGCGCCTCCTCGAGCCCTCGTAAGCT
>CAJGCM010000091.1 GCA_904501765.1 uncultured Clostridia bacterium | reverse complement strand
TTCCTTGAGGATACGGAATACATAATGAATTTCTTCCGTGAAGCTAATCCTGGTGTTAAATTTGCGGTTCTCGTGCCATACTCCGCTTACGGAACAATAGGAAGCACCATAACGTTGGCAAAGGCCTTTCTTAATGAACTGAAAACGGTAGCTGATATGGGTGTTACGGTTGTTGACTGGGGAAGAGTTGTTATGGAGATTCTCTACGGAAGAGAAACTATCCAAGGCTCAACCATAAATTACAGCAAAAACACCTTCGTTATAAGCAAAAGCGCAAAGGACGGATATCACCCTAACCAGCTTTCAGGATACATAACCACTCTGATGACCTATTGCGCTATAACGGGAACCTCTCCCGTAGGGCAAAGCTATAGCTTCTGTAACGATACAACCTTAAGCCCTGTAAGCGGCACTAATAAATTCTTTAATTTCAACAAATTCATAAGCACTTATTATTTAACAGACGGTGCAACCACCAATTACCCGAGCGTATTTGCTTCCGAGGCGGATATGACCGGAATTCAGAATATAATCAAAAACTATCTCATCGCCAAGGCGTATATGAAGTATGATATAAAAGGAGATGAGAATTTCGGTTATTCGGAGGGCGGAGAAACCAATAGCATTCCTGCCGACGCTGTGGCGATGCTTACCAACAGCGGAGTTACTACTTATTTGAACGTCAGTGAGCTTGAAGCTAAAATTGCTAAATATAAGCACGGTGACAGAATAACTCTTCTTACTGACGTAAGATGCAAGGGCGCCACCAGCGCAAATATGAACGATTCTAATACTGTACACGTCACCTTCGACCTGAACGGAAAAAAGTTAACTTTAACAGACGGCGCTATAATGAGAACCTCTAACGGAAACCATACCGTTAAGTTTACTCTGATCTCGGCAAACGGCAAGGGAACTCTTGTGTCAGAGGGGGAAAGACCTGTTTTTGAAATTTACAGAGAAAACAAAACGTTAATAGTAGGAAGTAGCGTTGGTTATACGGACGGTGACGTCGTAGATATAAAAGCTGCAAGGCTGCTTCACTTTACAGCACACAAAACCTCTTCCGCTGCAAATTCTTCAGCAACGTTCTATGGAGGAACTTATACCCAAACAGGTAACGCAGAAGGATCGTATGGATTTGTGGCAACCATAGGAAGATATGATTCTGCCACCAATTCCCCTGATAACAGCCAGTATTTTGCGGGAACAGTAACCTTCACGGGCGCTAAATTCACCCAGGAGGTTGCCTCTGACAAGGCAATATTCAGAACGACGTTTATGCTGAACGGAGGGGTTATGCCTGCTACCTGCTCCGCCGTTCCCGGAATTATTCTTAACGATTGTAAAATTGAAGGATATTCTGACAACTCTGTGATTCACGATATGGAAACCTTGAATTCCGTTATCTACTATAACAACTGTTCCATTATAAAAGGCGTCATTACCCCTGTGGGATATGAGGGCGCAAATGTCACCACCGACGAGGGACTCGGCAAGGTTGTAATAGGCGCCGGAACAACGTTTAAGATTGCGTCGACAGATTCTATCAAAGAATACGATAGCGAAGCTATGGAAAAATACGATGGCACAACTTCGGGAATTTATCTTGCCGACGGTGTAACTCTTAAGGTAACCGCAGACGGATATATCGCCGAAAAAGCGAGTGAGTAAAATAAAACGAATAAAAGAAAATACTGCCGAGCCATTTGCTTAATTAAAAGCTTATGGCTCGGCTTTTTTGCAACCGCTAAAATGGGGCATATTTAGTCAGGATTAAATAAAAAACAGAGGTGTTGCTTGAATAGTGCAATGCCCCTGTTTTGTTTTGGTTACCCGTAAGAAATTAAGGTTGAAAACCTACGCTTTTCCTCGCATAAAATCCAAAAGGGTTTTGAAGGTATCTATCGTGATTGATTTAGTTTTTGTGACTGTCAACAGCCTTTATTTTTTAAAAATAAGTTATACCACTCCCATTTTATAAATCTTCTATAACAGTTTGTCGGGTGATGCGGGGGTCGGTAAAGCGGTCGGTTTCGTCTGTGCTTTTTGTGGAGAATTCCGAAATTACAGCCCCACACTCGCCCGCAATAAACCAGTGCAGAGTTTCGGGATATATAGTAAATTGCTCGCCTGCATTCAGTATGGTTTCTCGGAAAACAGTTACGTCGGTAGGCGGTATAGGTGCCTCTATTTCCGATGGGCTTTTCTGTTTGTCCCCGTCAGTATAAAGATAAACCTTTCCGTATCTGCAACGGAAGGTTTCTTCCTTACCTGCGACACCGGCGGTGGGAATGTGCATATGCTCGGGACACGCCTGGTAGGGCAGTAAGACCATCTCCTTGGCGCAAACCCTCTCTGTGTTGATATAAGTGAGTATCTGTAGGCCGACTTTTTCTACGGCGCCCAGCCCAAAATCTGCTACTTCAATACGAGCCTTTTCGTCGTTGGTGAGAACGATGCCGGCCTTTTCGTAGTACTCAAGAGCTCTTTTTTGCATTTTTTCATAAACCGATTTTTTCATAATGTTTTCCTTTATAATATAAAACTTTTCGTCTTGAAATCATTTCCCTATCCGGGAGAAGGTCTATCTGCTTTACGTAATCCATCAAAATGTTTCCCGCTACGCTCTCCCAAATATTCTTTAATTTTATTATATATCCGTTATTCCGGAAAGTCAATCGATTTTTTGTTGATACAAGTCGGCGATATACAAAAAATATATCCACGATTCACAGATTAAAAAACAATAAAGGCGAGTGCCGAAGCACTCGCCTTTTTACCGGACTTACCGGAATTTGTTTAAATTTTAACCGAATTACTCGGAAAGAGCTGCCTGCTGTGCCGTGAACAAAACTGTGTTTTATTTTTATCGTTTTTATGGATTTTCATCGTGTATTTCACAATAATCCATAGCATAGTCAAGAAGCATATTTATAAGATCGTTTCTTGAACGGTTTGTTTTTTTGAAATTTCATCAAGTCCCGCTACTTTTTCTATTATCCCTTCGTTTTCGAGGATTACTCCGTCATATCTTACGTCCGAGAGAAGAAGTTTTTTTACGTGACCTATATTTAAAATTAGAGGTATCGGTTTCGTGGTATGGTTTTCCATGGTAACGTCACGAAGGCAGATTGATTCGATTTCACCATCGGTTTTCCCTATGTGTAAAAGCTCTATCGGAACGTCAAATTCTCGTCTGTGTATGGAGCTTAGTGAGAGATTTTTCAACGAAACACCATCCTGTATCCAAATGAATGGAAAAACGTAGGACTCATGGTTTGGATACCACTCTTTTCTTGAGGCTTTAGAGGCATAAACATGGTCTATTGTTATTGAATCATATGCCTCGGTTGCTGCCTCAGGGTAAAATTTTGTAAATCCAATGCAGTATTGATAATAGCTGCCGTACACATTGGATATGTGAATATTTTCCATTTTTTCGTTTATTCCGAGAAGCCTTACGGCGCTGTGGCAGTCTTCGGCGAATATTCCATCAATGTCGATGTTCGTAATAGGTCCGGGGTAGCCTTCGTGGGCATTCAGAGCTACAAGATCGTCATAACAGGCGCCCTTGAGGTTTCGTATTACGCCGTGGTGGCAGTAGCCGTCAAGATGAACGCCATCCATATTTAGAGCTATTGGATTTCCAAAATTGAAATCGAAGGTTATATCCTCTATTGTAAAATATGAGCATATGTCTATAGTAAGCGCAAAGGTTATTGGATCCTTCATTGTCATAGAACAAATTTTTAAATTCTTGACGTTGAAGAATTGAAATCCGAATCCTGTGTAATCCTCGTTTTCACCAAAATCTAAAGTAACCAAGGGATTTGCTCTCTGCCCGTTGTTATTAAAGTCCCAAATACCGCCGCATATTTCTATATTTGTGCATGTATGCTCCGCGGCGGGAGATATTCTGGTGGCAAAATTCCAAATTTTGTGTCTTCCTGTGCGGACTGTTTTTCCGTCGTCCTCTACCGCAGTCCACTTATTTCTTATCATAGGACAGTTAGCTCCGTCAGCAAGCTTGATCGTAGCAAATCTCGGAAGACTAAGTTTAAAATAAGATGGAACTACAAGAGTTTTTGAAATAAGATAGTTTTTCTTGGGAGCAGGGAGAGTTACATCGCAAGCTCCGCTGTCTATCATTTCCTGTATTGCGGGATAGTCGTCGTGAATGCCGTCTCCATATAAGGTGTACATATTAATTCCTTTCAATGGCTTTATTTAAACAATCAAAGTGATAGTAGAAATTCGCCCAATCGCTTTGCTATAATTTCAGCTCCGTCATCGTTTGGATGAACTCCGTCCGGGACGTATTTCTCCCGAAGAGAGGGGGTAGTAGGTTGTAATTGTTCGTCGGAGTAAAGGTCAAGGATTGGAATGTTATAAAAGGCAGCTGTTTTGCATATAGCATCCCTGTATTTCAGTATAGGCTCTTTACCGGGACGCATATCAGGGGTACTGTGTAATGGGGTCATAAACACCACGGTAGCGGTGGGGAAACGCTCCTTAATTGACCTCATAAGGGTGTGAGAGGCACCATAGAAGCTATATGGGGTGCAATCTTCAAATTTGCCAAAAGGAGCATCCCCGTGTCCAAAATCGTTTATTCCACCGAAAACGATTACGAAATCGGCATCCGAGTCCATAAGAGCTACCCTTGAACAGAAGTCTCGGTCGTAGGAGGGATTGTCTACCGTTGCAACAAGCTGATGAGCAAATCTCGTGCCGCTGATGCCGTAATTACGAGTTATCAGAGGTCCGTACTCTCGCGCAAAGACTTCGACGTATTTTTTGTCGGGACTTGTGACGCCGACACCCTCGGTTATGCTGTCACCGAGGAAGTTGAATTTTTTGTTTTTTAATTCCATATATTTGTCCTATTTTTAAAAAATATCTTATATTTTCAAAACCGATTTTCTGTAAGCACCCGGAGTCATTCCCGTGTTCTTTTTGAAGAAGGCGTTAAAGTAATACTCGTTGTTAAAACCCATAATATCGCTTATCGTCTGCAATGTTAAATCAGGGTCTGCGAGCAGTTTTTCTATTAGAAGGCATCTCTTTTTTCTTATATATTCCGTAGCGGAGATACCCTCATAAGATTTGAATATACGTGTAAGCTGCTTTTCGCTCATATAGCAGTAGTCAGCAAGCTCGGAAAGAAGAATGTTACGCTTTAAATTATCCTTGATGTATTGCTTTGCCATCGAAAGCCGCCTGTCCTCCTCAGACACCTCATCGCCTACCGCCTCGGCTATTCCAACCGCTCTTAGCATCAGTAATATACATTCAGCGACCTTTAGAGATAATATCTTATCGGAAAAAGGCTTTTTTTGTTCATATTCGCTGTTTATATTGGTTAAGCAGTCTGAAATCGCGTCGGAAATGTCGTTTACATAATATGATTTCATTGGATGCTCCGGATTTAAAAGTCCTCCTCCGTCATCGGATGAGAAAAAGGATATTGCGTATTTTTTTGTGTTTGCCGCTTCTTCCGTTGCCATGTGACCGACTAAAGGTGGAATTATCAGATATTCGCCCTCTTTTACGGCAACCTTGCTATCCTCGATATCATATATTTGATAACCGCTTTCGACTATATGTATCTCAAATCCCGTGTGAAAGTGCATTTTTCGGTTGACAGCGGATCGGTCCTTTGAAAAAAGCACTCTTTTAAAATAGCAGTTAGTGATTCCCGGAACAGAGATAGAATCATCCGCTTTTTGATATTGATTTTCGTATCTTTGCTTATATAAAATGTCCATTTATAACCTCTAAATTCTATTATGCTTATTTTAGCATATCCCTTCGTTAATTTCAATAAAATGTCCGTTTTTTATAAAAAAAGGTCCGTTCGGGGTATTGTACTAAAAAAAAATCAGTGGTATAATCATTTTATAAAATAACTTCTGAATTTACGAGGTGTAAAATTTTGGATATATTTACAACAATGATAACTCCTTTTAAGGAGAACGGCAGTGTTGATTATGAAACCGCAAAAAAGTACGTGGATTGGTATTTCGAGAACGGAATTAACGGCATTTTCGCTATTTGCCAATCCAGTGAAATATTTTTCCTGAGTCTTGAAGAGCGAGTAAAACTTAACGAGGTGGTTTATAAACGCGCGAAGGAGCTTAGTGCCGCAAGCGGAAGAAAGTTCACCGTCGTTTCCTCGGGACACGTGAGCAATACGATAGAAGAGCAGATAAAAGAGCTTAGCGCGGTGTGGGAATCGGGAACTGACGCACTTATTATGATAACCAACCGTTTGGACGTAAATAACGAGGGGGATGATGTTTTTATAAGCAACTGTAAGAAAATTATAGAAGCTCTTCCCGAGGATGTTAAGCTCGGACTTTACGAATGTCCCTATCCTTATAAAAGACTCGTAACTCCGAAAATCCTTGATTTCTGCCTTTCTACCGGGAAGTTCTTCTATATGAAGGACACCTGCTGCGATACGGAAGAGCTCTCGCGCAGAATAGCGCAGCTTCGCGGATCCGATTTCAAGCTCCTTAATGCGAATTGTCAGACGCTTCTTTATTCAATGCAGCAGGGAGGAGACGGGTATTGCGGAATTATGTGCAATTACCATCCTTATCTTTACGCATGGCTTGGTGATAATTATAATGATGAGGAATATGCTCCGTTTGTGCAGTCCGTGTTGGGCACCTTCGGATTTACGGAAAGTGGTCTTCCTTATCCGATAAGCGCAAAGTATCATATGAATTTATGCGGAATAAAAACGGAGGTAACCTCACGCTCGAAGGTGGGAGTGACTCTGTCGGAATACGAACGCCACTGTATCCGTGAAATGAAGATTTCCACCGACAGGCTTGAGAAATTCTTGAGAAAGAGGTAAAGGAAAATGAAAAGATATTCGTTAGGTGTTGATTTCGGAACACTATCATGCAGAGCAGTGCTGGTAGATATCGATACCTGTGAAGAAATAATATCCTCCACTGCAGATTATAAGCATGGAGTAATCAGCGGAGTTTTTCTTGACGGTAATCCGTTGGCTGCGGATTTTGCTCTTCAGCATCCGCAGGATTATATCGATTCTCTTATTTTTGTTATAAAGCATTGTATACAAAACAGCGGTGTAAATGCGGCGGATATTATAGGTGTTGGAGTAGATTTTACCGCTTGTACTCTCATTCCGGTAAATGAGAAGCTTGATCCATTATGCTTTCTTGAAGAATTTAAAAACAGACCTCACGCATATGCAAAGCTATGGAAGCATCACGCAGCTCAGTCTGAGGCAGACCGTATAAATCGTGTGGCAAAGGATATGTCGGAGCCTTGGCTTGATTGTTACGGCGGAACGGTTTCATGCGAATGGCTGTTGCCAAAAGTAATGGAAATATTACATAACGATGAAGAAATCTTTAGTAGAACTCATCGGTTTATAGAAGCGGGAGATTGGATTGTAAGCAAACTTACGGGAAAGGAAAGCCATTCCCTTTGTCAAGCTGGCTTCAAAGGGTTATACAGTGAGGGGGGATATCCCGGTGATGAATTCTTAGCAGCGCTTGATGAGCGTCTTTGCGGTATAACAAAAAGTAAAATCAGCGCAAATATAAGCCCGCTTGGCATAACTGCAGGATTTATAAGCTCCGATATGGCGCAAATTACGGGGCTGAAAGAGGGAACTCCGGTATCTCCCGCTTTAATAGATGCCCATGCGGCGCTTCCGGCATTGGGAGTAATCAAGCCGGGAGCTTTGTTGATGATACTTGGAACCTCCTCTTGCCATATTCTGCTTGGTGACAAGGCGATATGCGTACCCGGAATAAGTGGATACGTCAAGGATGGAATTTACGACGGTCTTTATGCATACGAGGCAGGTCAATCTGCTGTTGGCGATAGCTTTAGCTGGTTCATTGATAATTGTGTTCCGAAAAAATATTATGATGAAGCGGAAAAGATAGGTGTTGGAATACATAAATATCTGAGAGAAAAAGCGTCGGAGATAGCGCCTGGGTCAGGTGGAGTTATGGCTTTGGATTGGTGGAATGGGAATCGTACTCCTTACGTTGATGGGGGAATCAGCGGAGCTATCATCGGGCTAAATCTTACAACTAAGCCTGAAGCGATTTACCGTGCTTTGATAGAGGCGACAGCCTTTGGAACGAGACGTATAGTAGAGATTTATGAAAAGCAGGGGATAGAGATAAAAGACGTCTATGCCGCGGGCGGTATAGCCCTCAAGGATCCTCTTCTTATGCAGATATATGCAGACGTTCTCGGAAGAGCGATAAGTGTTCCTAAGGATTCCGAGACCTGTGCATACGGTAGTGCCGTTTTGGGAGCGGTTGGATGTGGATTTAAAAATCTTGTCGAGGCATCTGCTTATATGAAAAAAGAAATGGGAGTCATTTACACGCCAAACTCTGATAACAAAAAGATTTACGACGGGTTTTACGAAAAATATTGCGAGCTATCGGAATATTTTGCAAAAAACAATCGAGCTTTTATGAGTTTTCTTAAAGAAAACGGAAATTTATGATTTATAAAGGGAGAAAATTATGAAGATTTTGGCAAATGAATTCGTTTTACCAATAGGTCAGAATACTGAATGTCACGCATCCCATTTTGTTCTTACCAACGACGGCAGAATTTTTTGCGTATTTTTCTTTGGTAGCAAAGAGGGAAGAGATGATATTAGAATATATGGAGCGTTCAGAAATGAGGGCGGAGGATGGGGGGAGCCATTTCCAATAAGCGAGGATGACGGAATAGCACATTGGAATCCCGTT
>CAJGCM010000090.1 GCA_904501765.1 uncultured Clostridia bacterium | reverse complement strand
GTAATAAGCATATCTGCCATAGCGATAGCAGTAACGGCATCTACGACAGCCCGTGCTCTGTGGATTATAGCGGGGTCGTGTCTGCCTGTAATTGATATTTTAGTGTCCTCGCCCGTCATAAGATTGACGCTGTTCTGCTCTATGGAGATTGAGGGCGTGGGCTTAATGGCGCATCTGAATAAAATCGGCATACCGTTAGTTATTCCACCGTTAATTCCGCCGTTTGAGTTCTTTGTGCAAACAACCTCGCCGCCGTCGTATGTGAAGGGGTCGTTTGCTTCGCTGCCCATTTTCCTTGAAATTCCAAATCCATCACCAAACTCCACACCCTTAATTCCGGGCACAGAGAAGAGAATGTGCGAGAGCATACCCTCTACCGTGTCAAACCAAGGCTCACCGAGTCCTGCGGGGTGTCCGTATACTACGGTTTCAAGAACGCCTCCGACACTGTCGCCGAGCTCTCTTGCCGCAAGTATTTTTTCCGTCATAAGAGCGGCAGCCTTCGCATCAAGGACGGGGAAATCCTTCCCCTTTAAATATTCCGTGTCGGAGGGAAGAGTGTCGAAATCCCTGTCTTCAATATCCGAGAGTGATTTTATGTGCGTCGCAATAAATACCCCCTTATCCTCAAGGGCGCACCTGCATATTGCTCCTGCCGCTGTGAGAGCTGCGGTAACTCTTCCCGAAAAATGACCTCCGCCTCGCTTGTCCTGGAAGCCGTGGTACTTACACTCAGCGGCAAAATCAGCGTGAGAGGGGCGTGGAATATTCTCAAGAAGGGCGTAGGAGGAGCTTTTGACGTTAGTGTTTCTTATAAGAATAAGAATGGGAGTTCCCTCGGTATAGCCGTCCTTTACTCCCGAAAGGAAGGTTACCTCGTCACCCTCGTGCCTTGGGGTGGAAATATTGCCTCTTGCGCTTCTTTCAAGAAGTCTTTGATTTATATAGTCAAGGTCTATTTTGACCCCCGGTGACATTCCGTCTATTACGCAGCATATAGCCTCGCCGTGACTCTCGCCTGTAAGAGTTACGGTAAGATTGTTTCCAAAAGTGTTTTTCATAAAAATACCTCAATCTGGGAAATCAGGAAATGGAGTTCTTTATATGTCGGGTAAGCTCTTCTATGGTAACGTTCTTTATGGTGTGTTCTCCTATATTTTCGCAGAATATTGCATCAACCGATGCGCCCACACCTTTTTTATCGTGCTTCATAAATTCGAAAGCCCTGTCAGTATCAAGAGAAAATTCAGTAGGCAATCCCGCCTTCTTCAGGGCGGAAATCAGCCGAGGTCTTAAAGATTTTTCCGTCATAGGTATCATACCAAGACCGACGCATTCTCCGTGAAGCAGCTCGCCCAGCGCCTCTATACCGTGACCGAAGGTGTGACCGAAATTAAGCGCCTTTCTGACCCCGCCTTCTCTTTCGTCACGCTCAACGACGTAAGCCTTGATTTTCAGCGCCTCTGCTATAATATGTTCAATGTTTTCATAGCAGATGCCCTGTTTTTCTATAAGGGTGAAAAGCTCCTCGCTGAAAGTTATCGCTTCTTTTATAATCTCTGCGCATCCCGCTGAAAATTGCCTGTCGTCAAGAGTTTTTAACGTGGCGGTATCAATCAGCACAGCCTTTGGCTGATAAAAAGCGCCGAGAATATTCTTGACACCCATAAAATCAATAGCCGTTTTCCCGCCAATCGAGGAATCCACCTGGGATAAAAGGGTCGTCGGAACATTATAAAAATCAATACCGCGCATATAGGTAGCGGCGGCAAAGCCTGCCATATCTCCGCAAACACCGCCTCCGACGGCAACGACAGCGTCACGTCTTTGCATGCCGAAATCGAGGATTGCCTTGCAAATACTTTCGTAGGTGCCAAGGTTTTTGTTTTCTTCACCGGCAGGGAAGGTGAAAATTTTCGCTTCGCGGCATTTTGCCGCTACCGCAGCAGAATATTCCTTTGGAACGCCGCTGTCGGTAACTATAAGAACCTTGCGGTCAAGATTCATATATTTATCAGCATCGCCAAGAAGAGCTGCGCCTATATGTATATCATATGAGCGCTCCTTTAAATCAACGGTTAATTTCTGCATAAAAATCTCCGTGTAAAAATGAATGTTATCTTACGTAAGAGCCGACGAATTTCAGCCTGTCGCAGTATTCCTCAAGGTCCTCAAGCATTCGTTTGCCTTCCTTGGAGCTTACGTTTCCTTCGGCCTCAATATAGAAATAATATTGCCATAAAAGCTCCTTCATAGGCCTTGAGCGAAGGGTTCTCATATTAAATCCGTGCTTTCCGATTATATCAAGGGCTTTAGCCAAAGCTCCCGCCTCGTTCTTTACGGTGAAGAGAATAATACTATGTATCCCCGCCTCGTTTGGCGAATACTGATGCTCCGAGCGGGAGAATATAGCAAAGCGGGTTGTATTACTCCTTGATTCGTTTATGTTTTTCTCAATAACCGAAAGGCCGAACAGCCTTGCAGCCTCCTCGCTTGCGATAGCGCCGACGCTCACATCGGAAAGCTCATGCACACGCTCAGCCGCTAATGCGGTGTTTTCAAATTCCTCTTCCTCGAAGCCATGTGCTCTTATATATCCCTTGCATTGAGCAAGTGCTTGCGGGTGGCTGATAACCTTCTTTATATCTGATAGGGCGGCTCCCTGAACTCCTAAAAGACAGTGTGATATATCTATGTCAATAACGCCGTTTACCTTAAGAGGACCCGAGAACATAAGGTCGGTAACTGCGCCAACCTCGCCGTTGTAGCTGTTCTCAATAGGAAGAACGGCTACGTCGCACTCCCCTGAAAGACAAGCCTTGTAGGCAGCCTCAAAATTAGGGTAGGAAACCTTCCTGCCGGTGGGGAAGAGCTTTGTCGCAGCAATATAAGCGAAGGCTCCCGCAACACCCGAATAGGCAATCTTCATACCGTGGAAGATTGAGTCCTGATAATTCCTTGAAACCTTCATAGTGCCCTCGAGGAAATTAACGTAATAAGGGCGAAGCTCCTCGCACTTCAACTTTGCAACGTTGTTTTCTATAACCTGAAGCTCTCTTTGCTCGTCAAGAATAGGAAGACCGTGGTACTGTTTATATTCCGCAACCTCACGGGAAGCCTTCATTCTCTTCTCAAAAAGAACTCTTATCTCGTCGTCTATCTCATTTATTTGCTGTCTTATATCTTTAATATCCTTCATTTCACATCTCCTTCTTCAAAGCGCCGTTATTTCAGGATTCCAAGCTCTGATGCCAAAGCCTTGAAATATGGCAGAGAGCGCATAATAACGTCACGGCTCTGACAGTAAGCAAGTCTTACATAGCCACTCATACCGAAATCTTCGCCGGGGACTAAAAGTATTCCGTATCTTTTTGCCGCCTCGGAGAAGCTCAGAGCATCCTTCGTGGGGGATTTTACAAAAAGATAAAATGCGCCCTCTGGAGGGGATACAGTGTATCCGTATTCGGTAAGCGCAGAAAGCAGTATATCCCTGTTTTCCCGATAAGCGGAAAGGTCGGAGGTCATACCCTGGCATCTTTCAACCAGCCTTTGCAGAAGAGCGGGAGCGCAAACGTATCCAAGCGCCCGTCCCGCGCCGCAAACAGCTTTGAAGACAGAATAGGACTCCGTAGCCTTCGGGGATACGAATACGTATCCTATTCTCTCGCCGGGGAGTGAGAGGGATTTGCTGTAAGAATAACAAACTATCGTATTGCGGTAATAATTCGGTATAAACGGAACCTTGCGTCCGTCAAAAACAAGCTCTCTGTAAGGCTCGTCCGCAATTATATAAATTACTTTTCTAAGCTCGGCGCACCTTCGCTCCAAAAGCTCTGCTATTTTCTTTATATCATCTTCCGTATATACGGCCCCTGTGGGATTGTTGGGAGAGTTTATGATTATAGCGGCAGTTTTTTCGTTTATTGCAGCTTCAATGTCGGGTACCGACGGGTGAAAGTCGGTGGTATTGCAGGGTACCTCTTTGACTTTTGCCCCCGTGGCCTCTATGAACACCTTGTATTCAGGGAAATAAGGCGAGAGAACTATAACCTCCTCGTCGGGGCATACAACTGCGTGAAGGGAAGATGTCAGAGCTGCGGCAGCTCCAACCGTCATATACACGTTTGTTGCATCAGCCTCGCAGCCGAAGCATTCCCTTATATGTCGGGCGACCGACTCTCGAACCGAGAGCGCTCCCTCAGCGGAGGTATAACCGTGAAGGACTGCGGGGTCAGTGGAGCTTATAAGCTCGGTAAGGATTTCACCAACCTCTTTTGGGGCAGGTATGCTGGGATTGCCTAATGAAAAATCAAAAACCGAGTCCTCGCCTCGCTTCTCGGCAAGTGCCTTGCCAAATTCAAAAAGCTCTCTTATAGTGGACCTTTTTGAGCCAAGCTCTCTCATTTTTTCATTTATCACCCGTATCCCCCCAATCTTTAAAATCAAAATGTGCGTAAGCGCTGCGCCTCGAAAGCTCCTCGTACGACCGCACGCGCGTAAATAATATATATAATTATACATATAATAGGCGAAAAGTCAAGTAATGGGTGAAAAAAACACTTTATAAACAAGGCGCTTGCTCTTTAAAAATTCAGTAAAACCAAAGAAAAAAGGAGATGGAAAAATTATGAAAAATATAAAAAAACAACTATGACGGTTCAAAAATGCGCAAGTTTCTGGAATTAATGTAAATCGGAATTTAGGATTCTTTTTCGATAGGAAAATTAGAATATTGTGCTCTTTGGTTAAAAGCTCAGCCGATTCGGGACAATTTTACTCCTTTCGGTAGACTTCATCGGGCAATAGCGTGGGAAATGAAAATCTCAAAGGCATACGCAGGTTAAGCGTCGATATTTTAACCTTTATTTGTATTGCGAAATCTCCGTTAAAAATGCTATAATTATATGCGCAAAAATGGAAATAATTACCATAAAGGAGAAATAAAATGAAGTTTCCCATAAAGCTTATATCAGCGATTCTCTTCGCTCTTTTTCTTATTCTTGTAGGACTGACTATGCCTCGGGAGGAAGCGACGGAGCTTGACGGCAGTGTAACGGCAGACCTCTCATCCTATGAAGAAGAAATTGCTCAGGAAGAGGGGAGAAAAGAGGCGGGGCTACCCGAGAGTGCAGCAGAAAAGTACACGGCAAAGTTTTATATAGGAGGCGAGCTTTTTTTAGAAGAAGAGCTTAATGCGGCAGATGTATTTCTCGCACCCAATGCCCCATACAGAGTGGGATATAGCTTTGTTGGCTGGTACACTGACGAGCGTGATGGGGAGCTGTTTTCTTTTGAACACTACGGCGGCGGTGATATAACTCTTTTTGGCAGATATAAGCTCGATTTTCCTAAGTTCAAGCTATCCTCTTTGGAATTTATATATGATGGAAATAAAAGAAGCCTTACCTTCGACTCTCTTACTCACCCCCTGGAAGAAGAGGGCGAATTCAGCTTTGATTGGTATAAAAACGGTGAAGCCCTTGGAGTCAGCGATAAAAAAATAGAAATTCAAAACGTTTCGGATTCGGGGATTTACAGCTGTATAGTAACCTTCAGCGTAAACGGAGACCTTTCCACTGTAACGGTTGATAACATTATAGTAGATGTGCACAAGAAAACGGTTCCCCGACCCACCCTCGGCGAGGTTGAATACAGCGGCTTCCATCAGAGCGCTAATATAGCAGACGGTGAATTTTTCACAGTAATAAAAAATGAGGGCGGTATTGACGTAGGCGCATATCCCGTTTCCTTGAAGCTCAGAGATTTTGAAAACTGCGAATGGGCAGGTGGCGATGGAGAGCTTTTGTATTTGACGTTTAATATCAGAAAAGCGCAGAACAGATTTATTACGCCGCCCTCTGTTACCGTAGGATATACAGGGCTGACACCCAAGGTTTCATACACTCTGAAATTCGGCTCCGCCGAGATATATTATTCGGTGAGTCGTGACGGGCCTTGGGAAAAGGATTTCCCGAAGACTGCGGGGGAATATTACCTTATATGCGTGTCGGAGGAGGGTGAAAACTACTTTTCCGTAAGCTCTTCTCCTATCTCCTTTACCGTAATAGAAGAGGTTGCGGTGGGAATAAGAATTGACACGCCCCCCACAAAAACCGAATATATAGCTTTTGAAAAGGTTGATTTGACAGGCGGTAAATTTTCAGTCACCTATAATAGCGGAAGAGTTACGGAACTTAATTTTTCGGATATTTCGATAGTTTACCCTTCAGGTGAATTTCTTTTACCGAAGGATGGACACGTAAAAATTTCTGCTCTCGGAGTAAGCGTCCCCCTCGAGGTTAAGGTGTTGAAAGCCTCATACGACCTCTCACCGCTTTTGTTTGTCGACTTGATTTGTGACTACGACGGCAATGGTCACACTATCGAGCCGGTGGGGCAAATCATGGGAAAGGACGGTACAACCCTGAATTATACTGTAACCGGCGGCGGAGTCAATGCAGGTGTGTATACCGTATCGTTGAGTTTTTATTCCGAAAGCCGGAATTACGAAATTCCCGCGGCCCTTACCGCAACTCTCACAATTCTCCCGAAGGAGGTCGTAGCCGAATATGAAAACCTTGTCTTTACTTATGACGGTGAAAGTAAGCTGCCAAGGGGCAGTGTCACTCTTCTCGGAGGTGCTTTAGTAGAGCTGCAAATGACAGGCGCCGCCGTTGAGGCAGGTAGCTATGAGGCGACAGGGCATCTTTGGGATACAAACTATAAGCTTGTAAATCCCCGTGTCACTTTCGTTATAAATAAAGCCGATTACAGGTTTGAAGAGGCAGTGTGGACCGAGGGGCTTTTCACCTATTGCGGAGAGAAATTCTCGGTGGAGCTTAAAGGTCTGCCCGAGGGCGTGTACGTGTTAGGCTACGTTGACAGTGAGGGGGTAAATGCGGGAAAATACGAAGCAAAGGCAACCCTTGCCTATGATAGTCGGAATTATAACCCTCCCCCGGAGTTCACCTATTCGTGGGAAATCTTAAAGGCAAATTATGACCTCTCGGACGTCGTGTTTTCGGATAAAGAGTATATATACGACTCAAATACGCACTATCCTGTGATTGTAGGTGAGGTGCCGACTGGAGCTGACGGAGTTACCCTTGAATACTATTTTGACAAAGGCGCCGCAACCGTCGCAGACGGTAAGGTTAGGGTGACCCTCTGCTTCAGAACAAGCAGTACAAACTATTACACGCCTGAGGGCTTGTCGGCTTACGTAACCATACTCCCTCGCCCGATAACAGTCACTTGGGGAGCCTTGGATTTCGTTTATGACGGAGCCGAGCATAAGCCCTGCGCGGCAGCCCCCGAATGTGAAATTTCGGTTTTAGGGCATATGATAAACGCGGGGGAATATGAGGCAACGGCAGTCCCCCTTGATAACAACTATGTAATAGAAAACGACAAGGCACAATACAGAATAGAAAAGTGCGAAAACCTATGGATTTCCACGCCGACTATAAAAGATTATTATCTTGGAGATGGGGTATACCCCGAAGCCGTGTCAAAATACGGAAGCCCCTATTTCAGATATTTCACCGACGCATCTCTTCAGCATGAAATAAACCGACCTACCGAGGCGGGGGATTATTTCGTAATATGCGCAGTCAGAGAGGGGGATAACTATTTAGCCCTCAGGTCAGACCCCCTTGCCTTTCGGGTAATACCCGTTCTCCCCGAGCGCCTGTGCGCCGAGCTGCTCTTAGATAAAGTAACCGCATACGAAAGACTTTGGGGCGGCGCCTTGAAGGCATATGTCGTCAATAATAACGGAAGCGTATCTGTAGTTGATTTTTCCTCTTTGGAAATCCTCTATGAGAACGGCGAGCATCCCTTGGTAAAGGATAGCTTTTTCACAGTGAGATACGGCGGCTTTACCGTAGAGGTTCCCTACACGGTAAGTCCTGCTGAGTACGATATGTCCGCAGTAGTATGGAAAAACAATTTCCATACCTATGACGGCAGTGTGAAATGCGCGTATCTTGACGGTCTACCCGAGGGTGTGAGGGTTGCAAGATATGACCTTGACCGAGCGACCCATGCAGGGAGCTATAAGCTTTCGGCAACCCTCGCGTACGACAAGGAAAATTACAAGGAGCCCCTCCTTCCCGACGGTTGGCTTATTATAGAAAAATGCCCGATTACGCTGCCCGAAATAGAAAACTTTATATACGACGGCAAAAAGCACGCCCCGAATATAAAGGGCAACGACCTTTACAGCGTTAAAATAACCGGCGGCTCCTCTGTAGGCTCATATAAGATAACCTTCTCTCTTCACGACAGGGATAATTACCGTCTGCCCGAGGGCGGCGAGGAGATTTATTTTAAAATTCTGCCAAGGGAATTAAAGGTTAAAATTTTATCCGAGGATAGCTTTGAGATAAACGAAGGGAGCATTGCTCCGGGTGACAGAGTAAATATCACCCTTTATGAAAAGGGTGGATTTATTTACGCGCGCTGTGATAATGCAAACTATGAGATAACGGCGGAGCCTCTTAAGGTCAATGATTTCACCTGGGCTTGGGTATTGCTGATAAGCATTCTTCTGCTGCTTCTGATTCTTACGGTATGCCTTATGGAAAGGAGAAATAAGCTCTCAGCCCTTCTTCTCAGCGCAGACAGTAAGGAATCCTATAAAAACGGGTGCGACGGTAGCTTGGCAAGATTGGAGCGAACGATTATGGCGGTAGACGAGGCGGGAGCCAACGAAATGATAAGCGATTTAATAGCCAAGTCCCTCGCCACTAAATCAAATGAGAAAATCGAAACCTCGGG
>CAJGCM010000089.1 GCA_904501765.1 uncultured Clostridia bacterium | reverse complement strand
TTTTATTTGCTACAATTTAGCGAAAAAAGTAAAAAAATTCACTAAAATATCGTAATTTTCATTATTTTATGCTGTTTTGGGCGTATTTCTTCGCCTTTTAAGGTACTTTTGGCGTGTGGCTTCTCCACCCCTTATATGCCGCTCGGATTTGTTTATATCAAGAATTTCCTTTACCAGCTTATACAGCGCAAGATTATAACTTTTAAGCTTATACGCTAAATCCTTATGTACTGTGCTTTTACTTATTCCGAAATAAGCAGCGGCGCTCCTTACCGTAGAATTATTATCTATTACGTATTGCGCCAACACCTCGCATCGTTCTTTTCCATAAAACAGATTATTCATTGTAACAATGCCCCTTTTTGATTTATATTAAAATATATGAAAGGTACACGTGATAAATGCAAAAAGAGATAATTAAATTTTCTCCGTCTGTGGTTTTTGAGGGTATGACCTCTATTAGAGCAATTCTTTCTGGCAATGATGCCGGAATAAACGACAGAAAAATTGAGAAGATACTTTACGACAAGTCTAAATACTCTAAAAACGCCAAAAACATAGGTTATTTAAAGGCAGTTTCAGAAAAATACGGCTTCGCAGTATGCGCTACCGATGCAGAAGAGCTTGACAAAATGACACTTGGAACCTCTCACGGAGGTATTATAGCGGTTGCTAACGAGCGAAATATCCCGCCCCTCGAATCAAGCACTCCACTTCCGAATATAGGATTTTTTGCAATGATACAAGGGATCGAGGACCCCTATAACTTCGGTTACGCACTACGTTCCCTTTACGCTTTGGGAATTGACGGCATAATACTACCTAAAAGAAACTGGATGAGTGCCGCAGGTGTTGTGTGCCGCAGCTCCGCCGGCGCCTCCGAACTTTTTAATATGTACATTTGCGACAACCCCACGGATGCTGCAAAAATATTTAAATCACACAACTATTCAATAGTTTGTGCGGAAGAAAAAACAAACAACGTTTTAGGAGAATGTCTTCTTCCCTTACCCATTCTTTTAATTGTCGGCGGAGAAAAAAGAGGAATTTCACAAGAGCTTCTTCAAGTATCCGATACTCTTGTAAAAATAGATTATAACAGAAGCTTTAACGCTTCCCTTTCGGCGGCATCTGCTACTACGATATTTGCTTATGAAATTATGCGACAAAACAAAAAGATAAAATAAAAAATTTAATCCCTTACATAATACCTAAATAAAAAAGAGAGCAACTCGAGGCTTTTTTAGCACCGTGTCACTCTCTTATTTTTTTCCTTAGCGCAGCAATATAACAACTACATTTGCTTTAGACATTTTTGGGGATAAAATAGGTATACTATTGACCGCTTATTTCAAAAGTTAATTCACCGAGTTGTTTTATTCCGGCACAAAAAATTATTTTCCGCAACCGCAGCCACCTTTGCCACGACCGCTATTTCTCTCCGTTGTGTTACATTCGCTACCGCGGAAGCGTTTTTCGGGGAAAGAAATGTTATTGAATATCGAGCAGGGACTGTCATCGTTATCTGCGGAAGTACATTCCTTGTCGGGTACAGAATAGTCGGTCGCCTGAACTATCAGTTGAGCCGAGCGAACAAGTCTTATCACAGAAAAGGTACCTAAAGAAATATAAAGCCTCGGACCGTCGGTGGAAATTCTCAGCGTTCCGCCTACGCTTTCGCTAACGTTTTCAGGTATTTCAATGTACTCGCCTGCGGAACAAGGACATCCGCAGTCAACTACTCTTGTTCCTAATACGATAGGCTCCACTGCTTCTACGATAGCAACAGGCGCTGTTGTGCCTATACTACCGGCTTCACACGCAGAACAAAAACCTCTGTCGGGGCTCGATGAAAACGTGTTTACACTTCCCTCGCCGCCATACAAAATAACTTCCTTTTCAAGAACTACAACGCCTGCAAAAGTCTGGCTTCTGCCTAATCCAAGGCACGCCTCAAAATCAAGCAGCACGTAGTATCTTATGCTTATTCTAAAGAAACCGCAGTTGAAAGGAACGTCATCGACACCAACATACGCACAAATAATATTTGCAGAACGGGCTCTTATGTTAGTGGCTGCATCGAGGACATCCTCACCTTCGGCAGTGAGATATACTCTTACGTTTTCGTAGCAATCACGGTCACGGCAGGCGTCAAGAACACGCTTGGTGTCTATGCATACTGCGCCGAGGTTATCGTGAGAGAATAATGAGGATGAGTTTCTTATATCAGACATTGCAACTTCTCCATCTTTAAAATTCAAAATGAATTTAGTGATTAAATTTAGGTGATATGCACCTCGATATAAGTCTATGAAAAAACGAAGAATATGTTAAAATAAGTTAAGGATAAATAAAAAAAGGTGCAAAAAGCACCTTTCTTTATGTCCATAATTATATTATGTATAAGATTTAATTCTCTCAGGACAATTTTCAACAGCAATAGATACTGTCATTACCAGGTTAACACTGCTGCAAATCTTATCAAGCTTTGTCAGTATTCCCTCGAATGCCGATACATCGTTACCGCAGATCTTAAGAGAAGAATCGACGAATATATCTGTAATATCACTGTTAGATGCCAAAATACCTGCGATAAATCCGCAAAGCTTATCAGCATCGTCGACATAATAATCCTCTGTATCTATAAGGCGAGCCTTGGAGGTAATATCAAACCTAAGTTTATCACCCTTTTCAATGCAAACAACAGAGCCCTTGGAAGAAGAAGCTGCACTGTTAACAAGCTCAATGAGTGTCTTGGTTTTACCGGAACCTTTTGCGCCAATGAATAATTTTATCATATTTTAGTCCTCCTTTTTGGATAATTAAATCCTTTGTATATATCATACACTATTCCTTGAAAAATTGCAATAGTTTTTGATATTTTTAATAAATAAATTTCAAAAACATCACATATTTTCTATTCTTTTCTCAAGCTCACGTTTCATATCTTCAAAGCCGGGTTTTCCGAGAAGAGCAAACATATTTTTCTTATACGCTTCAACTCCGGGCTGATTGAAGGGGTTCACTCCAAGAACATATCCCGAAATAGCGCAAGCGAGCTCAAAGAAATACACTATATAGCCGAATGAGTGAGCGCTTCTGTCCTCTACCTCAAGAACGATATTTGGCACTCCTCCGTCGCAGTGAGCAACGAGAGTCGCAAGCATAGCTGTTTTATTTACGTAATCAAGCTCTTTTCCGCTTATGAAATTAAGCCCGTCAACGTTTGCATCATCCATAGGAATAACGAATTTTGAGCCTGGATTCTTGACGTTAACAACTGTTTCAAAAATATTTCTCTTGCCGTCCTGAATATACTGACCGAGAGAATGAAGATCTGTCGAGAAGATAACAGATGTTGGGAAAATTCCCTTTTTATCTTTACCTTCGCTTTCTCCGTAAAGCTGCTTCCACCACTCGTTCAGCATAAGCATATAAGGCTCATAGCCTACGAGAATTTCAGTAGTTTTTCCTTTTCTCTCAAATATATTTCTGAAGGCCGCATATCTCATAGCCTGGTTGGCACCGAAATCTTCGGTATCAAAATCGGCCTTAGCTTTGGCAGCCCCCGCCATCATAGAGTCGATATCAATTCCCGCACAGGCTATAGGTAAAAGTCCTACTGCAGTAAGTACGGAAAATCTTCCTCCAACGTCGTCAGGAACAACAAAGGTTTCATATCCTGCTTTATCAGAAAACTCCTTAAGCGTTCCGCGCGCCCTGTCTGTTGTAACGAAAATTCTATCCCTGGCACCAGCTTCTCCGTATTTGTCAACAAGAAGCTTCTTGAATACTCTAAATGCCACTGCGGGCTCAGTAGTAGTACCCGACTTAGAAATTACGTTTACACAAATATCTTTTCCTTCGCATATGGATAAGAGCTCCGAAAGAGCAGTTGTGGATATATTATTACCCGCAAAGTAAATATCCGGGGTATCCTTCTTTAAATTATTATAAATAGGGCTCTTTACAAACTCGATAGCAGCTCTCGCTCCGAGATAGGATCCGCCAATACCTATTACTACGAATATATCGCAGCTCTTTATTATTTTATCAGCAGCCACCTTGATTCTTGCGAACTCTTCCTTGTCATATGCCTCGGGTAAATCTACCCAACCTAGAAAATCTGCGCCAAGACCGTCTCTTTTCTTAACGGATAAAAGCGCATTTTTTACCTCGGGGATAATCGCTGATATTTCATCCTCGGAAACAAAACTTTTAATGAATTTTTCATTTACTTTAACTGACATTTTTAATTCCTTTGCTTATAAAATTTGCTTGAAAAATATTATACAATATAAATATTTATTTTTCAAGTACTATCGACTAAAAAACGAATATATTATTGTTTTTGTGATAAAAATATTTTCCCTATCATCCTCCCATAAAGCTCAAGAAAGGTTATTTTAGGAATATCTTCCTTTGAATATAAAATGCTTTCTCCGATTTTTTCTTCCCCAACGTAATATTCAATTTTCCCAACCTCCTCCATCGCCTTAACTGCAGCCGACAGCTTTTCGGGAAGGTTATATTTCGCACTAATTTTATTAAGGTCGTTTTTATTTACAACAGCACATACCGAAGAGGAATAAAGCGTGGTTTTCTCTTTGACTCCACCGAGAACATCAATAGATTGAAACTCCTCTTCTCCTTTCTCAAAAAGAGCATATTTCGAAAATCCGTAATCAAGAAGCGTTTTAGCTATTGCGTTGCGTTTATCGCGGGTTTCCGCTCCCATAACTACCGCTATAAGCTGCATATTACCTCTTTTAGCCGTAGCACTCATACAATATCCCGCCTTATCCGTCGAGCCTGTTTTAAGTCCATTACAACCGTCGTAAAATCTGACCAGACGGTTAGTATTGGTAAGAGTAAAAGCTCCATTTCGAATTGTATCCTGCCATATAGAGCTGTACTTTGTTACAAGCTCGTGTTTCATAAGCTCTCGTGACATTATAGCTATGTCCATTGCGCTGAGTGTGTGATTTTTTACGGTATCGTCAAGCCCTGTTACATTTTCAAAGCAAGCGCTTTTCATTCCAAGCTCCATAGCTCTTGCGTTCATCTTTCGAACAAATTCCTCTTCATTCCCCGAAACCAGTTCGGCTAAGGCTACAGCCGCATCATTGGCGCTGGCAATAATGGTGCATTTTAAAAGGTCCTCAACCGTCATTTTCTCGCCTTCCTTTAAAAATACCTGGCTACCACCCATAGAAGCAGCATTAGCGCTGACAGACACAGAATCGGTAAGAGAAAACAAACCATCTTCAAGCGCCTCCATCGCAAGAAGGATGGTCATTATTTTTGTTACAGATGCCGGAGGCAAAGAAGCGTTTCTATTTTTAGAGTAAAGAATATTTCCGGTTGATGCCTCCATTAAAACTGCTGATTTTGCTTCCACGTCAAAGTTGAGATTACTTTCTGCCTCGCTATTTGTACCATTTTCGGCAAATGATACAAGACACATTCCAAATAACAGAATAAACGTTAAAACTAAGCAAAGAATTTTTTTCATAAACAATTACCTCGTTTTCCTTATTTAGTACAACTTATTAAGGCGAGGCGGTTAATATTACCTTATTTAAAAGAGAAATCAAGTTTAATTCCAATAATTAAATTATTGTGAAATTTTAAGTAAATTCATTGTATTTAAGAAAAATTTATGTTATTATATAAATGCAATATTGAATTTTAGGAGTTTGGCACTTTGGAAAAAAAGAAAGGCTCTTCAAAAAAACTTAAGATTTTTGATTTTACAAGGGATGGAAAAGGTATAAGCAAGAACTCTGTCGACAAAAACGGAGGATTCAAAAGATTTTTCTATACCTTGAAAAATAACTTCGGTAAGATTGTTTCGGTTAATATTTTCATGGTTCTCGGAAATTTCCCTCTATTCTTCCTCATATGCAACCTTTCGGGATATTTTAAAACCCCATTTTTCTTGCCATTATCTGACCTGTTCCAAAATTTATCCGGCTTATTTGCATCCCAACCCGATGCAACCCCCTTCCAGATGACAATTTTCGCCCTTGAAGGATTGCAAAACCAGACGTTAGCGTCAACTATTGTTACCTATATATTCTACGGAATAGGCGCCCTGACGCTGTTTACCTTCGGACTTGTAAACGTAGGAACCGCTTATATTTTGAGAAATATTGCCTCCGGAGAGCCGGTATTTGTCTGGAGCGATTTCTGGTATGCAGTAAAGCGAAATTATAAGCAAGCGCTTCCCTTTGGTATCATAGACCTTATTATATGCTCAATCTTGTTTATGAACATATACCTTACCATGACCGGAACTTCCGATTTTCTCGTTTCAATTATGTTCTGGTGTAGCGTTGTCATATCAATACTGTATTTCTTTATGCGATATTACATATACGTTCAAATGGTAACGTTCAAGTTGACAGTATTAAAAATCTTGAAGAATTCTCTTATTTTTGCACTTCTCGGCTTCAAGAGAAACATTTTGGCGTTCCTTGGTATAATTCTTGGAATAATTCTTGAATTTGTATTCCTCTTCGGAACAGGCGGTATACTTGTTCCCTTTGCGGTTGCAGCTCCCCTTGCGCTTTTATTCTCGCTGTTTGCTTATATGAAGGTCTACGCCGCTTATTTCAAAATTAAGGAAATAATGATAGACCCATACTACGAGGAACATCCCGAAGAACGACGTGATAACAGTGACGTTGAAGCTATAATGGTTGACGACGTTACGGAGAACGAGCGTCTTGAGGAAATCAAGCGCAAAAACGGAATAACAGAATAATTTAAGTATCAAAAAGAGAGCGTTTCTTAAGATTCGCTCTCTTTGTTTTTTTAATTCCTGTACCGGTATTTAAAAAATTAATAAATAATAAATTATATTACGCTCTCGTCAAGCGATCAAGAGTTCCGAATTCATATCCCATCTCTCGCCATTTGTCGATAAGTGTTGGAAGAATTTTTGCGTTTGTTTCCGAATTTGGGTGAAGAAGTATTACCTCTCCGTTGTGCGTATTATCAAGTATTTTTTTGATTGAAGTATCAAGGGGCGGTTGATTGTCGTTATCCCAATCAGCGTAAGCAAAGCTCCAAAATATTGTTTTATAACCTAAATCAGAAATCACCTTCAATGACCTTTCGCTATATTTACCTTCGGGAAATCTGAAATATTTTGCCATGTCATACCCTGTTTTTTCTTTATAAATCTCCTCAAGGCGTAGCACGTTGCTTTTTATTTCCTCGTCGGTACATTTAGTTAAATCCTTGTGATTGCGTGTATGGTTACAAACCGTATGCCCTTCCGCTTCCATTCTTTTTATAAGGTCGGTATTTTTGATAATAATATTATCAAGGACAAAAAATGCCGCAGGTACGTTTTTTTCTTTAAGCGTGTCCATAATTTTTTCTACATTTCCGTTCTCATATCCTGCGTCGAAGGTCAGATATATTATCTTTTCGGCAGAGGTGTCGCTGACGTTTTTATCAATGTAATAACCGTTGTATTTTTCGATAATACGCTGATTCTCATCGATTGCAGGTCTTGCGTTTCCGGATCTTTTAACATACCAGCTTACCCCTTCCTCAGCGCTCACAGAACAGGCAAAAATACTAATTAAAATAAAACTTGCGACAAATTTTAATATACTCTTTGTCATATATTTTGTCTAACTCCTTTTTTCGTCCTATAGTTATTATTTTTCTCTTCACATAAAAACATTACAGACAATATTTTGAAGGACAAGAAATAGATTGAAAAAATAAAGAACAGCTTTACTCCTCTCGCATCGCTTTTTTAGCAATACGAAGGTTAAAGCTGTTCTTTTATTAAAATTCAGCGTACAAATTCGTTATAAATTGCATTAAGAGCCGTTATATAATCGTTAGAATCTATACCTACGATTATGTTAAGCTCACAAGAACCCTGGTCTATCATACGAATATTAACGCCCGAATTCGCAAGGGCGGTGAATATTCTTGCCGCTGTTCCTTTTGCCTTTACCATACCGCGACCAACTATTGCGATAAGGGCAAGATTTTCTTCTACGAAAATATTATCGGGATTTACAGCCTTGCATATGCCTGCCATAATATCCGCACGCTTGTTCTGAAGAGCTTTAGTTGGAACGACCACCGACATAGTATCAATGCCCGAGGGGAAATGCTCAAAGGATACTCCATTCTCTTCAATTACCTCAAGAACTCTGCGACCGAAGCCAAGCTCGGCGTTCATCATATCCTTCTCTATCGTTATGGTAGAAAATCCTGTTTTTCCTGCAATTCCAGTAATCACATCTGTGCTGATTTCGTCAGTATCGGGAACTATCAGGGTTCCTTTATCATCAGGACGGTTGGTGTTCTTGATATTGATTGGAATTTTTGAGTATCTGACGGGGAAAATCGCATCCTCGTGAAGAACTGTTGCTCCCATATAAGAAAGCTCACGAAGCTCTTTATAGGTTATCATATTTATAGTCTTGGGGTTATCAATGCATCTCGGGTCCGCCATAAGGAAGCCGGAAACGTCGGTCCAGTTCTCGTAAATATTAGCGCTCACCGCTCTTGCAACGATAGAACCTGTGATATCAGAGCCGCCTCGGGAGAAGGTTTTGATTGTTCCGTTAGGCATTGAGCCGTAGAAACCGGGGATTACAGCATATTCGTATTTAGAAAGACGCTCTCTTGCGATATCATTGGTTTTATCGGCATCAAAGGTACCGTCTTCCTTGAAGAAGATAATCTTCTTTGCATCAATGAAATCAAATCCAAGATATTTTGCCAAAATCATTGCGTTAAGATATTCGCCTCTGGACGCTATGTAGTCACGTCCTGAATTATGACGAAGCGAG
>CAJGCM010000088.1 GCA_904501765.1 uncultured Clostridia bacterium | reverse complement strand
GACATAGAGTTACCGTTGATATCCTGCTGAAGGGTATAGGTGGTGACCTTCTTCATAGTCTTGCCGGTTTTCTCGTCCTTGTATATATCCGTAATTTCCTTGTAACGACCCTTATCGTCACCGTAATATCTTACGGAATAATCAAGCTCCTCGTCAGTTTCGGTTATAACAACCTTCGCATTGTCCGTAGTCCAATGCTTAGCGAGGGTTATGTAGCTCGCCTCAGAGAAGGGCGCTCTGTCGTCAATATACAGCTTACGCTGAATTGAGCTCACGCTGCTTTCAGAGGTCTGGCAGTTGTAATATTCGATTTTAATGAAATAAAGGCTGCTTGCACCATCGGGAATTGTGAAATGCCAGGTAGCCTTACCTGTAGCGGGAAGATAAAGAGCCTTGTCCTTATTCTCCTCCCATCCGAACTCATCCCAAGCGGATTTGTCCTTTTCGTAGGAAGTAATGCATTCTTTACTTTCACCAACAACCTTAATTTCGCATTCTTCACCAACGACGGTGGAATTGGGAATCAAAATAGGTCCCAACCCTTTTACGTAATCGGTGTGGTCCGCCATATAGTCAGCATAGGAGCTGGTTCCTACAAGCTGCTGCATATCTTTAAGAGACGTGGCTGTGCTCTCAGGCTTAAGCTCACTTGGCCTTTCAGAGGCAGCAAAAACAGACACAGCGAGAAGACCGAACAAGGTTGTAACAGAAAGAAGCATGCATATTACTTTCCGAAACAATGACTTTCTCATGAAATGTTTTCCTCCAAGAAATTCTTTTGCTAATTGCCTGCGCCCAACGTGGCGCAAGTATTTTACAGATGGTATTATATCATAATATAAATTAAAAGTCAACAACAGGTTTTTGAGGTGAAGAATTATTTTTTTGAGCATTTTTGCCATTTTTTCTCGTTCAAAAAAAGAATGTAAATAAAAGTTTACATAACATTTTGTGACAAGAAAACGTTTTTTAAGTTTTAGTAAATAAAATTTACAAAAAACCGCTGATAAAACCGCTAAAATCGCAACTATATAGCATTTTGGTAAATCATATTTACATATTTATCCATTAAAAACATAAAACAAGTCAACGAAATGATTTAATCCGCCTATTATAAGATTTGCACAAATTTACGGCGTTTTTTTCTACACTCTGAACATTCTTTAGTCATTTTGCAAAAAAACACGAATAGAGCTTGACAAAATGTTAAATTTCGCAAAAAAATCCCCCTAAAATACCGTTTTTAGGCTAATTTCCATGCAAAAAACCTTCAAAATCACACAAAAAGCAAAAAAGAAAAGAGCTTGTACTTTTCAGCAAAAAATACAAGCTCATAATTAAAAATCAACTGTCAATCAAGTCAAGAGTACGTCCATCACCAGCATAAGGCAGAAGCCCGCAAGAAGGGCGAAGGTTGCTCCGCTTTCACTACCGTGAGCATGGGTTTCGGGAATCATTTCGTCGCTTATTACGTAGAGCATCGTTCCACCGGCAAAGGCCAGAGAAAAAGGCAGTATCGCCCCTGCGATGCTTATTGCAAAATATCCTATAAAGGTGCCTAATATTTCAACGGCTCCCGTAAGCGCCCCATACAGGAATGCTTTACCCGGCTTTATTCCCGCAGCAAGCATAGGCGCTATTATTACCATACCCTCGGGGATATTCTGAAGGGCTATTCCACCTGCAATAAAGAGCGCTCCCATAGTATCCCCTCCTCCGAAGCCGACGCCTGCGGCAATTCCCTCGGGGAGATTGTGTATAGCTATCGCCAACACGAAGAGCATCGCTTTATCTATTTTCGTTTTTTCCCGTTTTACCTCTTCACCAACCTCGGCAAAGCCCTCCTTGCCCTTCCCGAGATTGTGAAGGTGAGGAACGAGCTTATCGACAATCTTCATAAGGATAGCGCCTGTAAAAATTCCCGCAACGGTTACAATTATTCCGTAATCTCCACCAAGCTCCAGCGACGGCATAACCAAGCCAAGAACAGCCGCTGCCAGCATAACTCCTGCGGCAAAGGCGAGGATTATGTCGCTGAATTTGTGTGATAGATTTCTGAAAACAAAGCCTATAAGCGAGCCTATGACAGTGGCTCCGCCAACGCCAATAGCTGTCAGTATTACTATATCCAAAAGAAATTCCTCCGATATGCAATGAGTAGTGTACCAATGTCTTTTAATCTAATTATATGTTACCCGAGCAAAAAAGTCAATGCGTTTTTTTAGCATCCCAAGGATTGACGGCTACATTTCCTTTACCTCGGGTATACCAAATATAAAAAGGCGGCCCCTATAAAAGCATTTTTCACACTTCTATAAGAGCTGCCGTATTTGATATTATTTATCAACCTCAAAAGCATTAAAGCCTTTTGTCGTTTTCACTATACCGTCAGGAAGAAGCCATAGAGCCTCGGCGCCATCTATCGAATTTATCAGGTCCTCACCCGCATCAAGACTCATAAGGAACAGGGCGGTTGAGAGAACGTCAGCAAGACCAGAATCGGGGCATATTACAGACACGGAAACATAACCTTCTGCAGGATAAAGCGTATCCTTATCTATTATATGGTGATAATTTTTGCCGCCTACCGTAAAGAAGCGCTGGTAGGAGCCACTGGTTACGACAGATGCTCCTCTTAACCCAACTATCGCAAGATAATCCGTATTCCCTTTCCTCGGGTCTTCTATACCTACGCCGAAAGGCTCTCCGTCGGGGTTTGAGCCTACCACCCTTACGTTTCCGCCAATGTTCAAAATGTATCCGGAAATTCCCTCATTCTCAAGCTCTCTTGCAACCATTTCGGTAGCGTAGCCCTTTGCCACAGCTCCAACGTCAATTTTTACGCCGGGGTCAGTGATTTCCACAGTGGAGCTTTTCTCGTCAATTACGATTTTTGATATATCGGTATTCATAGAAGCCGAAAGAAGCGCTGAGGGTGACGGGAGAGTTGCCTCATCAGGGTCCGCCTTTGCCGCCACTCTGCAATCGTGCCACAATGATAGAACGGAGCCGAAAGCCACGTTCACCTCACCGCCTGTAAGTGTGTGCGCCTCTTTGGCAAACAGGAGTAGGTCTACGATTTTTTTATCAACCTTCAGTGCAACGCCTCTCCCTGCCGCCTTATTCAATGTGGCAAGGTTGGTTATTCCGTCATACTCGTTGTAAATATCATACAAGCGGTGATATTCCAAAAGTCTATCAACAATTCTTTCCGCTATCGTATCAAAGCCGCCCTTAAAATATTCATATCCTATAACTGTGGAGAGAGTGTCAAAGCACTCAAAGCTGTGCTTTGTAAACTTTTGTTTACTAAAAAGACCACAGGATACAAGATTTAAGGCAACGGTCGCAATTATCAAAACGGCGACAGTTATTTTTTTTATTAACTTCATTTTCAGCTCCTACAAACGAAGAAGCGAGGGCGTAAACTATACACGCCCTCGGGCTAACAATTAAAATTAAATTCCTACAGTTACAACGGTAAATCCTTTTTTCGTTACGGCACCGGGAACATCGGTCTTTGCGCCCCCGTTTTTATCAAAGGCAAATCCGCAAGTAAATGAGCCGCCAAAGTATGCAGAGGTTTCCTCTCCTGTATAGAACACAGCCTTTACGTCTGTCAAAAGCTTTATCTCACCGTTTTTATCACCATTGGCACTGACAAGCTTCTCAACCGAGGTACTTATTGCAAGGCCGAGTCCCGAATCATAGGCTACGGGTGTCGTGGCATTCTTTATAGCGTCCTCAACAGCAAGGGCAAAATCCGACACGGTTATGGTGCAGCCTGCATTTACAACTCTTCCGTTTCCTCCACCGCCCTCAGCTACCATAGAACGGATACCGTCAATATTTTTACCGACGGCAAGTCTTTCAAAAACAGTTGCCTGCTCGTACCACATAAGCCCGTCGTTGAACATATCGTACGCATCGCCCATTTGACGCTTCGTCAAAAATTCGCTCTTAGGCAAGGCTTCGCCACTGCTTGTATATTCCATTTTTATATCTGCCACGTCAATGCGGCACTCAGCTACCCTGCCAAACACGTCAAGAATAACTGCGGCAACGGTATAAACCACGTTCCCCTTGCCGTTTTTCTCTCCTTCGGCATCGGTTGCGCTGACTACGCTGTGATATCCCACGCCTATTGTGGAAATACAGCCTCCGCACCCTACGAGGAATGTCGCAAGCGTAGCACAGAGAAGAATAAGACTTAAGACTTTTTTCATATCTTTATTCCCTTTTTCATTTATTAGAGGCAAAATGCACCGACAAAAACGCCAAGGTTTTATTTTGCCAAATTGATTTTTACAACAAGAAGCCCCGCAAGAAGCCCGACGAGGACTCCCGATATTATTCCCGTCACCGCAAGAATAGCCATATAATAGATTATCTCTTTAGTGCCGAGAATTATCATAGCCACAAGTATTTGCCCAAGATTATGGGTAACAGCCCCAGAGATACTGACTCCCGTCACGGAAAACAGGTCGGTTCTTTTGAGAAGCCACATCACAAGAAGACTAAGAGTAGCTCCGACAAGGCTGTATACAAATGTTAAAACAGTTCCAAAAAGCAAAGCGGACATACTCACTCTTATTATCGAAACCGCAAAAGCCTCCACGGGTCCGAGCTTATAGAGGATAAACAGCGCCACTATATTGGCAAGTCCCATTTTCACCCCCGGCACAGCTGTGAATATAGGGGGCAACAGAAGCTCGATATAGGACAGTATCATAGCTATCGCAACGGACAGAGCAAGGAGGGTAAGTCTTTTTGTTTTATTCATTTACAATTTCAACGACAAGCCTGTGTGGCAGGCAAACTATCGTTTCTCCCTCTCTGCTTATGGCTCTGTGAGATACACATATACCGTCACGGCAATCTGCCTCACTGACAAATGCGCATCCGTCCTTTATGACGAGAAGATTATAATACTCTTCCCCCTCGTATCCGATACGCACCTCTCTGTCCTCCGAAAGTGAATATCGGGCCTCTTCTTTTCCGTTTATTATTACGGCCACATGTTCGCCCATATCCCCTGTAAAGAAGAAAAATAGCGCCGAGGTCAAGGATATCAGCAGGGCGACTGCAATAAGAATCAGGTCGTTTCTGATTTTTTTCGAAAACCCCCACTTATTGTTCTCCCCACTGCATCCGCAACCGTCAGTTATCGCCGCCACAGCTACATCCTTTACAAGCCGCAGAAGCCTCCACGATGCATCCGACGGGACACACCTCTATGCATTTTCCGCAGCTGACACATTTTTCGTAATCGATTACCGCCAGGTCGTCTATAACCTTTATAGCTCCGTATTCGCAGCTCTTCTCGCATTTACGACAGGCGATGCATCCAACCTTGCAAAGCTTTCTTACGGCAGCGCCCTTCTGCTTATTCGAGCAAGCCACCGCCGCCTTTGCATCAAGAGGTATTAGGGAAATTATATGCTTCGGACATTCGGTAACGCATCTTCCGCAGCCTATACACTCATCCCTCTTTACTCTTGCAATACCATCTTTTACTTCGATTGCCTCTACAGGGCAAACATCAGCGCAGTCACCGCATCCGAGGCATCCGAATTTACATACGCCGTCACCGCCAAAGGTAAGATTTTTGCCTCGACAGGTATTCATACCGACGAACTCCGCCACCTTTTCGGTAGCATGGACGGTCCCTCCGCAATGAACGAAGGCGACCCTTTTATCGACCTCGCCTGCCTCGCCGCCGATAAGCTTTGCTATTTCCGCCGCAGCAGTACCGCCACCGGGAATACAGAGATTGGCTGCAGCCTCTCCCTTTGCAAGTGCCTCGGCATAGCTATCGCAGCCGGCAAATCCGCAGGCGCCGCAGTTTGCTCCGGGAAGGCAGTTCCTGATATTAGCCAATTTCTCCTCACTCTTCTGACCGAAAAAGTGAGAGGTTATGGCAAGAAGCACAGCCGCTAAAAGTCCTGCGCCAAAGAGGACCGCTACAGCTTTTAATATTTCATACATAAAGCCATCCCCCTTACGCAAACATATTGTCAATAACGCCGCTGAAGCCGAAGAAGGCAAGAGAAACTATTGATGCGGCTATAAGCGTGGCAGGTATACCCTTGAATGCCTTGGGAATATCTGCATCCTCTATCTTCTGTCTTACTCCCGCAAACAGAACCATTGCAAGTAAGAAGCCAAGTCCGCAGCCGAGGGAGCTGACCATAGATTCAAAGAAATTGTATTTATCCGCAACGTTGTTTATCGTTACTCCGAGAACGGCGCAGTTGGTGGTTATAAGAGGAAGATATACGCCGAGGCTCTTGTGAAGAGCGGGTATAAATTTCTTCATAAGTATTTCAATAAACTGCACGAGAGCGGCAATTACGAGAATAAATACTATCGTTTGAAGATATCCTATCTCGAAATAATCAAGTAGCATCTGTATCGGGAAGGTAACGGCTGTTGCCGCAAGCATTACAAAGGTTACCGCAACACCCATTCCCGCCGCCTGGTCAAGTTTTCTTGACACACCGAGGAAGGGACATATTCCGAGGAATCTGGAGAGAACGTAGTTATTTACGAGAACCGAGCCCATAAGAATGATTATAAGACTTTTAAACAGCTCCATTTACGCTTCCTCCTTCTTGCATTCGCCGCATTCGCCGCCGCAGGATGCAGCGGAGGGACAGCCCTCGCAGGAGAAGTCCTTTTTCTTTACAGCTCTGCCGTTTGATATAGCGTTAAGCACCGCTATTATAACGCCGAACACAAAGAAGCCGCCCGGCGCCTGAGTGAGAAATTCTATCTTGAACGGCTCAAGGAAGGCTATCGAAAGCCCAAAGAACCTTGCGCTTCCGAACACCTCTCGAATAAACGCCATACAAAGAAGGGCGAAGGTAAATCCAAGTCCCATTCCAAGACCGTCAAGCGCCGAATTCAAGGGATTGTTTTTACTTGCGTACATTTCCGCTCTTCCGAGTATGATACAGTTAACCGTTATAAGAGCTAAATAAATGCCAAGCATCGAATAGATTTCAGGCAGGTATGCGTGCATTAGCATCTGAACTACCGTTACGAAACCTGCGATGATTACTATATAGCAAGGTATTCTCACGATATCGGGAATGAGATTACGGAGAAGAGATATTACGAGGTTTGAGCATATAAGCACCAGCATTGCCGCAATTCCCATACCAAGGGCGCCTTTAAGCTCGGAGGTAGTTGCCAGGGTGGGACAAGTTCCGAGAACGAGAACGAAAACAGGGTTTTCAACTATAAGCCCCTTCAGCACGATGGATAAAGGATTTTTATTTTCTTTACTCTTCATGCACCCGCACCTCCTTTTATGATTTCATAAGCCTTAAGCGCGTCAAGAATTGCGTTTTTATATGCAGCGGTGGTTTCGGTTGAGTTGGAAACCGTATCAACCTTTCCTGCACCGGACGCATCCTTACCGACGAAGTTCTCGCCATAGCTGTCCTCAACGTGCTTGGTTTCGTTTGATGCTATGGGCTTCGCTCCGGTTACCTTACCTTCGGAATCAATACCGCACATAATAACGAGCCCGTCGTTATAGCCCTTTGTTATTATTTTGAAGACGTAGCCACCGTTGCTTGCGCGTTTTATCTCGTCTATATCCGCAGAGATATTGGGATAGGTTAACTTATCAACGTCCACAAAATTCTCGCCGCCCGGAAGCACCTCGCGAAGAGCCTCCTCTGCAGCTACTCGCTCCTGCTCTGCAATCAGAGGAGCGGTGAGCATATTAACTCCGCCGAGAAGAGCTGCGCAAATAAGACATATAAGAGATAAAACTACTACGCTTTTTACCGTTTTATTCATTTTGCGTCACCCCCAAACGGCTTTCTCTGTGTAAATCTGTCAATATAGGGAGTAAGGATATTCATAAGAAGAATAGCGTAGGACACGCCCTCAGGATATGTGCCGAAGAAGCGTATCATCGCAGTAATAAGTCCTGCGCCCACACCAAATACTATCTTTCCTACCGTCGTGGTAGGTGTGGTCGCATAGTCGGTTGCCATAAAGAAGGCGCCAAGCACAAGTCCACCTGACATTATCCAGCCAAGGCTCATTATAAAATCGCCGCCCTCATAAATCAAGGACATCGCATAAACCGTACCGATAAACGCCAAGGGCGCTGCGGGAGATATAACCTTTTTTACTATAAGGTACACCGCTCCTATAAGCAACGCAGCTATACAAACCTCGCCTATTGCTCCACCGCGGTTACCGATAAAGAGGTCAAGAAGATTTGGAAGAGATTTATCTGTAAGCTGAGCAAGGGGTGTTGCCGAGCTTATGGTGTCAACCTTCTGCCAGATGGGATATGCCGAAACGGTTACGTTGGTAAAGGCTATCAGCATAAAAATTCTTGCTGTAATTGCGGGGTTAGCAAAATTCTGACCTATACCGCCGAAAATACATTTTACGAAAATCACGGCAAACACTGCGCCTATGGCGACCTGCCACACAGGTGTGTCTGCGGGGAGATTCAGCGCAAGTAAAAGTCCTGTTACAGCGGCACTCAAATCCTTCACCGTATTTGGTCTTTTGGTTATAAGGCAGAATAAGTATTCAGCCGCAACAGCTGCTATAACGGACATAGCAATAACAGCGAATGCGCCTATGCCGAATATAATTATACCTGCGATAGCCGCAGGGCAAAGAGCAATTATGACGTCAAGCATAATCCCTGTCGTGGTTCTCGGGGATTTTATATGAGGGGCTATTGATACGTTAAGCTCATTTTGCATATTATTTCCCCTCCTTCCGGGTTTCTTTCCACTGACGGAGCTTTGCTTTTGCAAGCTTATTCGTCTGCGCTAACGGCTTCCCTGCCGGGCAGATAAACGAGCAGCAGCCGCATTCCATACATATATCCACACGGAGCCTGTCAAGCTCCTCCATTTTGTCAGTTTTATAGGCTCTGTAAAAGGCTGCGGGATT
>CAJGCM010000087.1 GCA_904501765.1 uncultured Clostridia bacterium | reverse complement strand
AGTCGGTGCATATCGGAGGATTTCTGCTATGAATAAAATATGTGTGCTTGGCGCAGGTACCTGGGGAACAGCTCTTGCGGCGCTCTTGGTTGAAAACGGGCATAACACTGTACTTTGGTCGGCAATCGGCGCTGAAATAGATACTCTTAGTGCAACCCGCACTCATAAAAATCTCCCCGGAGCAAAGCTTCCCGAAGGACTCAAATATACAAAAAGCTTAAAGGAAGCCTGTGAGGGAGCGGAGCTTGTGCTTTTCGTCGTACCCTCTGAATTTATAAGAGCAACGGCGGCAAAGGCGGCTCCCTATATAGAGAATGGGGCAATTCTCGTCAGTGCAGCTAAGGGAATTGAGCATACGACCCTTAAAACAATGACAGAGATTATTGACGAAGAGATAAAGCTTAATCGCCGGGAGCTTTCCTATAAGCTTGCCGCTCTCTCCGGCCCCACTCACGCAGAGGAGGTAGCAAAGGGCCTTCCCACCTCCATCGTTTCCGCCTGCGAGGATGAGGAAACCTCTATGAAAATAGCGAAGGTTTTTGCCAGCTCCTGTATGCGTGTATACACAAATACAGACGTTCTCGGAGTAGAAATCGCAGGAGCGCTGAAGAATATTGTTGCCATAGCCTCCGGAATAAACCGAGGCATGGGCTTTGGGGATAACTCCCAGGCTATGCTGATAACGAGGGGAGCTGCGGAGATAACCAGAATGGGACTTGCGATGGGCTGCCGCCGCAGAACCTTTATGGGCCTTGCAGGGATAGGCGACCTTATAGTAACCTGTACCTCTCACCATTCGAGAAACAATCGTTGCGGTGTGCTTATCGGTGAAGGAAAGAGTTACGAGGAGGCATCGAGGGAGATAGGAATGGTAGTTGAAGGCTATCACGCCCTTGAAGCGGCTATGCGCCTTTCCGAAAAGTATGGAGTGGAAATGCCCATAACAGAGGCGGTTTATAACGTAATAAAAAGAGGGAAGCCTCCGAAGGAAGCTATGATAGAGCTTATGACGAGGGATTTGAAAAACGAAATAGAATAAAAAACAAAATATAAAACGGCGCTGACTGTCGGCGGGCGTGTATGACTTTTATCGTCCTCGCTCGGTCAGCGCCGTTTTATGTTTTTAAAAATTCAAGACAGCTCCCCTTTAATCTCCGGCGTAGGTAAATCTCCTCGTAACGCAGCCGTTAACGATAACCTCCTCGTCCCACATAGAAAGAGGTCTGACCCATACCTCGCCCTCACCGTAAAGCGCACGGTAAACCGCCATAAGAACATCAGGCTCCTCACTGTGCCTTGCAATATGGATAAGCTCGTAAAGAGAGCCTTTGTAGTGCTTGTATTTCCCAAGTCTTGGAATTTCCATGTTTTTACTCCTTTGTAAAAGGTTTAACCGACAGATGCGCTAAAGACAAATATGAATCTGTCGTCAATTATGCTCTTCGGCTTCAATAAGCGCATCGATGCTGTCTATGTTATCGTATTTAAGAACCGTTACAAGCTCCTCTTCAAGGAGTGGCATCTGCCCTTGGTTAAGAACTCTGTCCATATTCATAGCAAGTCTTTTTGCCGCTATCGCAAAGCCCTCTTCATTTATATGAGGGTTTCCGTGACCGTATGCGGTATCTCTGCCGCATTTGTATTCCACAGGCTCCCTTTTGTAAAGCTTATACGAGTCGTCCCTCGGATAGGGAATATATGAGAGCGCCCTGGTCGCCATATAGCAGCCCGTGTTAAATTTGCAGAATAATTCCTGAGCGTCCATAGTGTTCGTTATTCTCTTGTTCCCAAAGAAATCTATGCGTACCATAAAGAAATGAGTGAAGCCTAAGGACTTAAGCCTTCCCCAAAGCACCTCAAGCATTGTAAGGTATTCAAGAGTGGAATATCCTGCATCGCTTTCTCCCTGTATCCATACAAAGATTTTGCGGGATAAATCCTCTGTCTGGAATTTCTCCTCAGCCTCGGAGAAGAAATCCAACGTCTTCTCGCAAAAATACTCCGCAGCCCCCGCCTGGCGCCCGTTAAGGTTAAGCTGCGTATTATAGGAGCGTCCGTACTTTTCGTTATAAAGCTCCATTTTTTCTTTGTACTCTTCGCCCATAGCATCGGTAAAGTAGTGCTTTATAGAAACGCCGCCCTTGGCAATATGAGCGTAAGCAGATACTTGACCTAAACCTTCCCACTCCATAGCGAAAAGCGGAGCTATACAAGCGCCGCCCTGAGGGGCGCTTTCGGAAAACGTGGAGAAGGAAAGCTCTCCCTTCCCGGTGGGGGACAAATTATACATAGCAGGACAGAAATACGTGGTGTGAATATAATCGTTCAGTCGGCTGTTGCCCGAGTTGTCCCGGTTCTCGTCAGAATAGGCAAACTCTATATCAACGTAAGAAAATTCTCCGGCAGGATTATTGGCAGGGGTAAATTCTCCCTGGCTTGCGAGCCTTTTATTCTTATGCTTATATTCAAATGAATTTTCAGCCTCAATTTTAATTTTAGGTGGAAGTACACCGGCTCCCATCATGTTGGACTGACCTGCAAAAACAACAAGCTCTCTTTTTTTCATAACAGAAATTCCCTTCTGAAGGATTACTAAAGATTTGAGGATTCTCTTAAATTGAGGGTTGCAGATATTGGCTTGATTTCGTAAGACTTGCCGAGTATTTTGCCGATAATTGCCATAGTAGCGCTCGCTGCAATTTCTTCGCTCTTCAAGTCTATTGAGGAGAGTGAGGGATAAAGATACTTTGCGACGGGTATATCGTCCATACCGATAATGGCTATATCCTCGGGGATTCTAAGTCCCCTCTCTCTTATGCATCTCATAGCGCCGATTGCCATACTGTCGTAAGCGCATATAAGCGCCCGAGGCCGCCCTCCGTCATCAAGCATACGGCTCATAGCAGCATATCCACCCTCGGAAAATCTCTTCTCGGTAAGACCTATCAATCCCTCGTCAATCTCAAGAGAAAATTTTTCCATAGTTTCTCTGAATCCGCGGAGCTTACTTCCGGTGAGGCTTTCTCCGATAAAGCCTATATCCCTGACACCTCTGCGCTTGAAATAGAGAATTGCCTGCTCTAAAGCGCCGGACATAACGCACTTTATATTGTCAGGACAGCTTGAGCCTATTCCGACAGTTGGAACTCTGTCAAAATCAAAGCCCTTATCGCTAATATTAAAACCGATGGAGATAATTCCGTCAACCTCGGTGTAGGTGGAGTAATAGTTGAAAAGCTCCTCTCCCATATCACAGGTAAAGTTGGTAGCGCTGACGCAAACGTCGCAGCCTCTTCTCTCAAGCTCCTCCTGCAAAGCAGTCAGTAGAGAGCCGTAGTAAAGGCTCTTGTATTCGGGGCAGATAATAGCTATAACCAGCTTCGGGAATTTAGCCTTATAGAATTTCTTAAAGCAGCCGTGCTGCTTTGCAATATCAAATATCATATTTCTCGTTTCTTCATTAACCTCAGGGCTCATAGAAAAAGCCTTTGACGCTGTGGAAATAGAAACGTTAGCCATTTTGGCAAGCTTTGAGAGTGTAACCATTTATAATCTCCTGCTTTTTGAGGTAATTAATGAAAATTCCTGCAAAAATCAACTATATTATATATTAACGGAAGGTCGAAATCAACCCTTATGTATTATTTTCGGGAAAAATCGAAAAACTTTTCGATAAAGCATTGTTGATAAATGCGGACATATTTGCTATAATCGTCCCGTAGTATAATTAGTGTATAAAAAGGAAAATCTGTTATGAAGGACTTAAAGACGGCAGTTCCCGAAGCATCAGCTTCATGTACGGAAAACGATGCGCGCGAGCCCGAATATTATAAAACCAACCGTCTGCTTTACATTATCGAGGCAGCAGTTGAGTATTTTATAGCGCTTTTCGTAGGCTCTGCGTATCTGGCGAAGCTTACAACGTCGATAGGAATGTCCGATGGACTTACGGGAGTTTTAAGCTCCTTTATCTCCCTCGGCTTCGGCTTTCAGCTTTTAGCTCTGTTTCTTTCGGGAAAGAAAAAGATAAAGCGAACGATAATTCTGATGCACCTAATAAATCAGCTGTCGTTTTCTATGCTTTATCTAATTCCCGTGTTTGACATACCTTCTGGTGTAAAAACCGTAATGTTCGCCGCATTTCTTCTTATGGGAGAGGTGCTTCAAAACGTTATATATTCACCAAAAATGACCTGGCTTATGAGCTCGGTCAGAAATAATGACAGAGGCTCCTTTACGGCTAAAAAGGAAATTGTGTCGCTGATATCCGGTGTTATAATATCCTTTGGAATGGGAGCGGTCATCGACTATTTCGAGGCGGCAGGCGAGCTGAATGTAGCCTTTATAATCGGGGGGATAACCCTCTTTGCCCTGACTGTGATACACACAGCCCTTCTTTTCGGCATAAAGGAAAGGGTAGAGGAAAAGGAGGAGTCTGTAAGCGTTAAGCTTCAGATAAAGGAAGCGGTAACCGATAAAAACCTTATGAAGCTGATTCCGCTGTTTATGCTCTGGAATATAGCACACTACATAACGACGCCCTTCTATGGCACATATTTGCAAAAGGAACTTGCGTTCAGCATGAGCGCAATAGCCCTGCTTTCGGCGGTAGGAGCTTTAGCGAGAGCGCTATGCTCAATACCAATGGGCAAATTTGCCGATAGATTTTCCTTTGTTAATATGTTGACCGTGTGCTATACCATAGTGTTGATAGGATATATATTTAATATCTTCGCAGGAGGCGTATTCTATATAGTTTACAGCTTATGCCACGCCATAGCAATGGCGGGTATAAACAGCGGAACGGTTAATCTTGTATATGATTACGTAGGTAGGTCTAAAAGAACGGGAACACTTGCCATAAAGAACACCGTAGCAGGCTTTACAGGCTTCTTTGCAACGCTTGCGGCAAGACCCCTCGTTGACTATATTCAGGGAGAAGGAAACCGCTTCCTTGGCATAGACGGCGTGTATGCTCAGCAGGTGCTTTCCTCTTTTGCGGCAGTTATCGTCGTAATCATAATACTGTACCTTAATTTCGTTGTAAGAAAAATGGAAAAGAGAATAGATAAAGAATAAAGCCTTAAGATATAAAACGGAAGCTCCGTGGTTACTATATCAAGAAGGCATAAAAGTACGACAGAAGCACTTCAAACGAAGAGATGCTTCTGTCATTTTTTATTTGTTTATGTTTGTCTGAATTTTAAATAAGGCAGTCTTTAAATTGTTATTTTGTTAGTGCCGTCCTCGGTTAGGTAATAAGGGGGGTGAGGGGCGGAGTTGCCATTATGGTAGGGTCAGGCGTCAGCGCTGTTTTTCTCCTTGATATAAGCCACCAGCTTATCAGGGAAGTTAACGGTCATACCGTCGGCTCCCGCATCGTAAGCAGCTTTCATAAGTCCCTCGTTATAAACTCCCCAAGCTCTTACGTTGAAGCCAAGGCTGTGCCACTTTTCAACTCTTTCGGGTGTTATATCCTTTGCCTCTGGGCAGATTTCGTCGCAGCCTATGGCGAGAAGCTCGGCGGTCGCCTCGTCGCTTACGTCCTTGGTAAGATGACCTATTTTAAGCGTGGGCGAATATGCCTTTATTTTCTTTATGTAGTCTAAATGGAATGAGGTAACGACGGTCTTTTTCTCGTATCCGTATTTGAAAATCATATCGGCTACGTCCTCTTCAACTCCGTGTCCTTTTAATTCTATGGCAAAGGTAAGGTCGAATCCTGAGAAATGCGTGAGGAAATCCTCAAGAGTAGGTATTCTGTCGTAAAGCTCGCCGCGCTTAACGGGGATTTTGCAAAGTTCCTCGTAGGTGTAATCGGAAATCCTTCCCTCAACGCCGCAGACGCGCTCAAGGGTACTGTCATGGAATAGAACAAGAACTCCGTCCTTTGTTCTGTGAACGTCGGTTTCAATTCCGTTAGCACCCATATAGACACCGGTGTAGAAGGAGAGAAGAGTGTTCTCGGGGCAGTACTGAGATGCGCCTCTGTGTGCGTAGTTTATAAATTTGGTTCGTGTTTCTTCTTTGATAATGTTTTCCATAGTATTTGTAAGTCCTTTCAGGAATTTTGTCCATTCATTTTTGTCGACGTAAGGGTTTATTTCGGTTTTTCCGACAAGCTCTCCCTTTTCGAGGGTTTTATTATGCCAGGTGTGATTGCCTATCATAACGTCAACCTGCTCCGTCATAAGGCGAAAGACGCTCTTGAAGAATTCGCCTCTCATAAGATAGGAAACCTGCTTTTCGTTCATATAGTCCTTCTTCAGCTGATTTGTGCCTGCGCCGCCGAAGGTACCTGCCCGGTAGGTCACGCCGTCCTCGGTGATGTCGAAGAAGAAGGAACATGAGCCTTCGGTGTGTCCCGGGGTGAAGAGGCAGAGAATTTCCGTCTCGCCGAGCCGTAGCTTGTAGCCGTCTGTAATATCTATATCGGGGGTAAAGCCCTTGATATATCGAATATCCTTAAAGGATAAAAGCGTTTTTGCCTCGGGGCAACTCTTTAAAATTTCTGCAGTAGCATCGGTATGGTCTCTGTGACCGTGAGAGTGAAGAATGTATTTTATATCCTCAACCTTAAATCCAAGCTCACGGATTGAATTCATAACTAATTCTGCGCATTCCGCATACCCCGTGTCAAGCAGAATTAAGCCCTCGGTCGTTGCAATAAGATGCGAGGAGGCCTCTTTCGTTCCGACAAAATACAGATTTCCTATCATTCTGAAAGGCTTGATTTCAGTTAAAATTCTCATTGTAACTTCTCCTTGAATTTTTGTTATATACCCTTATATGCCGTCGGTGTAAGTATACACCTCGCCGCACTCAAAATATTTGGTTTCAAACTCTGTGTGGCGCTCAGCCAGCTTTTTTGCAAGAAGCCTCATTCCGTCTCTCTCCGAGCCTATATGGCTCATAGCGATAACGGACTTATTAAGTCCAAGCGAGGCGGCATCTCTTGCATATTCTCCGTCGCGCCATTCGCAAATCTCACCTGTGAGAATGATTTGCGCCTCTTCATCAAGGAGCATATTGAAAACGCTGCCCGGTGTGCCAAAGCAAAGGGCCAGAACGGAGGATTTTTTATTTCTCTCTCCTGCGATTTTTGCCTGCTTGACTCCAAGCTTTTCTTCGATAAGCTTAGCTAATTCAAGTGCGCTTATCGGCTCGTCGAGCCTGTAAATATAGCTGGCGAAATATGGTGTTAATTCAAGTCTGCCACTAAGACCGAGATAATGAAGCTCACCCTCGGTTATTCCGTCGGGCAGGTCTCGGTGCATATAATCATGATATCGGAAAAGGACTGCACTGCTTTTTTCAAGGAGCGCGCGCTTAGCATCGGTCACAGGTGACTTTATTATATTGTCCATATGGTCGTAGTATGTAGGCTCGTGGGTTATAATCATGTCTGCCCCCCATTCGGTGGCGGACTTAATAACGTCGAGCGTTGCAATCATAGTCACAGCGACTCGGCGTAATTCCTTGCCTTCATCTCCCGCCTTTAGGGTGTCGCATGTGTTTTCACCGTCGTAGCTTATACCTTCTTTTAATTCTTCTATAAGTTCAAAAGCCCTCATGCTCATCTCCTTATAAATCCCTGATATACCTGACCTGGCAGGCGAAATGCCCCGTGTCGGTTATTGGAGTATAAATTCTTACAAATCCGCATTTTTCATAAAACCGCTGAGCGCGAGTCATATTATCAAGGGTTTCAAGATAGCAGCGATTGTAATGCTCCCTCGCATATTCAAGCGCTCTTTCCATAAGGCGGTAGGCTATTCCCGTTCCCCTCGCCTTGGGTAAAAGATACATTTTTTGCAGCTCGCATATGCCATCTGCGCCCTCTAATCGTCCTATCCCTGCGCCGCCGATGATTTTGCCGTCCTCGTCTTCTATAACCCAGTATTTGTTGCCGTCCTCGCAGTATGCCTCGCATAGGTGGCAAAGCTCCGGGTCAGTCCAGGCAGTGCCTTCGTGATTTGCGCCAAACTCAATCAGGCAGGAGCGTATAACGCCTTCGATTGAGCTGTTGTCGCATTCTTCTATTTCCCTTATAACGTAGCCCATATCCTTATACTTTTCTCTTGAAATTGCCGAAAACCTCGTTAACCTTTTGGAAGCTTGCGAAGGTGTCGGGGTGGTTTTTGATTATCTTCATCATCTCGCCAATCTGGCGCTTGTTTATTATGCAAACGAGCATATATTTATCCGTGTCGGAATACATACCATGAACCTGTATTTCAGTAACTCCGTGCTTAAGCCTCGTCATAATCTGTTCGGAAAGCTCCTCAGGGTGGTTGGTAACTATTTCGAATTTATAACCGTCCTTCAAGCCTTTAAGACCGCTGTCAACTATAATGTTGGCTATGAAAAGGTTGAGGAGAGTGCATATTACGGGAGTTATCCTCATTCCGTAAACAAAGAAGGCTATGAGTACTACCGCTGTATCCATTATGAAAGAAACGTAAGCAATATTCGTGGCAGGGCGAGCGTGTTTTATGAGGGCGGAAATTCCATAGGTACCGCCACTTGCACCGAAGCGTCTGAGCATCAAAGAGAATCCAAAGCCGGAAATAACCCCCGTTGCGATACAGGCAAAAATAACGTTGAAATCCTCTCCGTTATTCGCCAGGCAGTATGCGGGAAAGTTAATATACTCAAGCAGCTTCGGTAAAAAGGACTGAACGCCTATATAAAGGCTTAAAATCAATCCTAATTTTCTGTTGACAAAGACGGCTAAAAGTATAAATATAGGGAGGTTGAAGACAAGCATGAGAACAGACCAGCTTATGCTACTGGAGAGAAGATGGTGAGTGATTGTAGCAAGACCGCCAACTCCTCCCGGGGCGAAATTGTTGCTGTTCTGGAAGGTGTAATAAGCGAATCCAACCACCACTCCCGCAAGTATTGCAAATAAAATGTCGAATACAAGCTCTTTTGCACAGTTCTTTTTGTTCATTGTAAATGCGTTT
>CAJGCM010000086.1 GCA_904501765.1 uncultured Clostridia bacterium | reverse complement strand
GCACGTCCTCCTCCTGACGAACCTTGCCGCCGCACTTAGGGCAGGTCTCAATATCAGTCTTGGAAACCTCCATGTGCCCACACGTGTCACAGTAAAAGGCAGGAATTCTGTGTCCCCACCAGAGCTGACGGGATATACACCAATCAAGGATATTATTCATCCAGTTAAAGTAGTTCTTGGAAAATCTTTCGGGAACGAACTTTATAGTTCCGTTTTCAACGGCTTCTATAGCGGGAGCTGCAAGGGGCTTCATTTTTACGAACCACTGGTCTGAGGTGAGAGGCTCAACGGTAGTTCCGCAACGGTAGCAGGTGCCTACGTTATGGTCGTGGGGCTCGGTTTTTACAAGATAGCCCTCAGCTTCAAGGTCAAGGGCAAGCGCCTTACGGCACTCATATCTGTCCATACCCTCGTACTTTCCTGCGAATGAGTTCATAGTAGCATCGTCGTTCATAACCTTAATCTGCTCAAGGTTGTGACGAGAGCCTACCATAAAGTCATTGGGGTCATGGGCGGGGGTTATTTTAACGCAACCTGTTCCAAAGCCTATTTCAACGTAATCGTCCGCAATAACGGGAATTTCTCTTCCAACTATTGGAAGGATAAGAGTTTTTCCGATAAGATGCTTGGTATTCTCGTCCTCGGGGTTAACGGCTACCGCAGTATCTCCAAACATAGTTTCAGGACGTGTCGTAGCTATCTCAACATATCCTTCTTCTCCCTTTATCGGGTATTTGATATGCCAGAAGAAGCCGGGCTGGTCCTTATACTCAACCTCTGCGTCGGAAAGAGCGGTCAGGCATCTCGGGCACCAGTTTATAATTCTGTGACCGCGGTAAATAAGACCCTTATCGTAGAGGTTTACGAATACCTCACGTACGGCTCTCGAGCAGCCCTCGTCCATAGTAAATCTTTCTCTCGACCAATCGCAGGAGGCGCCGAGCTTCTTCAGCTGACCTATAATTCTGCCGCCGTACTGATTTTTCCAGTCCCAGACTCTGTCAAGGAATTTTTCTCTTCCCAGGTCGTATCTTGTAAGCCCCTCGTTTACACGAAGGTTTTCTTCAACCTTTATCTGCGTAGCAATACCCGCATGATCGGTGCCGGGAACCCAAAGGGTTGAAAATCCCTGCATACGTTTCGTTCTTACAAGTATATCCTGAAGAGTTTCGTCAAGGGCGTGTCCCATATGAAGCTGCCCTGTTACGTTTGGCGGGGGGATAACTATGGAAAAGGCAGGCTTTTTCTTATCCGCATCGGGCTTGAAATAACCCGCATCGCACCAGCCCTTATATATCCTGTCCTCAAATTCGCCGGGATTGTAATTTTTGGCAAGTTCTTTTCTCATTTATCTAAAATCCTTTCAAATTATATTCCTTCAGTAAAAAAGCCCCGATGCCGAGCATAATCCTCGGCATCGGGGCGAATATATCGCGGTACCACCCGAATTCAAAACGCAAAATGCGTTTCCTCGTTTCCTCTTAACGGGAGGGGCGCTGCGGTCTAATAGGACTCGTCCGTTCTTCGCAGAATACAATGCGGCTACCTTCACGCGTCATACACGGGGGCTCTCACCAACCGCCCTCTCTCTTTTGTGCAAAAGACACGCTACTCCTCCGCAAGGCTTTTAAGAAAGCTTTTCTTCCCGAAAAGCTAAGGGTATTTTAACACAAACTTCCCTCTTTGTCAACCGTTACAAAATATTTTCAAATATTTTATCAGAACGGCTCTCTTCCGTTATACCTTGTCGGCAGCCCCTCTTTGTATAGGTGGGCATCGGAGGAGAGAGTCAATATCTTTGGATAAGCAAATCCGCCCTCGTTTTTAAATTCAATAACGGTAAGTCCTGAGTGACACATATCAAAGTGCGACGTAAATGCGGGATAAGGTATACCGACAAGCTCGGAGAGAAAGGCAAGTCCGAAGCCTGCGTGAGCAAAGAGTGCCACTCTTCCCTCGTTCTCCTTTACCACACGGTATTTCCCCGCTCCGACACGCTCATAACCAAGGGAGAGAAGAAAATCACGGCTATACTCTCTTATGCGCTCTATTCCCTCTTTATATTTTTCTTCAGCGTATTTTTCTTCATTAAATGCGGGATGCTCGTACCAGCGCTGACCGAGGTCGTAAATTTCGGGAGTATTGAAGAGCGATACGGTTTCCTCATCGGAAAAAAGCCAAGTACGGGAAGTCCCATCGGGTCTAAAGCAGGTAAGATCACGCCAAGCGTGGTTCTCATTGGCAAAATCCAGAAGAGTCATATCCTTTTTTAGCAGCTCACAAAGGGGCTTCGCCGTAAGCTTTGCCCTCTCGGAGGTAGAAGAATATATTTCGTCAACACCAAACATTGCAAGTCTTTTTCCGATAGCCTCAGCCTGTCTTAGCCCGAGAGGCGTCAGAGAGTCGGGTACGTATATAGGGTCTCCGTGTCTTACGTAAAACAGCAGCATTTTATATCTCCTTAAATCCCCGATATTCGGGATTTTTGATTTAACTCTACTTTAGTCTTCCTGATTATCTGTAGCTTTCAAAAATCAGCTTGGTTTCGGTTCTCATAGTTGCATACGCATCTTCAAGCAGCTCCTCAAAATTCACCTTTGCAAGCTCCGCCATAACGTCCTCAAGCTTCGGCTGAGTTTTGGGATGGCGAGGGGTAAATACCGTACAGCAATCCTCGAAGGGAAGAATTGAGGTTTCAAAGGTTCCAAAGTGACGCGCCTGCTCCACTATCTCACTCTTATCAAGCCCTATACAGGGACGAAGCACCGGTATATTAACTGCGGAATCCGTCACAGCTATTGCCGAAAGAGTCTGCGATGCCACCTGACCGAGGCTCTCACCCGTTATAAGAGCGCCGCATTTATATTCCAAAGCGCATCGCTCGGAAAGCTTCATCATAAACATACGGAGAAGCAGGGTGAAATAGTCTTCCTCGCAGTTGTCACGAAGTGCTTCCTGAACCTTGGTTAAGGAAATTATGTGTACGTGTATTTTTGAGCAGAACTGGCACATCTCCTCTGCCAAGGTCAGCACCTTTTCAAGGGCTCTCTCTGAGGTATATGGGAAGGACTCAAAGTGAAGAGCCTCAATCTCAAGACCCCTCTTTGCCATCATACAGCCAGCAACAGGGGAATCTATACCGCCCGAGAGCAGAAGCAATCCACGGCCTGCGGAGCGAAGAGGAAGACCTCCCGCACCCGACTCCTGACCGGCTCTTATATATGCCTTCGTTTCTCTTATTTCGACGGTAACGGTCACCTCGGGGTGCCTTACGTCAACCTTGATTCCCTTCACTGCTCCGAGAATTACGCCGCCGAGAGCTGCGCTGATTTCGGGAGAGGTCAGAGGGAAACGCTTGTCCGAGCGCCTTGCGTCAACCTTAAAGGTACGCTTTCCAAAAAGCTTTTCGGGAAGATATGCCTTTGCGGTTTCTATTATGGACTCCATATTTTTTTCACATGGGATAGCTCGGTTTACGCTTATTATACCGAATACCTTTTTTGCCGATTCGTACATTCCGTCTATATCGGCAAATTCGTCCTGAGGCTCAACGTATATCGTTGACTGGTTGGTGTATATTTTAAACGTGCCGTGCGGACTCGCTCTGCGGCGAAGCTCCTTTATAAGCATTGATTCAAAGTTCTTGCGGTTATTGCCCTTCAAGACAATCTCGCCGTATTTACAAAGTATAACTTCTCTGCCGGAATTCATAAAAATTCTCCGTTTAATTAAAGTAATTATTGATAGAAAATATTATATATTCTTTTAGCGATAAAGTCAAGGTTTTTGGCATAAATATCGTTCCTTTTGAAGGCAGTGATTGCCAAGTCAAAGAATTTTTCGCCATATATTCCTTGACAAGGCGTTATCGGGCAGGGCGCTCATTACAACTATCTTTCCGCTTTTTATGACAAAAGAGTCGGTGAGAGAGGAGGTGTCAAGAGAGTTCGACATTTTGCCAAGCATATCAAGGCGCCGCCTGCACATATCAGCCGCCAACAGCGCCTCGTACTCCGAATGACATACGAGAACCGAGCATTCCCCCACCGCATCGGGGGCAGACGTAAAAATCACCGCATAATCGGCAACGTACCTCTCGCCTTCTCCGAAAAGGGAGGTGAAAAATTCTTTCCCCACGTGTCCCTCTTCCTGCTGTGGTATTCTCGGCGAATAGATTATACCCATTAGCGGATACGAATTGGCGAAGCTTTCCATCATACCGCAAGGGTCGGCAGGCTGCGAGCAGCCCACGAGGGCGGTGGCAGATAAAACCAGCGCAATAATACAAGTCCCGAGCAGTAATTTCTTTAAAAAATTAACAACAAAATGCGACACGGTCACCACCCTTCAGCTTTATCACTTAAAAATATGACAAAAGTATCAGGGTTATGACTGCGCCGCATTTTATGGCTTAAGTATTTTTTAGATATTACGCTTTCTTTGCGCCTCGGTTTACAAGAAGGCTGTGCTTTATGTCCCAGAGCTTGTGTGAAAGGTCTACGTAGTATCTGTGAGGATTTTCAAATCTCTTAACCTCATCCCAGAGGGTGTCTATTTCACTCTTGCAATATTTCTGAATATCCGCAATATGAGGCGTTTCATACACGCACACACCGCCCTTGAATATGGGAACGAGAAGTTCACGTACTCTGTAATTCGTCACGGTTTTGGTCTTCCAGGTTTCTGTTGGGTCAAACAGCTCGAGCGGCTCGTCCTCGTTTATAACCTCGTCGTAAACGCAAAGCTGGTCTGCGATTGCTATTCCGGTTTCCTTATCGTAAATTCGATAGACCTTCTTGAAATGTGGATTGGTTATTTTCTCGGGATTTTCTGATATTTTAATTTTGGGGACAACCACACCGTCCTCTTCCTTAGCTACCAGCTTATAAACTCCGCCGAACACGGGGTGGGACTTTGCCGTTATAAGTCTTTCGCCAACTCCGAAGGAATCAATAGCCGCACCCTGACGGATAATATCTCTTATAATGTTCTCGTCAAGGGAATTTGAAACTACAATCTTACACTCTGTAAGACCTGCCTCGTCGAGCATTTTTCTTGCTTTTTTCGAAAGGTAGGTTATATCTCCCGAATCAAGGCGTATTCCGCACTTAGTTATTCCCTTAGGCACAAGCACCTCCTTGAACGCCCTTATCGCATTGGGAACGCCGCTTTTCAGCACGTCGTAGGTATCTACGAGAAGCGTTGCGTTTTCGGGATAGGTTTCGCAATAAGAAACGAAGGCATCGTATTCGTTGTCAAACATCTGAACCCAGGAATGAGCCATAGTTCCGGTTGCGGGTATTGCATAGTCCCTTTCGGAAATCGTGCAGGCGGTAGCTGCGCAGCCGCCTATGTAAGCCGCTCTTGCACCGAGAATGGCGCCATCTGCTCCCTGGGCTCTTCTTGAGCCGAACTCAGCCACAGGTCTTCCCTCGGCTGCTCTTACAACTCTGTTTGCCTTGGTTGCTATAAGCGACTGATGATTTAGGGAAAGAAGAATAAAGGTTTCGATAAACTGCGCTTCAACAGAGGGCGCTCTTACCGTCATAAAAGGCTCTCCCGGGAAAATAGGCGTTCCCTCAGGTACGGCGTATATATCCCCTGTAAAGCGGAAGGTGCGGAGGAATGCGAGAAAGTCCTCCGAAAACATATTCTTCCCTCTTAAAAACTCTATATCGTCATCGGTGAATTTAAGCTCCTTAACGTAGTTAATCACCTGCTCAAGTCCTGCGGCTATAGCAAATCCGCCTCCGTCGGGAACATTGCGGAAAAACACGTCAAAATATGCTATTTCGTCCTTTTTACCGAGCTTAAAATAGCCGTTCGCCATAGTCAGCTCGTAAAAGTCGCAAAGAAGAGTGTTATTTACGTTGCTCATATTTAAAACCTTTCTGTGTGGTGTTATGGTGAAAATCAAAGCTCAAGCTTCATATCGTTCTGCCTTATAAGCCCCATCTTTCTCATTATCTCGGAAAACAGAAGAGAGAGGACTGCGGGAAGAACTATACATACAAGAATTACTCCGACAACGGACATTACGGTAAAGCCCATATCGGAAAATACACCGATAGGTCCTACCATACCGCAGGTACCCATACCTGCCGAAACGCCTGTACATTCAAGCTTGAATATGCAGGTGGAAATAGGTCCTGTAATGGCAGATGCTAAGGTTGCCGGTATCCAGATAAGTGGGTTTTTAATTATATTACCCATCTGAAGCATCGATGTACCAAGTCCTTGGGCTATAACTCCACCCCATCCGTTTTCTCTGAAGGAAATTACCGCAAAGCCAATCATTTGAGCGCAGCAGCCTGCCACGGCAGCACCGCCTGCAAGCAAGAAGCCCTCGGCTGTTCCGTTAAGGGTCGCCGCTTCAAGAGCCGATGCGGAGAAAATCATAGCGCATATAGCTGCGCTGGATATTGGAAGAGTGAGAATAACTCCCATAACGACGGAAACCACAATTCCCATCACCAAAGGAAGATATGTAGTCGCTGTGGCAATAAATACTCCGAGATAATACATAACGTAAGCAACGAGAGGCGCTAAAAGCCAGCTGGCTAAGAATCCTACGAGAAGAGTTACCACAGGTGTTACGAGAATATCGACCTTCGTCTTTTTAGATACAAGCTTACCGAACTCACAGGCAATTACCACTGCAAAGAACGCACCTGCAGGTCCCGAGGCGTAGAATACTCCGCCGATTTCTTTGGAAGCCTCCGTTGCCGCCCAGGATAATATAGCTCCATCTCCGATTATTGCTCCCATAGCATTCGCCAATGCTCCAACCGCAGCACAGGAATAAATAACCAACGGCTGCGCTCCGAGCTTATGAGCGATAGCGACGCCTATTGCCATTCCCGTAGCAGCCTTTGCGTAGGTGGCTATCGTGCCGAGAAACGCAAGACCCGTATAGGCGGCAAGGGTGCCGAAAATCGTGCCAATCAGAAGAGAGGCGAAAAGTCCTAACGCCATAGCGCCCATTGCGTCTACGAAGTAAACCTTGGGCGAGAGGCTTATTCCGTTTTTCTCAAGAAAGGCGAAAAACGAATTTTTCTTTTTTGGCATCTCTGCTAAAACTTCGGTGTCGTTCTTTTCTTCAATTTCAGACATTTTGTTTTCCTCCGTTTTAAATCCCGTCTAAAAATGGAATTAAATTTATATTTGCTTTTTTTGATTTCTTTCCCTGTCAAGGTAGCTTTGCAGTATTATTTCGGCAGATACGGCATCAACGGACTGCCTTCTTCTCTTGCCGAAGGTTTCGGTTTCACCAAGAAAACGGTATGCCGCCATAGTGCTCATTCGCTCGTCGCAAAAGTCGATAGGTATATCGGTTATTTCCGAGAGGATTTTTGCAAACGCCTTGATTACGTCTGCCCGCTCTCCCTCTGTGCCGTCCATATTTTTCGGGAGACCTATGATTATTTTTTTGCACATTCTATCCTCGGCTTCCTTCGCCACAAGCTCTGCCGTTCTTCTCATACCTCCGGGCTTCACCGTGCCTATGCGCCCTGCTATAAATCCCGAAACATCAGACTCCGCAAGACCGGTTCTTACGTCTCCGTAATCTACTCCGAGATATTTTCCGTGACTGATATCCATTTGAATATAAGCACCTCCAAAAATGGTAATAGCTCTGCCATCAAAGCTTTTCGTAAACAAGTATTTTAAAGTGAACTTCAGTTTTCAGTTCCTTTAGCGAAAGGACACGCTCCCTACCCAGAGCATCAGTTCGATAGGCATATGGGGTCATCATAAACAGCGCTTTTATATCTTCTGCGAGGGGAAGGTGTATTTCATATTTGAGCTCCTTATCCTCCACGAGAGAAAAACCCGCAAGGGCCGTGTCACGGGGAGAATTTTTATAGGGTAAGTCATAAATTTTTTCTTTAAGACCAAATAAATGCTCCTCGGCAGGAAAGGCGAAAATAAATTTTCCTCCATTTCTTAGCACTCTGCGGGTTTCCTCCACCGCAAGAGGAGAAAAGGTGTTCACAAGAATATCGCAAGAGCTATCCGATATCGGCATATGATAGGACCCTGCCACGGCAAGCTCGGATATCCCACGCCTCCTGGAAGCTCGCTTCACCGCATCCTTTGATATATCAAAGCCAACTATAAGCGGGCTATCTAAATCAGCTTCCCCATTTAATTTCTCAGCTATAATTTCGGTATAATACCCTTCGCCAAGACCTGCATCAAGCAGCACTCCACCCCTCGGCATATATTTTATTGCAAGGTCGGCTATCGCCTCTGCTAAAGGACGGTAATGGCCTAAGGACAAAAACGCCCGTCTTGCCTCTATCATTTCCTTATTATCTCCGTGAGTCCCCCCCACAGAGCCTAAAAGTAAATTATAATACCCCTCACGGCTTCTGTCGTAAGAATGACCGTTCTCACAAGAAGCTACTCCCCGCTCCGAGGCTATTAACTTTTTCATACATTTTGGGCAAACAAAGAACATAAAGTTACCTCTTAAGCTGAATTAACGTAGCGTGAGCATTACCTGACACGAAGCTGCCGGCGGTTTACAGGATGAACATACTTCTACGATACTGATGCTATATAAGAATTCCTACAGAGTTCCCGTTCATTCAAGAAATCGTCAAGTGCAAGGCGTAAGTGAGCGAGCGAAATGAAGTCGTAGTTACCTACGCCGATTTGAGCGAGTCGAGCGACAACGAAGCAATTGGCGGTTTATTGGATGAACATACTATCTCCAAAGGAAAAGAATCGATACCTCTCCCCCACCGCCACCTTATAAGCCGCCATCATATTCTCTTTACCCGAAAGAGCACTGACGAGCATCAGAAGGGTGCTTTCTGGAAGGTGGAAATTCGTTATAAGCGCATCTGTGGCTTTAAATTTGTAGCCGGGGTATATGAAAATCCCCGTTTCTCCGCATAGCGGGTGTACTCTTCCTTGGTCGTCTGAGGCACTTTCAAGCACACGGCACGAGGTTGTCCCTACTGCTATTATTCTGCCCCCCGCCGCACGGCGGCGGTTTATCTCCTCTGCCACCTTATCCTCG
>CAJGCM010000085.1 GCA_904501765.1 uncultured Clostridia bacterium | reverse complement strand
TTCGTGAAGCTCAACCTGCGCCTTGTTTGTTATAAGCATAGCGGGAGTCTGAGCAACCACGCGGTCAGTAAGCTCTGTGCAGGTTTGGGGAACGCTTCTTCCAACGCTGCCCTTGTTTATAGAAACGGTGATAATATCGTCACCTATATGCTCCTTCCAGTCGGTAGGAATTATAGCCATACCGCCGAGGATACCCATAGTAGCGCCAACGGTAGCAGCGGTGCAGTCGGTATCATCTCCGCAGTTGATGGCGGTTATCATACTCTTCTTGAAGTCGCCCTCGCCGTAAAGCAGGCCGATAATTGCGTAAGCAACGTTTGAGGGAGCTTCAAACCAGCCGTTTCCTATATCAGCATTTCTCTGCTGAATGATATTTCTCGCATCCATAGCGGGAACCTTTTTATCGTAGCAATCAATAGCAAGACGAATGCTGTCAGCCATTCTCGAATCCTCGGGAATCTGGCTTAAGCCTATTTCGATGCATTTTCTCAAATCCTTGATAACGAAAGCGGCGGACTGCATAGCGGCAACGAAGGCTGCTGCGTATGTACCCTCACCCGAGCCGTGGTCAACCTTCGCATCCTCTATTGCGTATTTAGCTGCAATAGCGGGAGCTGCGGGAGCAAGACACGCCCATACCTCGGTACGAATCCAAGCGCCGTTTGAGTGCTTCCAGAGGTTGTCGTAATCTCCGCTGAGGGGAGGAATAAGTCCTCTCACCATATTTTTTTTGCCGATTCCGTATTCGTTCCAGTGGGGAACTATAAAGCTGAGCCATGCCTCTCCGAGCGTAACGGTGTTAATAGCTCTGGGACCAAGCTGCTCAACGGTGTGAAGCCAAACGAGCTGTAAATCAAGGTCGTCATTGGGGAGGGGAATACCGGGCGCAGTTGTAAAGCCCTTGACGTCAAGAATGTCGTGGGTGCACTCGTAGGGACCGCCCATAGTGCCGCCGATGTTCTTACCTATCCAGCAAGCGGCAACCTTGTCTTTGAAATTTTTGGAATTAAGCTTAAAATTACTCATAAAAAAACTCCCTTATGAATCAGATATTGCCCGAGGGCTGTATCTTAATTTTATCATAAAGGGAGATTTTTTGTATAGAATAATTTTACTTTTTTGTAGGATTTTTTTACTTCCGCTTTTCCTTGCGGAATTCCGAGGGGGTCTGATTTCTGTATTTTGCGAAGGCGCTATAAAAGCTGCTTCTGTCTGAAAAGCCTACCTTTGCGGCAATATCGTCAATGGTGAGGGCGGTTTCCCGAAGGAGCTTAACCGCATAGTCAACCCGCCTCCTGCTTATGTATTCCACAGGTGACGTGCCAAATTTTTCCTTAAATATTCTACTGAAATAGGAAGGGTTGTAGAAGCATTTACGTGCTAAGGTAGATAGCTTAAGGTCAGCGCCTAAATTTTCGTCAATATAGTCAGAAAGCTCCTTCCATACTCCGTTAAGCGCCTCGTCGCCGAGGCCTAATTTTGATTTTCTCAGCATTTTCGTTATTATAATATTAAGGTAGTTTTCCAAAAGAGGGATATACAGGGCGGATTTCTCCGTGTTTTCGGAAAGCATAGAATAAAGAATATTCTCTATCTCGTCCCTCTCCTTTGCGTAAAATGTTATCTTTCCACCCTCCGCCTCGGCACGCATTTCGTTAAAGGAGTTAAATGCAAGAAGAGCAAAAGCATTTTCCTGCACTATGATTTTCTCGCCTAAAATTTCGGGGGAGAAGCAGATGTTTATGAAAGCTAAATCTCCCTCTCCTATAAAACGGTGGGAGCAGCCGTAATTCATAAAAAGCATATCTCCTCGGGAAATTGAATATTCCGTTCCGTCTATATAGTGAGTAGCTTTACCCTGGAGCGTGTATACTATTTCTATGAAATTATGGGAGTGAAGCGGCTCTTCTATGGTTTTGTTTTCAAGAAAAATGTGAATACTGTTGTCCCCATCCGCATATTCTTCCATTTTATATATTTTCATATGCCGGCTCCTTTCTCAATTCTTAAAATAGCTACATAGTAATCTCGTAAAGAGATAGCAGCTCCTCTTCAATAGCGCATTTGCGCTCTTCAATTTCCGATGCTCTTACGTAGTCCGTAGCAGCCTCTCCGAAAAGCTCCTCGTCAAGACGGGACAGCTCCTCTTCAAGCTCTGAAATCCTTTCCTTCGCTCGGATAAGCTTCCTTTCGTTTCCTCGTCTTATTGACGCCTCACGCTTTGCCTGCTCATACGCCTCCTTAGAGGAGCCTTCCTTCTTCGCAGAAGCTTCCTCGTGAGCCTGCGCCTCTCTTTCTTTTGCAAGAGCCCTTATCCTTATATATTCCGAGTAAGCGTCGTCGTAATCCTCAAGCCTGTAATCAGTCATACCCGAAGGAAGCGTGGGGTCAAGCTCGATAATTCTCGTGGCAATTCTGTTTATGAAATATCTGTCGTGAGATACGGCAACTATCGTCCCTGAAAATGCGATGAGTGCGCTTTCAAGCGCCTCGGCAGAGCCTATATCCAGATGGTTAGTAGGCTCGTCCATAATAAGAAGATTTACCTTTTTAAGCATAAGCTTCGCTAAAGTGACTCTCGCCCGCTCTCCTCCCGATAGGGCGCTGATTGGCTTTACAATATCCTCTGCGCCGAAAAGGAAGAGCGCCAGGGTGGAGCGTAGCTCCAGGTCGGTTTTGGTGGGGTATGTGTTGCGCATCTCCTCAAATACCGTTTTGGAAATATCAAGACCGCGGTTTTCCTGGTCATAATATCCGATTTTTATGTTATATCCGAGGGAAATACCGCCACTGTCGGGGGTTATCATAGAGTTGAGAATTTTCATAAGGGTAGATTTTCCGCAGCCGTTTTTGCCGAGGAATAAAACTCTCTCGCCCCGTTTTATAATAAAGCTTAAATTTTTAATAAGACCGGCCCTTGTGTAAGAAAAAGAAAGGTCCTTTGCAACTATAACGTCACCTGCGCTTTCCTCTTCTGCGGAAAAGTTGAATTTTATATTCTTGGGGTCGTCGGGGAGAAGCTCTACCTTTTCCATACGCTCAAGCTGCTTTTCCTTGGAGCGAATGGTGACAAAGTTATGCTCTCTGTTGCACCTGCGCTGGAATTCTATATTCGCTCGTATTTTCGCTATTTCCTTCTGCTGCTCTCTGTATCTTTTTTCAAGCGAAGCCGCCTCTGCCTCTCTCATTTCTCGGCTCTCCGTAAAGTTTCCGGGGTAGAGAGTGGATTTTCCAAACTGTATAAGAAGTGTTTTGGTGGTGGTGCGGTCAAGGAAATATCTGTCGTGTGAAATTATAATAACTGTTTTTTTGTACGAGGAAATAAAGCTCTCAAGCCAGCTTAATGCGTCAATATCCAGGTGGTTGGTGGGCTCGTCAAGCATAAGTATGTCAGGCTCTGTTGCAAGCAGCCTTGCCAATGCAAGTCTTGTATACTGCCCGCCCGATAGGGTAGAGATTTTTTGCTCGGTTAGCTGCGGGTCGAAGCCGAGCCTTATCAGCATACTGCGGCATCTGGAGCGGAATTCAAGACCGCCCCCGTCAGCAAATCTTTTGTTCAGAGAGGTCAGCTCCTCGGTTCTTCTGACAGCCTCCTCGTGAAGCCCCGACGCAGAAAGCCTTGATATGTCTTCTTCAAGCTTTGAAATTCGACCTTCAAGCTCAAGGAGATTTTCAAATGCGGTATACATATATTCAAGGCAGGTAAGATTTTTCGGAAGGGCAGTAAGGTCGGGGTTTTGCTCAAGGCAGCCCACCCTATGCCCCTTTTGTATGAAAATATCACCCTTCGTCGCTTCGTATTCACCTGTTATAATTTTAAATAGCGAGGTTTTTCCCGCTCCGTTTACGCCTATAATTCCGACACGGTCCCCGTCGTTTATCGAGAAGCTAACGTCTTTTAGCACGTCGTTTGCTCCGAAGGATAGGCATATTCCCGATGCAGATAAGCTTATCATTCAAAAAATCCTTAAAATAAAATGTAATATGACCGCCAGCCGTTTATTCGGCGTCGGCCCTCAAAAGCTCAAGGAGCTTTAAAAATTCGCTCGGCAGCTCCGATTCAAAGGTCATTCGCTCCTTTGTTCTCGGGTGAGTCAACGTCAGCCTTTTTGCGTGAAGCGCCTGACCGGAAAGCAGTTTTCCATGCTTTTTCTCAAAGGCGCTCTTGCCACCTCCGTAAACTTCATCGCCGAGAAGCGGATGACCCGTGTAGTACATATGTACCCTTATCTGGTGAGTTCTGCCCGTTTCGAGAACAAGGGAGAGGTGTGTAATTCTGCCAAACCGCTCCTCAACCTTATAGTGGGTGACGGCAGGCTTCGAGTGATGCGACGCATCGGAGAGAACTGCCATTTTCTTTCTGTCAACAGGGTGCCTTCCGATAGGCTTGTCAACCGTTCCCGAGTCGGAAGAGAAGCCGCCATGCACCAATGCGTGGTATTCTCTTACTATTCCGTGCCTTTCAAGCTCCTCGGATAATGCCCTGTGAGAAAAATCGTTTTTAGCGCAGACCAGCAGTCCCGAGGTGTCCTTGTCGATTCGGTGAACGATTCCCGGGCGCATAACTCCGCCAATTCCGGAAAGGCTGCCCTTGCAGTGGTAAAGAAGCGCATTCACAAGAGTTCCCGAATAATTGCCGGGAGCCGGGTGAACGACAAGCCCTTTTGGCTTGTTTATTACTATAATATCGTCGTCCTCGTAAATTATATCGAGGGGGATGTTTTCCGCCAAGGCCTCGTATTCCTCCGGCTCGGCTTCCTCATAAAATATCTCATCTCCGGGCATAAGAATGTATTTTTTCTCGCAAACTGCTCCGTTTACAGTTACACGCCCTGCCTCTATTTCCTTTGCAGCGGCGCTTCTCGATATATCTGCAAGGGAGGCGAGAGTTGAATCTAACCTTCCGCCGCTATCAGCTTCCGTAACCGTGAAAATCATAGGCCAGTCCCCTCGTCGTCACAGTCGGGGAGACTTTCTTCTCCCGTATTTTTTTCGACTTTCTCTGTAGCGGCGACTTTTTGCTCTTCCGCAGGCGAGCTTCCGCCTTCGGCAGCCACTGCCTCCTCCGTGACTTGCTTTTCTTTGTTTTCGCCGCGGGCTTCCTTGAATATGTCAATTAACAGGAACAGGGCGAGAGCAAATGCGCCAACGCAAACGAAGGAATCGGCGCCGTTGAATACGGCAAAATTTATAAGTCTGAAATCTATAAAATCCACAACGTATCCCAAGGCTATACGGTCTATCATATTACCGATACCGCCGGAAACAATCATAGCTAAAGGAATAGCGTAGCTCCTTTTTTCGCAAAGCCCAAGGTACAGATAAAGCCCTATGGCAACTATCATGACCGTGGATATAATCATAAAGATATATCTTTTATCCGCCAGCATACCGAAAGCCGCCCCTCGGTTTTCGACATAGGTCAGGTGAAGGACCTTGTTTATCAGGGGCAGGGTGTCTATCGGTTCAAGAAATTTTACCGCAAGGAATTTAGTGAGCTGGTCTATTGCAATTCCCACTGCGATAACTAAAGTATATACAAGGTATTCCTTAAAATTCAGTTTCTTAATCTTCAAGGCGCATTCCTTTCGGGTGTGTTTTGTGAAAGAGTTATATTACGGGCAAAATCATATTTGCCAGGGCGTAAACGATGTAAGCGAAGGTGAATGACATATCTATGGGCAAATCCTGCCATAGATTGAATTTTGCCAAAAGCAAACGAAATGGGACGACGAAGGGCTCTGTTATGACCATAATAAAAAGAAAGAATTTACTGTCCTCGACGTCGATAAAAAAGGGCAATAGCGCTCTTGCCATCATAGCGTACAGCAGGAGCGACAGACCTATGGAAATCAGCTTCGCTAAAAAATAAAATACGGTTACCAATCTGAAAAACAAAGGGCATTCGCCCTAAATCTCCTTATAAAAGTCGGCATACAAAAGGATAAAAATGGGGAGCACAGGAATTTTGTAAAAATCAAAAAACCGTAATGCTCCCGATTAAAAAAGGCGCAAATCGACGGCGGCCATAGCGAACCGCAACTCGCTCGTAATGCTTATTAGTTGTCACCCTGAACGTCAACGTTATTGGGAGTTATGATATAAGTATTCTGGGCGACGGGCTTGATATCTCCGCCAGTTGTATAAGTAACGCCGTTCAGGAAATCAAGCATACGCAGACATTCAGCCTTCTCCATAGCCTCAAGGTTGAGAACGACGGTGCAGCCGTCAAGAAGATAATCTGCGATATCCGCAACGTCAGAGAAGCTCTCGGGGTGCGCAAGCTTTAACTCAATATTGCTGTCAGCTCCTGCGTTAATAACCGAGCTGCGAGCGGGTGCGGGATTTTCCTGCGGAGCCTTTTTCTCCTCGTCATATTTCTTGAATTCGATTTCTTCCTCGTCCTCGTTTAATTTTTTGTTGAGCTTTTCTGCTAACTTTGAAAACATCTTTTGCTCCTCCTTAATTTTTTATGAATAGTCTGCGTCCGACTCTTACGAGAGTTGAGCCTTCTTCAATAGCGATAGGGTAGCTGTCACTCATGCCCATTGACAGCACAGGCTCCTCTGTAAAGCCGTAGCGTAAATGTAAATCATCAAAAAGCTTTTTTGTAAGTCTGAAGTATCCTCTTAATTCTGCGCTGTCGCAATCAGCGGGTCCCATTGTCATAAGCCCTTTAACCTGCAACTCCCCGAATTCGAGAATACTGTTAAGAAACCTTTCCGCCTCACCCGGAACAATTCCGCCCTTTTGAGGCTCGCTCGCCGAATTTATTTCAATCAGAACGGGTATTTTTTTGCCGAGCTTCACTCCCTGCTTGTTCAGCTCCTTTGCCAAGGAGAGGGAGTCAAGAGAATGTATCAGAACAGCGGAGGGGCAAACGAGCTTCGCCTTGTTGGATTGAAGAGTTCCAATCTGATGCAGTTCGGGCGTAAGCCCCTCGGATAGAAGCAATTCTCCTCTGCGGTGAAGCTCCTGAGGGCGGTTTTCGCCTATTGCCGATGCTCCGTATCTTATCAATGCGACAAGCTCCTCATCGGTTGCGCTTTTTGTCACAGAAACCAGCTTTGGTACAGGCACCGAAGCCTTAAGAGCTATTTCCTTTATATCCTCTGTAAGTGCTTCGAGATTTCTTTTTATATAGTCAAATTCAGCCATAATTTATCATTTTCCGAAAAAGGTTGTATTTATGTAGGCCGTAACAAGGACTTATGCAAGATCCTTGGTCACGTGCGCTTTGCAAAACGGAATTCGCTGCGTATAGTATACCACACGGCGCCCCTTAATTTCAAGTATTTTATTAAAATATTTTGCATAGCGATTTATTATTACTTAAATAGTGCTAAATATTTGTCTTTTCCCTTGATTTTGTAAAAAAAATTTGGTATAATATGTTGATTTAAATTTGAAAGCGAAAATAAAACTGTTTCGGAGAAAAAATGCAGGATAAAATATTAGCGGCAAATCTTCCCTCCTCGGCGGCTCTTTCGTATATAGGCGATTCAAGACATGCGCTCTTTATAAGAAAGATGCTGGTGGAGCGCGGGATTTCAAAAGCCTCGGAGCTTAACAGGCTTTCTCTTGAATACGTGACGGCAGAGGCGCAGGCTTCGGCATACGGCAAAATTGAGGAGCATCTTACCGAGGAGGAGCGGGATACGTTCAGAAGAGCGTTTAATTCCACCCATCTTAATAAACCCAAGCACGCATCTCATAAGGATTACAGAACGGCAACGGGCTTCGAGGCTGTAATCGGAATGCTTTATTGGCTCGGAGAAGAGGACAGAATAGCCCACCTTATGGAAATTGCATACAGAGAGGAAATAGAAAATGATTCAGAAAATTAAAGGAACGATGGATATACTTCCCGCAGAAACACCACTTTTTCGTTACATAGAGGGAATAATGAGGGAGGAAGCGGAAAATTACGGCTACGGAGAAATCAGAACTCCTACCTTTGAGAACACAGAGCTTTTTGTGCGTGGCGTGGGTGATACCACGGACGTTGTGCAGAAGGAGATGTATACCTTTGCGGACAGAGAGGAGAATCGCTCCATATCTCTTCGTCCTGAAGGAACGGCTTCCGTTGCCAGAGCAATTATAGAGAACGGCAAATGCTCTGACACTATGCCCCTCAAATACTACTATATAATTTCCTGCTTCCGTCACGAGAAACCCCAGGCGGGAAGAAGCCGCGAGTTCTTCCAGTTCGGAACGGAGATGTTCGGCTCTGAAAGCCCTGCGGCAGATGCGACTGCTATATCCCTTGCGGCATCGGTTATCAGACGGCTTGGGCTTAAAAATGTAAAGCTTCATATAAACTCAATAGGCTGCCGTGAGTGCCGCCCTGCTTACCGTTCTGCTTTGGTTTCCTATTTTGAATCTAAAAAGGAAAAGCTTTGCGACACCTGTAAAACAAGGCTTGATAAAAACCCCCTTCGTCTTCTTGACTGTAAGAACCCCGACTGTCATGAAATAGCTAAGGATGCGCCCAAAACCGTGGAGCATCTTTGCCCCGAATGCGAGGAGAAATTCAAAACCCTCTGCCAGGCTCTTGACGCTATGAAAATAGAGTACGTAATTGACTCTTCAATAGTCAGAGGCCTTGACTATTACACGGGTGCCGTGTTCGAATTTATCGCAGAGGGAATAGGTGCGCAGTCCACCGTCTGCGGAGGCGGAAGGTACGACGGACTTGTAGAATCCCTCGGCGGTCCCGCTCTTTCCGGTATCGGCTTCGGTATGGGTATTACGAGAATAGTTTTAGCAATGAAGGAGCAGGGGCTTGATAACGTAAGCGGTAAGCGTCCCGAGCTTTATATTGCCGCCCTTGGCTCTTCTGCCGTTATAAAGGCTATGGAAATTGCGGAAAGACTTCGCAGAGCCGGAAGATACGCCGAGTGTGATATAGTTGGCAGAAGCCTTAAGGCTCAAATGAAATACGCAAACAAGATAGGAGCGGAATATACGCTTATCATAGGAGATTCTGAAATTGAGTGTGGCAAGGCTCAGCTTCGTAATATGACCGATGGCTCTCAGCGAGAGGTTGAAATAGATTCCTTCACTATGTAATCTCAGTCTGCGTCGGGGCGCATATCCTTTTTTGGCAGGTGCGCCACTCTTGCTTTGTGAGCAAAGCTTTATCGCTA
>CAJGCM010000084.1 GCA_904501765.1 uncultured Clostridia bacterium | reverse complement strand
TCCATTCTCGTCAAGCACAAAAGTGGTCTCTTCCCTGACGAAAACTAAATAAACGTGGCTGTATTTTTTATAGAACTCCTCGCAGTCAGAATAGAAGCTTGAGGCTACGCTGCCGTAATCGCCGAACATCTTTATTTCTGCGCTTTCAGCTTTATAAAGAAGCTCTGCCGCATACTTGAAATCCGAAAAATCAAAGCCGTATTTAGCCATAGCCTCGTTATATTTTGACACGGAGCTGTCAAATCTGTAAAGAGCCTCGTACTCAAATTTCTCAATCCTTTGCCTATCGGAGCTTGAGAGGGTTGTATACTTGTCAAAAAGAGCGCTGGAAGCTACCACAGCACGGATATACGCCTTGGTTTTTTCCTTTAACAGCTCACCGAATACGTTACCGTCCTCATCCTTACTGTTCCAGAACGCCTCCGTATCGCTAACGTTATACTTTTTGCTAAGCTCGCCCTTGTATTGCGCTTTATAAACAGAAGAGAGATAGCTGCATACCCCATCGTCAAGTCCTATAAATCCGCTGCTCACGATATAGCTGCCCTGTCTTATGGCGGCTATAATTCCAAGAGTCGCAGCAAAGATAATCACCGCAAGAAGGAATGCGCACAGAGCTATTATAAGAATACGGTTGCCAATGCGTTTTTTTGTGGCGGCTGATGCGCCACCATTTTTGTTTTTTCTACTCATTTTTACCTCTTTTATTTATCCTTATCACTCATACACTCAAAATAATCCGTAAGAATATTTTTACAAGCTTCAGTGGCGTCCTCTGTCGGAGAAAGCCTGTAGCTTATCGGGGCTAACGAGGACGCTCCTATAAGCTTTCCTCGGTGCTTTTCAAGAACCTCGGACCACACAGCGAGGTCTGGCTTATCCATACGGAACAGAATTTTTCCGTCACGAAGCTCCACCCTTGAAATTCTCGCCTTTGCCGCCAGAACACGTGAGAGTGCCACGTGAAGCAGCCTTTCCACACTGCGGGGAACTTTTCCGAACCTGTCAGACAGCTCGTCGTATACATCGGCTGCATCAGCTGGAGTTTCTATAAGCGAAATTTTCTTATAAAACTCCATTCTCGACGCAGCGGAGTGAATATAATTTTCGGGAATGTTGGCGTTTACCTTAAAGTCAATCACCGACTCAAAGCCCGCCTCTGTTACCTCGCCCTTTTCCTGCGCTACCGCCTCTTCGAGCAGCTTTACGTATAAATCGTATCCCACGCTGTCTATATAGCCGTGTTGCTCCTCGCCGAGAATATTACCGGCGCCTCTTATTTCAAGGTCACGAAGCGCCACCTTAAAGCCTGCTCCAAATTCGGCGTATTCACGTATTGCGGATAGTCTTTTTTGAGCTATCTCCGACAAGGCCTTCCCCTGTCTGTAAGTGAAATAAGCATACGCCTGTCTATGACTTCTTCCGACTCTTCCTCTAATCTGGTGAAGCTGTGAGAGCCCCATTTTGTCGGCGTTTTCTATAATAAGCGTATTTGCGTTTGGTAAGTCGACGCCAGTTTCTATAATAGTGGTGCATACGAGAATATCAATTTCACATCTGACGAGGGACTGCCATATATCCTCAAGCTCTTCCCTTTCCATCTGACCGTGGGCGTATGCAACTCTTGCCTCGGGTATTTCTTTTAAAATTTTCCCCGCAACGTAGGATATTGTTTCCGTATTATTGTGAAGGTAAAGAGTCTGACCGCCACGAAGAAGCTCCTTTCGCATAGCTTCAAAGAGAGTGTCGTCGTTATGCTCAAGAACATAAGTTTGCACGGGTCTTCTGTCCTCCGGGGCTTCGTCAAGCACGGACATATCGGATATACCGCTCATTGCCATATTCAGAGTCCTTGGAATAGGCGTTGCAGTGAGGGTCAACACGTCAACACCCACGGAAATCTCCTTAAGCTTCTCCTTCTGCGCAACACCGAAGCGCTGCTCCTCGTCAATGATAAGCAAGCCCAAATCACGAAACTCAATTTTCTTTGACAGAAGCTTATGGGTACCTATAATCATATCTACCGTACCACGCTTAAGACCGTCAAGAATTTTGCTCTGCTCCTTCGGAGTTTTAAATCTCGTAAGCATCTCAACGTTTGCCGCATAGCTCCTCATTCTGGATACTGCTGTCTGAAAATGCTGAAGGGCGAGAATTGTTGTGGGAACAAGAAGAGCCACCTGTTTGCCGCACATAATTGCCTTGAAGGCGGCTCGCAGCGCAACCTCTGTTTTACCGAAGCCAACGTCACCGCAAAGCAGCCTATTCATAGGCACGGGGCGCATCATATCTCCCTTTATTTCCTCAATAGCTCTCGCCTGGGACTCGGTTTCCTCGTGCTCAAAATCTGCCGCAAATTCCTCCTCCATCTCGGAGTCGGGCAGGTAGGCAAAGCCCGGAGTTTTCTGCCTTTTAGCGTAAAGCTCTATAAGCTTTTTAGCTATATCCTTGGCTGCGCTCTTAGCGCGCGCTTTCGTTTTGTTCCACTCGGCGCCGCCCATTTTGGAGAGCTTAACGCCGCCGTCCTTATCACGCTCGCCTATATATTTTCCTACTAATTCAAGTCTGTCGCAGGGAACGAAAAGCTTATCTGTCCCCGCATATCTAATAGTTATATAATCCTTTGTAACGCCATCTACTCTAACGCTGCTCAATCCCTCGAAGATACCTATGCCGTAATTTGCGTGTACCACGTAATCTCCGACGGTAAGGTCTGCATAGCTCATAAGCCTTTGAGCGGCTCCGCCGACCTTCTTCATAATTCTTCTCTTGCGGCGCTCCGCCATTATAGCGGCGCCCTCGTCCCTTGCCGTTGAAAGCAGGGCTACCTTGGGAGAGATTAGCTCAAAGCCCTCGGTAACGTATCCTACCGTCAGCGCTATTTGACCCGGCAGAAGCTTACTTAAATCAAAGCTCTCCTCTGCAAGGAATGCCTCGATTCCCTCCTCCGCAAGGCTCGACATAAGGGATTTTGCTCCCGAATGATTTTCGCAGCAAACGACTGTTTTATACCCTGCCTTTTTGTAAACGGAAATATCCTCGAAAAACAGGCGCATATTTCCGCCATAGTGGCTTATTTTACGAGCTCTGAAGCCGAAAATTCCCGAAAGCTCCGCACCGCTCGTTACTCCCGCAAAGGGGTTTATGTGGGCGGTGGGCGACGCCTTCAAAAACTCCTCAAAGCTCTTTTTCTCGGCAAAGCATCTACAGCCCGCATCGCTTATAAGACCGCTTGATACAAGTGCCCTTTTAGCCTCGGCGCACTCACGCATAGCAGAGGTGAGCCTCTCCTCACCCGCTGTCGTTCCTACGATAAAGGAGAACACCTTGCCCTCAGTAAGATAGTTTAAAAGCGTTTCCTCCTCGTCGTAAATCAGCCCTAAATATTTATCCCGTGAGTCTAACGGCAGCCCACTTTCAAGAGCCTGCCGCTCGGAGGAAAGGCGGCTTTCCGTAATATTATCTGATGCTCTCTTTTCAAGCTTCTCTATCTCAAAGAGTACTCTTTTCTTCCCTTCATCGTTTACTATAACCTCAACAGCAGGAAGAAGGGTGACTTTTTCTACGTTTTCCACAGCTCTTTGCGTTATTACGTCAAAGCTGACCATTCGGTCTATTTCGTCACCAAAGAATTCAACTCTCACAGGCGGCTTTTCAGCATCGGTATAAAAATCAACTATGCCGCCTCGCCTTGCATACTGCCCTGCCGCTTCAACAAGCTCACATCTTTTATACCCCAGGGAATCAAGCTTCCCGCAAAGAAGCTCAGGGGAAATTTCAACCCCTACCTCGAGAGTTGCCGATAGGTCCTTAAGCACCTTCCTCGGCATAGTTACGCAAAGAGCTGCCGAAGGGGTGGTCACTACTGCCTGAATGCCGCCTGTAAGAAGCGAATGAAGCACCAAAAGCCTCTCACGCTCTGAGTCATGAGAAGCTGTTACGTTATTGAATATAAAATCTCGGGGCTTATAGACTGCCGCTCTTATTCCGCAGGCTGTAAGAGCCGCACAAATTCTGTCCCTCTCGCTCTCGTCTGATGCAAACACCGCGCATACGCCCTGCCCCGCCTCGCAAACAGCTGATGCAGCCTCGCATATATAAGCGACTGTGGCGCCCTTGGTAAGTCCGTTTACTACTATCGGCAAAGGCCCTGTGAGCCTCGACTGAATAAAGAGCGTTTCCAAGGAATGAGAAAATTCCTTATCAAGAGAGATAAGATGGGAAAATCTCTTCATTTTACTCCAGGATATCTAAAATTTTGCTTATTTTGAGTATTTGTTCATAGCCTCGTCGATTTTGCCTGTGGCAATAAGGATAATAGAAGCTATTATGTCGCTATATCTTGCGCAGATAGCTTCGGTGTCCTCCTTAGAAAATTTCCCTAAAACAAAATCCACAAGGTCGTATTCCGGCGAAGGCTTTTTGCCGACGCCTATCTTTATTCTCGGGAAATTCTCCGAGGAAAGATGCTCGATTATGCTTTTAAGTCCGTTATGACCGCCAGAGGAGCCTTTACGCCTGATTCGTATCACGCCGGGGTCGAAATTTATCTCATCGTGAAGAATTATTACGTTCTCAGGGGGGATTTTATAAAATGCGGCAGCCTCGCCTATGGCTATACCCGAATTATTCATAAAGGTTTCGGGCTTCATAAGAAGGACTCCCACCCCCGAAAGCTCCGCCTCTGCTACGAGAGAATGAAACTTTGAGCGGTTTATTTTTACCGAAAGCTCCTCGGCAAGGGCGTCAATAGCGAGAAAGCCTGCGTTATGCCTGGTCTTTTCGTATTTTGCTCCCGGGTTACCAAGCCCTGCTATTATATGGGTTATCTTTAGCTTAGGCGCACTTTCGGTTTCTATTTTTTTAAACAAGTCAAATATATTTGCCATTTTTATACCCTTCAGTCAAGCTCACGGAGCCATATATCGGCGTCAGCGTCCGAAGGCATAACCCACTCTCCTCTTGGAGAGAATGACACGCTGCCCACCTTCGGCCCGTCGGGAAGGCAGGAGCGCTTGAACTGCTGCGCAAAAAATCTTCTCACAAATATTTTAAGCCACCCTTTTACGGTGTCCTCGTCATACACGCCTGCGAAGCTATGCTTTGCCATACGCAGAATCTTTCTCGGAGAGAAGCCGTAGCGGACTGTGTAGTAAAGGAAATAATCGTGAAGCTCATAGGGGCCGACTATTCCCTCGGTGCATTGAGATATTTCCCCGTCGGTAGGAGGCAGAAGCTCAGGACTTACCGGAGTATTTAATATATCGACCAATGCTTCCTTCGCCTCTGAATTGCCAAGGGCGCCGTATTCCTCTGCCGCATAGGCTACGATATATCTCATGAGTGTTTTGGGAATACCTGCATTGGTAGCGTACATAGACATATGGTCGCCGTTATAGGTAGCGAAGCCTAAGGCAAGCTCCGACAAATCCCCAGTTCCGACAACAAGACCGCCCTCTGCGTTCGCTAAATCCATAAGCACCTGGGTTCTTTCCCTCGCCTGGGCATTCTCGTACACTACGTCGTATTTATCAGTAGGGTGTCCTATATCCAGAAAATGCACGTTAACAGCATTTTTTATATCAATCACTCTGAAGGTGGCTCCGAGGGACTCGGCAAGCTTCTGCGCATTGCTTTTCGTTCTATTCGTCGTACCGAAGGCGGGCATCGTTACGGCTATAATGTTTTTTCTATCCCTGCCGAGGATATCCATAGCTTTAGCCATAACCAGCATAGTGAGGGTGGAATCAAGACCGCCCGACACGCCTACAACAGCGCACCTCGAATAGGAGCGGCGTATTCTTGCCGCAAGTCCGTTTGCCTGAATTTCAAGTATAAGTTTTAGTCTTTCGTCAAGCTCTCCCTTATCCTCGGGAACGAAGGGCAGCCTTCTTACAGGACACCTTATTTCGGTTTCGGAAAAATCTATGGCTACCGGGATATACTTAAGACCTGACGCATCGACACCTCTTTTTGCTCTTTCATAGGCGCATATTTCGGTATCTATTTCCGCATATAAGACGTTCTTGCCCGAAAATGGCGCAGCCTCAGCTATAATTCTTCCGCCCTGCGCTATAAGCTTGTGACCCGAAAATACAAAATCAGTGCCGCTCTCACCTACACCTGCGCCTGCGTAAATATATGCGCAAGAATTATCAAGTGAGTAGGTCTTTGCTTTCGCTCTTCTGTGATCCGCAGCTCCTACAAGCTCTGAGGATGCTACGGCATTTATAACTATATCGGCGCCGCCTACAAAATCTCCCACGCTCATGAGAATTTTTATATCGGAGTGAGCCTTGCCCGACTTATCGGTAAGAGATAAGCCTATTCCCTTCCCAAAGGGTACGCTTTGCCCGACTAAAGTTATAGCTGTGGTGAAATCCTCCCCATTGGTGAAATATCTGCTCTCGCCGTCAATATAAAGGGGCGTTGCGGCTATGAGTTTTCCTGCCGACACCGCTACGGAAAGGTTATATAGTCTGCCACACTTTCTCACGGGAAGCCCTATTACCGATACAAGGTCAAGCTCTGCGGTAGCATTTATATATTCTGAAAGGGCGTCCTCTGCCGCCTTTATCAGGGCGGATTGGAAATACAAATCCCCACAGGTTGCCGAGGTTAAGGACAGCTCGGGAAAGGCGATAAGCTTCGCTCCCTCCGCCGCTGCATTTTCAGCGCAATCTATAAAGAGCTTTACGTTTTCTTTAGGACTCGCAACCTTTATCTCAGGCGATGCCACTGCAACTCTTATTATTCCGTCTTTCATTTTCGGAAATTCCTTTTCTATGTTTTGGTTTTTATGCGATAAGTGATGTCAAGGCCGCTCTTTGCTTTTCAGCAGAGCTTCTTGCGTTTTAATCCTCTTTAACAAGGATAAGCTCCTTTGCATAAGGAAGCTTTTCTATTTCCTCGCAAAGGGTGTGCCACTCGGCAAGCTTATGATAACGCCTTGCATAGTAGATATTTATAAGCACTTCATAGTTCATACTTACCGTTCTCATCTGATTGAAGGACGAGGGGAGAAGCTGAATCATATTGTGCCAATAGGACTTTTCCTTAGTTTCAAGGAATTTAAGTCTCTGGTCTTCAAGATATGCGATAACACTGTCAAGCACCGCCATGGCATCTTCGGTGAGCCTATCGCAGGAGAAATCCTCGCGAGAGAACTCCTTCGCTTGAATTTTATGCATAGTGGAGGTTGAGTTAGCAACGGTTCCGACCTTATAGGTATCAAACTCCTTCCACCAATAAAGGGGAGCTGTTATATCCATAGAAACTATTATCTGCCTCAAAAATTTTCTGTGGTCGCTTCCTGCCTTTGCAAGTCTGTGCGCCAGGGAGAGGTCGTTCTCACCAAGCACGTAGTTCCCGTCTTTGTCGTAGCTGCTGTCCATTCTCGCCCAGCTGTTAAGGGGATTTCTTGCGCCTCTTATTGCGTTCTCCATATTCATAACGCTGATACGCTCTACTTTAATCATATTAGTTCTCCCTATAAAATATTTTATCAATTTTATATTTTATCATATATAAATATTTTTGTCAATCGTTATTTTTGCAGTATGGAACGTATTAGTGAATACCGGCAGTGGCGTTTTCTGAAAACGCAAAAAGGACTCTGCAAAAGCAAAGTCCTTTCCCAAATTTCAAATTGTGACAAAACCTCAATAGTAATACATCATTGAGCCTATCATAGAGCCGATGATCACTCCGTATATAATGCCGAATATAACCGATACTATAACTCCTATCAAAGCACCCTTCCCTGCCGATTTCGCCTTCATAGGGCAGGTGTCCTTATTCACTAAGTAAAGAACAAGGCCGATAAGGGGAAAGAAGAATCCTAAAACCGCATAGCCTGTGCTGGGAGCATCCTGCACGGCAGGCTTTGCGTCCGACACCTGGCATCCGCAATGAACGCAAATTACGGCTTCGTCCGGTATCTGATTTCCGCATTTTGAACAAAATTTCATTTTACATACCTCCAAAGTTTAAATATACCAAAACGGGATATTATGATTATACCAAAACGGTATAATAAAGTCAATAGGATTGGTAAAAAATCCGTCGATTATTGCTGATGCCGGAGGAACTATGATATTCAGATTAAAAGAACTACGTGGGAAAAGGAAAATATCCCAGCTGAAGCTTGCTCTTGACCTTGGTATGAATCAGAACTCTATCAGCAGATATGAAACTATGGAACGTGAGGCGGATTACGCCACGCTCATTAAGCTTGCAGACTATTTCAACGTTTCCATAGACTATCTTTTGGGAAGATGCGATAATGAAAAAAACTGACACGGGTACGCCTTTCGCCGCTAAAGATTTAAAAAATTTTAAAATGCAATATTCCCTATTGACAAAAGGATAATTTTACTGTAAAATAACTTCCGTACCCCAAAGGAGGCATAGCTCAGTCGGTTAGAGTACTTGCTTGACATGCAAGGGGTCAGTGGTTCGAGTCCACTTGTCTCCACCAAAAATAACGGCTTCTTCGGAAGCCGTTATTTTTTATCCAAGCCGCAGGCTTGGCATATCATCGCCGCACAACGTGCGGTGTATATCATCAAGGGCGGCAAGCCGCCCTTGTATCTCATCACGCTTTAGCGTGTATTTCCCTGCGACTTGATGATATACAACACTTCGTGTTGATGATATGCAATTCCTTTGAAATTGATGATATACACGCTTCGGCGTTGATTGGCGCAAGGCTTTTGCTCGACCACCTCGTGCCATAGATAAAGTAATCCTTTTACGTTACTCATAGGCACGAATGTGGTTCGCATTTCTCGCCCAGAGATCGAAGAGCTTGCTCTTCAGGCAAAGAGCGCAGAATTATTGACGTGTAACGTCAAAATCCACTTGTCTCCACCAAAAATAACGGCTTCTTCGGAAGCCGTTATTTTTTATCCAAGCCGCAGGCTTGGCATATCATCCGCTTTGACGAGCATATCTCGTAAAAACGAGTATATCATCAAGGGCGGCAAGCCGCCCCTGTATCTCATCACGCTTTAGCGTGTATTTCCCTGCGACTTGATGATTTACAAGGTTTTGCCTTGGTGATATACAAAACTGCGTTTTGATGATATCCACGGCTCTGCTGTGATGAAAGGAAAATTCGAATTTCGTTGAAGAGGCTCCACCAGAAAAAAGGAACTTTTGGCATTACAAAAGTTCCTTTTT
>CAJGCM010000083.1 GCA_904501765.1 uncultured Clostridia bacterium | reverse complement strand
TTCTGTATCTTATCACAGGTTGCAAGGATAATATAACCTCTCTTTCCATAGCCACCTCGATAATAGTTATTTTAGAGCCGTATGCAGTTCTTGATGTCGGGCTTTGGCTTTCTGTTTTCGCTACCTTCGGAATACTTATATATTCTGAAATGTCGGTTGGTGAATACGATAACTCCCCCATCATTATCAAACTGCTTAAAAGTCTTTTGTCGGGCGTTATAGTATCCGTCTTTGCTGTTGCTGCAACCTCTCTTATAAGCGCTTTTACCTTTTCCGGCATATCAACCGTGTCTATAATCGCAACACTTTTCTTCGGTTTTCTTACGCAGTGGTACATATATTTCGGTCTTGTTATTCTCGCCATCGGCGGCATAGCTCCGATTGGTGGTGGATTGATATATTTCTATAATGTGATAGAGTGGTTTTCGGACGGAATCTCTGCTCTTCCTTTTGTCTATTATTCTTCTGAGTATGTTCCGGTAAAAATTCTTGCGATAATAACCACGGCGTTGTGTTTATTCTTCGCTGTGTTCAAAATTGAAAAGCGGCGGATATTTATTGGTGTTATTACGTTGAGCTTACTTATAACATATACAGTGTCCGGAGTGCTTACCGAATTTATAAAAACAGAGGACAGCATTCTTTACTCGGAAAATGACGGCGATAGGCTTCTTATAAATTCCGGAGGAAAAAATACGCTTATTGAAATTTCGGATTACAGAGAAGGTGATGTTTATAATTCTGTCGCTTTTCTTGAAAATAGCGGAGTTTCCGCTCTTGATACTTATTTAGTTATGGGTTATAGCTATACTCTTCTTGAATCTATACCGGCGCTTTGCGCAAAAATAAAAGTTAGCGAGGTTCGTTTGCCGACGCCGGATACCGAGCGTGAATTTATTATTGCAGAAGAAATCTATAATGTTTGCGCAGATTTCCAGATACCTCTTCGTTTTTACGACGGAGAAACCGGATTTACTGTCGGAGTTATGAAAATGATTCCCGCCTTTCGTTCGGTCTACGGAGAGGGTGCTCTTGTATGCGGTTTCATAATCAGAAAAGACGATGCCATATATTCTTACGTATCAAGAGGAGCCTTTGAGCATTCTGAAAATGCCGAGGAGCTGTTGTTTGTAAGTAATGGCTTAATAATTGGCTCGTACGGTAGAAATTACACAAAAAGCGTAATTATTGACGATAAAGCAGAGCGACTCAAAACCTTAATCGTCAATGATAAAAGCATAATCATAGACGAAGCCTTGAGCCGCTCTGAAGGAGTTAATATTGAATTTTATAAAAGGTCGTTGTATTTTATACGTTAAAGAGGAATTCTACGACGTCACCGTCTTTCATAACGTATTCCTTACCCTCGCTACGTAAAAGCCCCTTTTCCTTGACTTTGTTTCTGTCGCCCTCGCGAACAAGGTCGTCAAAGGCAACAACCTCTGCTCTTATAAATCCACGCTCAAAATCGGAGTGAATTTTTCCTGCGGCGCCCGGAGCCTTGGTTCCCTTTGTGATAGTCCAAGCTCTTACCTCTTTAGGCCCTGCGGTTAAGAAGCTTATAAGACCGAGCAGCGTATAGCTCGATTTAATAAGCTTGTCAAGACCGCTTTCGGTAATTCCAAGGTCGGAGAGGAAGCTTTCTTTCTCTTCTCCGTCAAGCTCAACAAGCTCCGCTTCAATTTGAGCACTGACAGCTATAATTTCGCTCTTCTCGCTCTCTGCGTGAGCTTTAAGCTTTATGTATCCTTCGTTATCCTCGTATTCTCCCGCTACCTCGTCCTCGGAGATGTTTGCCACGTAAATAATAGGCTTTAATGTAAGAAGTCTTGATTCTTCAATCCAGGCAACCTCGTCTTCTGTAAGGTCGAGTGAACGTGCGCATTTTCCCGACTCAAGACAGGTTTTAACCTTTTGCAAAACCTCAAGCTTTTCAAGAAGCTTCTTGTCAGCTCTTGCAGCTTTTGTAGTTCTGTCGATAGCTCTTTCTACTATTTCAAGGTCGGAAAGAATAAGCTCAATATCAATAGTTTCCACGTCGCGAAGAGGGTCAATATTTCCTTCTACGTGAATAATATCGTCGTTTTCAAAGCAACGAACTACGTGAACTATCGCATCAACCTCTCTTATATTTCCAAGGAATTTGTTTCCAAGTCCCTCGCCCTTACTTGCCCCCTTAACGAGCCCTGCGATATCAACGAATTCGATAACTGCGGGCGTATATTTTTCGGGGGTGTACATTTCAGCTAACTTGTCAAGTCTTTTGTCCGGAACAGGAACAACTCCTACGTTAGGGTCAATAGTACAGAAAGGATAATTTGCAGACTCAGCACCAGCGTTGGTCAGCGCATTGAAAAGTGTACTCTTACCAACGTTTGGAAGTCCTACGATACCAAGTTTCATTTTTTGAATCTCCTATTTTCTTGTAAAACTGAGTAAATCAGTCTTATTAATTTCAAAACAATGATATTTTAACATAAAAATGTATTTTATTCAAGACTTTTGAAAAAAATAACGATAATAACAGTTAATTAACATATGCACAAGAAAAATTCATATTTTGTTCTTGACAATTCCATATATATCCATTATAATATAATTGTTAAGATTTTAAACTTTTTAACAAAGTTAACAATTAGAGGAGGTTAAATTGATGGAAACAAAACTGCTGGTAATAGATGATGACGTAAATATTTGTGATATGCTTAAGCTCTATTTTGAAAATGAGGGCTACAAGGTAAAGACTGCAAATGATGGAGTTGAGGGTGTTCAGTCATTCAAGATATACGAACCCGATTTAGTTCTTCTCGACATTATGATGCCCAAAAAAGACGGTTGGCAGGTTTGCCGTGAAATAAGAGAAATATCTTCAAAGCCGGTTATAATGATAACTGCAAAGGGCGAGGTTTTTGATAAGGTGCTGGGACTTGAGCTTGGAGCCGACGATTTTATAGTTAAACCCTTTGACATGAAGGAGCTTTCTGCCAGAATTAAAGCTGTACTGCGCAGATATACAGCTCATACTAAAATTGGCGACGACGAGGTTGTTAAGTTTGAAAATATTGAAATCAGCCTTCAAAAATATGAACTTAAACTCAACGGAAAAGCTATAGATATTCCCCCGAAGGAGCTTGAGCTTCTCTATTTCCTTGCTTCCAACTGCAATCGTGTATTTACAAGAGATCAGCTCCTTGATAAGGTATGGGGATTTGATTATCTTGGGGATTCCAGAACAGTTGATGTACACGTGAAAAGACTTCGTGAAAAGCTCGAAGGTGTGTCTGATAAATGGTCGCTTAAGACTGTTTGGGGCGTAGGATATAAATTCGACACTGTAGCTAATTAAAAAATTACTATATGCAAAAAAGAGGCAACTTAACGTGATGCGCCACTATGTGTATCACGCTGAGCTGCCTCTTTCAGTTTATTTGCTATATTTTGCCGCCCTTTGGTCTTATCAGAAGTTAAAGGTCAGCTGATTGATAATGCTGCCTGTTGAAGGTAAAACCGTCTTATGGCACTTTGAGATATCTGCTCCGAGGTCGGAAATTCTATCGGTAGCAAATTCGATTTTGCCTTTTTTCTTTGAGAACTGCATAATTTGCACACCGGAGGACGTTCTTGTGGACTTCTCGGCAATCAGGCTACTCTTACAAAGAATTCCCCGTCCTGTATCACTGCGCAGGAATATTTGTATAGGCTTGTCGCCTTCGTAAAATGCCGCAACTAATGGCGAGGAAGAAGAATAAGCACCTGTTATCTTTTTTCTCTTTGATTTAGCATCGTATGACCCCATAGGTATTCTTACACCCTTACCGTTTTCAAAAATATAAACCATATGATGCTCAGGGATTATATCGTAAATCATTTTGCAAGCAACAACATGCTCGTCGTCTTCCATAGAAAGCTTAGTGGGAATATAATCGCCCATTGAAGAGGGCTTGGTTAAATCAAAATCGGAAACCTTCGCTCTATAAATGTGGCATTTATCTGTAACAAACAAAACATCGCCCTTGTTGTCTGTATCCTCTTCGTATATGATATAATCCCCTTCCTTAAGCTTTTGCTCGTCAGAAGCTCTTACAGACTGCATAGAGAGCTTTTTGAAGTAACCGCCTTTTGTAAACACAAGTCGACAGTTGTAATTTTCGAAGAATATTTCTTCCTTGTCTACCTTCTGTACGTTTTCCTTCTCTATAAATGTGGTTCTTCTTTCCTGTGCGTACTTTTTCTTAATTTCTTTAAGCTGACTTATAATCAGCTCCTTGAGCTTTATCTCGTCCTTAAGAATTGCTCCAAGCTCTGCTATATCCTTTTCCAGCTGGTCAAATTCTTTCATACGATTGATAATATACTGACGGTTAAGATGGCGGAGCTTAATTTCAGCAATATACTCAGCCTGTATGTCTGTAATATCAAAAGCCTTTGCAAGATTTGGCACAACGTCCTCTTCGTTTTCAGTTCCTCTTATAATTCTTATCGCCTTGTCAATGTCAACGAGCAGCTTTGCTAAGCCTTGAAGGAGGTGAAGCTTGTCTTTCTTTTTATTCAATGTAAAGGTCAATTCTCTGGTAAGGCATTTCGACCTGAATCTTATCCATTCGAGAAGTATTTCGCGGATACCGAGAGTTACAGGCTTACCGTCAACAAGAATGTTGAAGTTACAGTCGAAATTACACTGAAGGTCGGTGGTGGAAAGTAACTTTTGCATAACTATATCGGGATTTGCATCCTTCTTCAGCTCGATATAGATAAGCTTTGACTCTGTAATATCGACTGCGTCTTGAACAGCCGCTACCTCCTTGAGCTTTCCCGAATTCATCATATCCTTAGCTTTTTTGATAATAGGCTCGATAAATGCTGAATAAGGAATTTCGTATATATCAATACAATGCTCTTTGGGATTGTATTTGTATTTTGCCTGCATCTTAAAGCTACCTGTACCGGTAAGATAAATCTTCTTCATCTGCTCATAGTCGTATATTATAGTACCGCCGCCTGAAAAATCGGGACCCTTTACAATATCCATAAATCTTTCAATTGTAGTTTTAGGATTTTTCAGAAGAGCTATCGTTCCGTCACATATTTCGGCAAGGTTGAACGAGCATATGGAGCATGCCATACCTACTGCAATACCTAAGTTGGGTGTAACGAGAATATTAGGGAAAGTGGTGGGTAGCAGAGAAGGCTCCTTCATAGTGTTATCATAGTTTGGGATGAAATCCACTGCGTCCTTATCTATACCATTGAAAAGTTCAGCGCAGAATGGGTCAAGCTTTGCTTCGGTATATCTTGATGCCGCATATGCCATATCTCTTGAATAGTGCTTACCGAATGATCCCTTCGAATCGACAAAGGGGTGAAGGAGCGCTGCATTGCCTCTTGTCAAACGCACCATTGTTTCGTATATTGACGCATCACCGTGGGGATTAAGACGCATAGTCTGTCCTACGATATTCGCACTTTTTGTCTTCTGAGCGGTCATGAGCCCCATAGTATACATAGTGTACAGAAGCTTTCTGTGAGCTGGCTTGAAGCCGTCAATTTCAGGAATTGCTCTCGAAACAATAACGCTCATAGCATAAGGCATATAATTTTGCTTCAAGGTTTCTGTTATCGGCTGGAGTGTAGCTTCAGATTCGTTGATTAGAGGGTTTTCATTTCCTTTTTTTCTTTTTGCCATTGTTGATACCGTCACATTCTGATAATTTGGTAGGCTGCGGCTCTAATCATTCTGTTATAGAGCGCAAGACCGATTCCCTCACGCCGGGGTAATGGAGCGAAAATAGCATCAAAATCACGCTTATCAGCATCTCTGAGTATGTTGAATAAGGTGTGAGCCTGAAGCTCTTCGTTTTCTTTGTCACCGAACTCGTAGAGATAAGCGTGCGGTAATTTTTCTTTTATCTCCCGAAAATCCGATGTGTAAGCTAATATTGCTATGTTTTTGTCACCAAATATTGATTTAATGTATTCAATACAGTTGTTTAGGGCGCCATCAAGAAGAAAAACGGGCGATTTAGGAGCATAATGCCTGTATTTCATGCCTGGCGAAAGTGCAATTTCGCCCTCTTTAAGAGCCTCAGTTACAGCAGAAGAAACTGTTACCTTGCCGCAAACGGCTTTTAGTTCTTCGGCTGTTATTTTTCCAGGGCGAAGCAGTGTTACACTGTCATCGTCCTCTATTTTTACTATAGTGGATTCAAGACCGAAATCGGAATCCCCTCCGTCTATAATCATATTTACCCTGCCCATCATGTCGTCAATAACGTGCTCAGCGTTAGTCGGTGAAGGAGAGCCGGAAAGATTCGCTGACGGAGCCGCAATAGGTACGCCTGCGTATTTGATAAGCATCCTTGCTATTGGGTTTGCGGGACATCTGACTGCAACCGTAGAAAGATTAGCCCGTGTTTCATTTGGTATGCTTTGTTGCGCTTTAAGTATAACGGTTAAGGGTCCTGGCATAAAATGCTTAGCCAGCTTATAATACAGAGGTGTCGTAAAGGTGTATTTTTCAGCATCGGAGGGATCTGCTATATGAATTATCAAGGGATTGTCCGAAGGTCTGCCTTTTGCTTCATATATCCTTTTTGCTGCTTCGGGATTGGTACCGTCTGCTCCTAACCCGTAAACCGTTTCCGTAGGAAATACAACTAGTCCGCCGTTCTTTATAATTTCTGCGGCATATTTTAGTTCTGCCTCGTATTTATCTACCGTTTTGTCTATTTTTAGAATTTTCGTAGTCATTCAGATTCGGCGCGTAAACGCTCTGCTGTATCATGTGCGATAAGCTCGTTTACTAACTCTCCTATATCTCCGTTTAAAAATGCATCAAAGGTAAAAATTGTTTTTCCTATTCGATGGTCAGTAATTCTTGATTGCGGATAGTTGTAGGTTCTGATTTTTTCGCTTCTATCCCCCGAGCCAACCTGGCTCTTTCTTTCAGAAGCAATCGCATCTGACTGTTCTTTTTGCTTAATATCGTAGAGCTTAGTATAAAGTATATGAAGAGCCTTTTCTTTATTTTGTAGCTGACTTCTCTCCTGGTCACATTCAATTACTATACCTGTAGGCTTATGAGTAAGTCTTACGGCAGATTCTGTCTTATTAATATGCTGTCCTCCGGCTCCGCTTGACTTACAGGATTCGAATTTAAGATCGGCGGGATTTACCTCCACCTCTACCGCTTCTGCCTCCGGAAGCACCGCCACTGTTACAGTTGAGGTTTGTATTCTTCCATTGGATTCGGTTATAGGTATTCTCTGGACTCTGTGAACGCCGCTTTCGAATTTAAAACGTGAATATGCACCGTCGCCTATAACTGTAAAGGTAATTTCCTTGAACCCGCCAAGTTCAGTTTCGTTGGCATTTATAATCTCAAGCTTGAACCTTTCTTTTGTGGCAAACATTGAATACATACGAAAAAGATCCCTTGCAAACAATGCCGCCTCTTCCCCACCTGCGCCTCCTCTGATTTCTATAACTGTATTTCGTGAGTCATTAGGGTCTTTGGGAATAAGGAGGAGCTTCAATTCTTCTTCTAAAGCTTCGAGTTGCTCTGAATATAAATCGCACTCCTCCTCTGCAAGCTCTCTGAGCTCTCTTTCCTGTGTAGAATCATCACGGAGAGCCTCTGCGTCTTCAAGATTCTTCTTTGCAGACTTATATTCTTTGAATTTTTCAACTATTGCTGAGAGCGAATTATACTCCTTCACAAGCTCAGTATACCTCTTACCGTCAGAGGCGATATCTGGCTGCATCATAAGACGCTCTATTTCTCTATATCTATCCTCTGCGGGAATCAGTTTCTCAAATATCATTTTCTTCTCCGTAACTAAAGCTTAAATGAATTTACTTAATGAATGCCAAAAATGCCTCGTAAGCCGAATATACGTCAGCTTTTGAAACAACCTCATAAGGAGCGTGCATTGAAATAACCGGTACACCGATATCAACCGTTTCGATATTATGCTTAGCTATAAATTTAGCTACCGTTCCGCCGCCGCCCGCATCAACTTTTCCAAGCTCTCCTGACTGCCAGATAACTCCGTTTTCATCAAAGATTCGTCTTACAAATCCAACGAATTCGGCAGAAGCATCACTTGTGCCGGACTTGCCTCTTGCACCTGTGTATTTACTCATAACTGCGCCGCAGGAAAGATATGCGCTGTTTTTCTTCTCATATACGTCAGCGAAGTTAGGGTCATAAGCGCCGTTTACGTCAGCGCTTAAGCATTTGGAATTTATTCTTACGATTCTCTCGTTCTTTACAAAAGCATCGGCAATTTCACCAATTACATCTGTGAGAATGTCGCTCTGCATACCTGTAAGTCCGTCAGAACCGGTTTCTTCTTTATCTGCGAGGACTACCATAGCGGTACGGTTGTCACTTTCACTGTCAAAAAGTGCGGTAAGAGCTGGATAAGCACAAACTCTGTCGTCGTGTCCGTATGCAGAAATCAAAGCGCTGTCAAATCCAACGTTGCGAGCGCCGAAAGCCGGAACAAGGGAAAGCTCTGCACTCACGAAATCGTATTCGGTAATTCCGTATTTTTCGTTAAGATACGAAAGGGCGGAAAGCTTAATTTTATCCGTAACCTCAGGGTCGTTGTAAGGTAGACCGCCAACAAGAATATTTAAGCTTTCGCCGGGAATAGCAGAGGAAAGAGGCTCTGCGCCCTGCTTTGCACCAAGGTGAGGAAGGATGTCGTTGATATAGAATACGGGGTCACGGGGGTCTTCGCCTATAACAACGTTAACAACCTCTCCGTCGCCCTTTACAACAACTCCGTGAAGCGCAAGGGGTAAAGCAGTCCACTGATATTTCTTTATGCCGCCGTAGTAGTGAGTCTTAAGGAAGCACATTCCCGAATCCTCGTACATAGGCACCTGCTTTAAATCGAGTCTTGGCGAGTCGATATGAGCCGCAAGAATTCTGATACCATCTTTTTCGATGTCATTCTTACCAATCTTAAATAAAATGAGGCATTTGCCGTGGTGGTTGAGGTATTTTTTATCGCCAACCTTAAGACCGTCGCCGAGCTTGTACTCGGAATACCCCTGTTTTTTTGCCATTGCGATAGAAATCTCTACGGCTTCCCTTTCGGTTTTTGCATCGTCGAGATAATTCATATATCCCTCAGCGTAATCGTATATTGCTTTGATTTTTTCGCTTGTTGCTTCCTCATAAACGTTCTTT
>CAJGCM010000082.1 GCA_904501765.1 uncultured Clostridia bacterium | reverse complement strand
CGACCGCCTCAAGGGGCGCAAACTCTTCGTTTGGGGTAATAGCCGAGGCGGTGACAGATGGAAGAACTTCCTCACCGCAGACGAGGAGAGCGGAAGCTATAACGAAATTCAGGCGGGTATAGCAAAAACTCAATATGAGTGCCTTCCTATGCCTCCCAAGACCGTTTGGGAATGGGTGGAGGCTTATGGAGCAATTCACACGGATAAAAGAAAGACTCACGGAGATTGGCGTGAGGCAAGAGACGAGAGTGCTGCACGCTTGAATGAGCTTATCACGAGAGAAGACTTGGAGAAGCTGCTTCGCTCAACCAAGGAAATGGCGAGAACACCTGCTGAAGAGCTGATTCTTTCTGCTGACGGCTGGGGCGCATTAGAGCAGACGAGACGCAAAATATGCGGTGAGGACGATATGTGCGCATACCTGGATTTTGGAAAAATCACCGAGGAGCAATCCCCCTTCCTCTCCCTGCTGGAACGTGGCACACTTGGTGAGCATTCCGTCTCGGAGCCGCCTGTGTCTTACATATTCGGAAAGGAGTGGCTTGAAAAGCTCCTTGCGGCATCGAAGCGCGCTGACAAGAATAATTGGTTCTGCGCTCTTCAGTTAGGACTTATGTACTTCGTTGACGGAAACTACGACAAGGCAAAAACTCTCTTGAAAAAGTCAATACGCCTCTCCCCTTCCCCCTGGGCGCATTACGCCTTGGCTATTCTTTACCGGGATAGCGGCAGGCATACGGCAGAGGTTGACTATATGCTCCGTGCTCATAAGCTCTGCCCTTCGGACATTTCACTTGCCAAAGAGGTTTTACGCTCCCTTTATAACAACAGGCGCTTCGGCGAGATAAGAAGCCTTTACGAGAGCCTACCCGAAAATATGAAAAACGAGCCCCGGTGCGCAGTTTATTATGCCTTTGCCCTGCTGGACAATGGAGATATATCTGCAGCCGAGGAAATACTCTATAAGGACGGTGGAATTATCGTTCCGGACATTCGAGAGTGCGAAACTATATCTTTGGATTTGTGGATTGAAACCGAACGAAAGAAAGCGGAGGCCCGCGGTGAAAAATTTGACGAGGAAAATATCACCCCTCCCACCTTTGCCGATTTCCGTATGTTTGCAAACCTGGATTGGCTTATGGGCGGAGACATAATAAGAGATTAAAATGCAGCAAAAAAAGCAGCCTGCAAAAAAGAACCGAGATTTCATAAAAAGCGGAGTCCTGCGCTCGTCGCAAAATGCAAGTTAAAGGAGGCGCTGCGAAAACAGCGCCTCTCAAATTATCCTTTCAGCCGAGATTTACCGCTCACAAGCGCCCTTTTCGGTGCCAAGAATTTTTATTTCACATTTTTAAAAAAATCACTTGACTTTTCTATTCTTCGGTGATATAATATAAAGGCTCTGCAAGAGATGCAGGCATTTTGCGGTTTCAACCGACGGAGAAATCCAAATTATCTGGGTGTGGCTCAGATGGTAGAGCGCTACCTTGGGGTGGTAGAGGTCGCACGTTCAAATCGTGTCACTCAGACCAAACACGGCAAGTCCGAAAGGATTTGCCGTGTTTTTTGCTTTTTACTATATTTTATTTTTTACTGTGTTTTCGTTTTTATGCCTCCGTGTTTGGGTCCGGTTCCAGATTTGATGTATGCTCTGCATACCAAATCGTGTTTGCTACTCGGCGGCCGCGCACGCCGAGCTTAACGCAATGTTGCACTCAGACCAAACACGGCAAGTCCGAAAGGATTTGCCGTGTTTTTTGCTTTTTACTATATTTTATTTTTTACTGTGTTTTTCGTTTTTATGCCTCCGTGTTTGGGTCCGGTTCCAGATTTGATGTATGCTCTGCATACTAAATCGTGTTTGCTACTCGGCGGCCGCGCACGCCGAGCTTAACGCAATGTTACACTCAGACCAAACACGGCAAGTCCGAAAGGATTTGCCGTGTTTTTTTGCTTTTTACCGTGTTTTATTTTTTACTGTGTTTTTCGTTTTTATGCCTCCGTGTTTGGGTCCGGTTCCAGATTTGATGTATGCTCTGCATACCAAATCGTGTTTGCTACTCGGCGGCCGCACACGCCGAGCTTAACGCAATGTTGCACTCAGACCAAACACGGCAAGTCCGAAAGGATTTGCCGTGTTTTTTTTATTTTTTACTATGTTTTATTTTTACTGTGTTTTTCGTTTTTATGCCTCCGTGTTTGGGTCCGGTTCCAGATTTGATTATAGCCACACGAATTGACTTGCTGCGCACCGAGCAAAATCTCTCAATGCGCGATTTAGCGAAAAAGTCCGGCATTTCAAAATCCCAGCTCTCCGACATCATCCTCGGAAACAAAATCCCGAACGTCTATACCCTCTACCTTATCTGCACCGCCCTCGGTATCTCCCTCTCGGACTTTTTCGACTTTGAGGATACCGTAATTAAGCTCCAAGCAAAGAAGCAATCCTAATCAAAATCTACCGAGAGCTCTCGCCAATGTCGCAGAATACCTTGATAAAAGTGGCGAAGTGTATGAAGTGAGTCACAAATGTAAGCCCTTGGCTCATACGAGCCAAGGGCTTTTATCTTTTAATCTTTTCTGTTAAACTCTCGATAAAGTATTTCTGCAAGTGCCACCATTATAGCATTATACTTCGATTGGTCTTGGAACAGAGCCGTGTAAGCCTCGGTCTGCTCTACGTATGCCTCTTGCGCTATCTTCTCGAACGCCTTGGGGAAGATACTCTCGGTGAATATCTGAGGATTGGAAGACCTTGCAGTTCTTCTGAGTTTGGGGTCACCCTTCAGTATCTCGTGCATAGCATAGAGGATTACTCTGTCGGCATCGGTGAAGTTACCTGCAAACAAGAGATTAATCTTATCTATAACCTCGTCGAGAGGTTCTTTCTTATCGGGAATTCCACCGCCACCTTTTTTAGGTGTGTACTCACCGTTTTCGTCCTCAAGTTTAATCTGTCCCTCATAGGTCTTCTGCAACTTGTAATATTCGAGTTTGAGTTTTCCTTCAAGGTCAAGAGGTTCGGTAGAGTTGGGTGGGAGAAGGTGCAAGAGATAGGAGCAGAAGAGATATTCCTCGTGGAGTTCCTTATCAAAGATTCTTGCAACCTGGCTCACATAACCGTACCACTTGGCAAAGCACCTTAAGGCTCTTCTGTATTGATATCTCTCGTCAGTGGAAAGCAAGTTGTACTTGTCTGCGGTGGGCTTGAGTATCGAGGTCATCTTACCCATAGCATTCTTTGCTCCACTCTCCTTACGGTAGAGGGCAATAAAGTTATGAATATCCGTGTCGGTATAAAGTCTATATTCTCTTATTTCCTTTACTACCTTATAGATAAGTTCAGTATTAATCTCCTCTGTGAGAATGGTCTCCTGGTAGAAGGGTTGGAATGCCTCTTGTACTTCCTCCGCAGTGTTCACAAAGTCGAGAATAAAGGTATCGGTCTTGCCTTCACAGATACGGTTAAGACGAGAAAGTGTCTGCACACACTTAACTCCACGGAGCTTCTTGTCCACTATCATAGTGTGGAGCAGTGGCTCGTCAAAGCCTGTCTGATACTTCTCAGCAACTATAAGCACGTTGAAGTTGTTGTGGAATTCTTCTTTGGTTTGGTCTTCGGAGATACGAGAGCCATCCTTACGTGTATTGAGTTTCGACTCGGTGTACTCCTCGTCGCCATCCTTGATAGAACCTGAGAATGCGACAAGCACCTCAACGTTATCGTAGCCCTTCTCCTCGATATACCGCTTTACCTCGTGGTAGTATCTGACGGCTGCGAGTCTCGACGAGGTGACAACCATCATCTTGCCCTTGCCACCGATAGCCTTCTTGGTAGTGGTGAGGAAAGTCTCAACAATAATCTGTGCCTTCTGACTGATATTATATGGGTGCAGTTCCTCAAATCTCTTAATGACCTTGGAAGCCCTCGAAGAAGGAACATCGGGGTTTTCTTTAATGGTCTTTGCAATCTTAAAGCAAGTAGCATAGGTCATATAGTTCTGAAGGACATCCATTATAAATCCTTCCTCGATAGCCTGCTTCATTGAGTAGGTGTGGAAGGGGCGGAAAGAGCCGTCTTCATACTCTGTTCCAAACATTTCAAGGGTCTGTCCTTTGGGGGTAGCGGTGAAAGCAAAGAATGAAAGGTTCTTGTGCTTGCCTTGTGCTATAAGTTCTTTAACAATAGCATCCTCGGCATCAATCTCATCCTCCGCTTTGTCCTCGATTTCTGCATATTCCCTCAGTGCTTCCTCGGTGTCAGCCAAGGCAGTTTTCAGTTTCATAGCCGAGGATCCAGTCTGCGAGGAGTGAGCCTCGTCTACAATAACTGCAAAGTTTCTGCCGTCTGCCTTGTCAACCTCGGTGTATATTACGGGGAACTTCTGCAGAGTGGTAACAATAATTCTTGCACCGTTGTTGATAGCATCACGAAGGTCGGTAGACTTCTTACCCTCACCAATGGTCTCAACAGTTCCGAGAGTGTGGTCGAATGAGGATACGGTCTCTTGCAACTGTGCATCAAGTACAGTACGGTCGGTAACTATAATAACAGAGGCAAAGATTGCTCGATTCATCTCATCGTGCAGAGAAGCAAGTCTGTATGCAGTCCATGCAATCGAGTTGGACTTGCCCGAGCCTGCCGAGTGCTGAATGAGGTAGTTTTTGCCTGCGCCATTCTCACGAACATCTGCTATCAATTTTCTTACAACGTCGAGTTGGTGATAGCGAGGGAATATAATCCTCTTTTTCTTCTCCTCGTGGTGTACGAACTTCTGTAAGATATTGAGTAGGCTATCCTTTTGAAGAACCTCTTCCCATAAATATGAGGTGGGGTAACCGTTGGGGTTTGGAGGGTTGCCTGCGCCACCGTTGTTGCCTGCACCGTTAGAGCCTCGGTTGAAGGGAAGAAAGTATGTATTGCCCTTATCGAGTTTTGTTGCCATAAGAGCCTCAACGTGGTCAACACAGTAGTAGGCAAGGATTCTCTTGTTAAATCTGAAGGGTAACTCCCTCGGGTCTCTGTCATACATCCACTGCTCCTTGGCATTGGAAATGGTCTGACCCGTGTATTGATTTTTGAGTTCAAGTGCTACAATCGGAATACCGTTTACCGAGAGAACCATATCAACCGACTTTTTATGCTCGGTGGAGTAGTACCACTGCCTCTGACAGTAGCACACGTTCTGCTCATAGTCATACTGTGCAGTCTTGTTGAGATGGGATTCGGGCTTGAAGTAGCACACTCGGAACTTAATCCCCCTATGCTTAAAGCCGTGGCGAAGCACCGATACAAGACCGTCAATATCAATGGCATTGTCAAGTGCAAGGCAGAACTTCTTTATAGGGTCGGAAGCACACTGTTTCTCAAATCTCTCCCACTCTCTCGGTTGTGTAGCTTTTATGAAGTTTATGAGTGTTTCTACATATAAACCTGCCTCGGCATCATACTTATCGGTGGGCTTTGTGTAGCCACCTTCTTCAGATATGAGGAAGGCTTCTATATCTGTTTCAAATTGCTTTTCGGTTGTAATCATTTTTCTTCACCAATAGTTCCTGTGTCGAATTTTTGAGGTAATCCAATAGAATACAATCTATTGTCAGGAGTTGAAATAGAAAGTTTGTAGTGATTCGACATTCTATCGCTAACAATCAATGCTTCTAAACTAAAATGCTTCAAGTGTAAATCTAAACGGACGGTGTCGTTTGGTGCAATATGCGCATTTTCTATATGGATATATTCACCATGGGACTGCACATACTTGATGAAGCATAATTCCATTCCTATATTTGTTATGAGTAGTTGGAAATAAGCGCCTCCACGTAATTCCTCTACAGTAATGACTTTTGTACATGCAACTTCACTACGCTTATAGTTGTTAATTTGAAGGTATGGAGTTGCATGTATTATTGAATCTGCCTTCCTATCATCATCTGTTTTCTTGATAGTCCAAGCAACACCTGCTAGTGTTAATGCACCGCCAATAACAGCAGATGTCAGTGATAGCACTATATCTTGTAAGCTATTCTCTTTGGGCGTGAGATAAATAAGATATCCAATCAAAGCAAGAACACTGATAATATCAAGGATAATTATTATGGTGGTCACTATGGATTTGTTTGAACTAAATCCCTTTGAAATAACTGATATTACAGAGGAAAATAACATTATCATTGTTATTATTCCAAACACAAATATCATTGTTTCGCTAAGGAAGTGTCCGAGGATAAACAAACTAACTGCCGAAGCATAAACACTTCCGAGTAGTATAGTATCCGTAGCCTTTAGGGGCAAAGACCTTAACTCTGCTTTAGCGGTGAATCTCATTGCTTCATATACTTTTACAGATATACCAAACTCAAGCAATCCGATTACTATTGAACAAACAATAGCCACGCACAGTGGAATCAAGCTCCAATAATTACACAAATAAAACAGTGTAAGAGTAGCAATCAAAGAGAATATAGGGTAAATGAGCTTCTCTTCTCGTGCTTTCTTATACCCTGCAAATTGGTCTAAATGCAGAATGGCAATGCCTATCCACTTCCACTTGAATGCTTCCTTCCATCCATTATCAAGTCTCAAAAAAGGTATGACGATGAATGCAAGAAACAGTATCAATAATACTATATTCAGTACTCTTTTAGTAATTTTTCCAAACCTTTTATTAGGTTCCCATTTATCTAATAATAACTTCATTTTTTGAATTTTCCTTTATTTGCCCCGTTTGATACATAATCAAGCAAATCGTGTATTTCATCTTAAACGTTTAATCAATTCTTTTGCAAATAATACAGTAATATCTTCCTTGGAATACCTAACTGTATCAATACATTGAATATCGGCTAACGATGGGTACTTTTCCTTTAACATATCAAGCGAAACATTATGCAGAAGAGGCAGAACTATTTTTTGACCACTAGTATTTTGACGTTTCAAAAACTCCTCAAGTTCTCTTTCCGTCCACTCTCTACCAAAAAAGTTTTCAGAAATAACTATAATCGCAAATTCTGATTGTTCTGTACCGTCAAGTAAAACTTTTTTCCAATCATCACCCCAAGAAAGGACTTCTGAATCATAGAAAATATTTACCCCAAGCTTTCTAATAGCCATATAAAGCGAATCCACGTAATCCAACTTATCTTTATTTGCGTGTGATATAAAAACATCATATTGCTTTCTCATAGTTTTCACTTCATTGTTCTGTTGTGTATTTTCTCTTTTATATGCATTATCTTTATCATCAAAATATGTAATTCCTTGAGGAGTAAGAGTAACTTCCCACATTGCATTTATCCAAACACGCGGAGAAGAGATAACACCATACATACTTAATTTTTCTAAATGCAGACTTAATGATTGACGGTACGATGCAGGTATTTTTTCATAATTACCACGTACCTCCATATTTTCATTACCATCGTAAACTGAAAGAATAATTGAGAGTAATGCTTCTGAAGCGGTATCCATTATTCGCATACCACCTATAATAGGTTGTCCACTCACAATAGATGCTGCCGTTTTTGAAAGAGCTTCTTTCTCTGCTAATCTTTTCGCTTCTTTTCGTTGTTTTTCTAATGCTTTTTCAATTGCACTTTTTGGCATTTTTTTACACCTCTTTCTTACCAGTAACATATTCATATATTACTGATTTCTTATAGGTTTCCATTTCTTCAAGCAGAGCCGTTTTCTTTTCAATCAAGGTGTCGATTTCGGTACATTTCTTATTCAGATAATCGACAATTTCTTTTTGCTCCTCAATAGAGCCTAAAACAACAGGTAGAATATTGTATCTATCAGCACCAATGTTTTGAATTGTGGCTTGTACAAAAATCTGATTTTTCCATTCTTCATATAAAGAAGACTGTGTATAGAAAAACAGATAGTCTGCAAGTAATTTTTGTCCTATACTTGCCTTTATTAGATAACCTGCAAAAGCACAACGACCATAATGTTCTTTGTAAATAAACGCTTTACCCACAGAAGCACCGCTTCTTGCAAATAAAACATCATTATTTTGTAGAATATAACTTTCTGCAGTATCTTCTGTCAGAGATAATTTACCAGTATCTTTTAATTTTCCGTCCATTGTTATATCGGTGATACGAATATAACGAGGTAGATTTTCATCAAACGGAATACCTGATTCGTTAGCACCATACATTAAAGGTGCACTTAACAAGTGCTTCAATTTGATTATGGAATATGTTTCAACAATATCTCCAATCCACTCAATACCACTATCCTTCATAGGTCTGTCGCCACGGATGCCTTTGGTTACTGCTTCGGTGATAATCGACTGCTTGAGCTTTTTGTATTCTTCGATGGTTGTCTTGGTCTTTGAAATCACTACATCAATTTCGGAGCATATCTTGTCAAGATACGAAACGATTTTTCCTTGTTCTACGACATTTGGTAAAGCAAGCGGAAGAACTGCAAATTCATCATAATTGAGCGTATATCGTAGGTTTTTAGCATAAGACTTGAATTTTCGTCCATCAAAGACAAAACGAAACCAATAATCTGCATAATTAGGGAGCACCGCTGATTTGCATTTTAATATTTTGTAAGCAGGAGAAATCATTCCATAGTAGGGACTAATGCCAGAAAAAACTGCAGAACAATCCAAGTCAAACAAGCACATAACAATATCGTATGGCATTACTGTTTGATATGTATCAAAACTTTCGGGCACTTTTCCGCCTATTGCATCTTGACTTTTAGTTTTAACCCCCTGCGTTGTTAATGAGAGTAATTGTGTTTCTTTAGAAGCAGTTCCAACTATCTCTTTTGAGCAATCAAAAAGTGTTTTATTTCTTCTAATTTTCCAATGAGCTGGAATGTTGCCAATCCACTCAATACCACTATCTTTCATTTCTCTTGCCATAGTCATTCTCCCTTGTGCAACAACGTTTTCAGGGAAACGGCAATTTCGTCTTCCAAGCCAATAATTCTGGAAAGAATATCATCCGCAGATTCTGGTGTTTGGTATTCGTAAAAATATCTGGTCATGGGAATTTCATATCCAACCTTGGTTTTTGTCTTGTCGATCCAAGCATCGGGTGCATAGGGGAGAACCTCTCTTGCAAAGTAGGTGTCAATATCCTCGTCAAGAGGTACGTTCTCGGTATCGCGCAAGTTAGGATCTGCCACGGGCTTGCCCTTTTTCAGAACTACCTTGCCATTCTCATCACGGAGAGGTCTTTCAACTACTATCTTGTTATATCCGAACTCAACAGTATCGAATATCTTGGACTCACAGTAAATGCCACCCTTGTCACCGTAAATACCTTCTCTGAAATCTCCGTAAGCCT
>CAJGCM010000081.1 GCA_904501765.1 uncultured Clostridia bacterium | reverse complement strand
TTTTCTCCGTTTTAGCTCCGTTTTAAGAAAATAAGGTTGAAAATTGCGCTTTCTTTCATTCAAATATAAAAATCAAACCGTTGCCAGGGCTTGTTTTCTGTATTTTGCGGGAGTTATGCCCTTGCATTCTTTAAAAGTCTTTATAAAATAGCTTAAATCGTTGAAGCCGCAGGCGTAGGCGATAGCCGTTACGCTCGTATCGGTTTTTGTAAGCTTTCCCGCCGCTTTTTCTATTCGGTAAAGGGTCAGATATTCCATAGGTGTTTTTTAGGTCGTTTCCTTGAAGAAATAGCAAAAATATTTTGCAGACATTCCCGCCGCCCTTGCCATGTCGTCAAGAGTTATGACACTGCCGTAATTGCTCCTTATAAAGGAAAGCACCGCCCTTAATTTCGGCGCATTTTTTCCTTCGGGAATAGGGTGCGTGTTACTTGACGTGTAAAAATGCGAGTCAATTATTTCAGCGAAAAGATTGTATACTGCTCCCACTATCCTGAATTTTCGCCCTCTTTCGTTTAAATTCATAGCGTTAAAAAGGCGCTCCACCACATCCGAAATCCGTGCTTGGGAGGACCTGTGGTATTCCTCGATTCTTCTCTCGTGATTTTTTAAGCTCTCGGTAAAATGCTCCGCGCCCAAGACTTTGGAGTCCAAAAAATCAAGATTGAAAACGATACATTCATATACACACCCCGAGGGGGTTGCCCTGTGTACGGTTTCAGGATTTATAAAAATTACATCGCCTGCTGCGGCAGAGTATTCCGTGTTATTCAGCTTGATTTTTAATTCTCCCTCGATAACTCTGATTATTTCAAGCTCGTTATGCCAGTGAGCAGTCATTTCGTATCTTTCGTGGGATTTGTCTATGTGGTATAGCTCAATAGGGAAATCCTCCGTTCCCCTCTGCCTTAATTCATTGTATATCATAAAAATCCTCCATTCAGTGTAATAAGAGCAAAAAACTGAATATAATTATATTTTTATCTATTATAACACAAGTATTGTAATATTTTCAAGGTGTATAATTAAAATAGCAGATATAAAAATATTTTTTATCGGAGGATATAAAAATGGCAGAAAACAGACTTATAGGCGATTATCCCGTAATAGGTATCCGCCCCACCATAGACGGCAGGCGCGGAGTTCTCAAGGTTCGTGAAAGCCTTGAGGAGCAGACAATGAATATGGCGAGGAGGGCGGCAGACCTTTTCAGAGAAAATCTTAAGTATTCAAACGGCGAGCCCGTTAAGGTAGTTATAGCAGATACTACCATAGGCAGAGTAGGCGAGGCTGCGGCTTGTGCTGATAAGTTCCGTCGTGAGGGTGTTGATATAACTCTTACCGTCACTCCATGCTGGTGCTATGGAGCAGAAACTATGGATATGGAGCCGAATACCATAAAGGGCGTATGGGGCTTTAACGGAACAGAGCGTCCCGGTGCGGTTTATCTTGCATCAGTTCTTGCAACTCATACTCAGAAGGGGCTGCCCGCCTTCGGTATCTACGGTAAGGACGTTCAGGACCTCGACGATACCACCATTCCCGAGGACGTTAAGGAAAAGCTGCTTAGATTTGGAAGAGCGGCGGTAGCCGTTGCTTCAATGCGTGGTAAATCATATCTTCAGATAGGCTCGATTTGTATGGGCATCGGCGGCTCAATAATCAATACCGATTTTATCGAGGATTATCTCGGAATGCGTGTTGAATCTGTTGACGAGGTGGAAATAATCCGCCGTATGACCGAGGGCGTGTATGACAAGGCTGAATATGAGAAGGCTCTTAAATGGGTTAAGGAGAACTGCATCGAGGGCTTTGATAAGAACCCCGAGGAGCTTCAGAAGTCCCGTGAAAGAAAGGATGCGGACTGGGAATTTGTTGTTAAAATGATGGTTATCATTAAGGACCTTATGTGTGGCAACAAAAATCTTCCCGAGGGATGCGAAGAAGAGATGGTGGGACATAACGCTATCGCTGCAGGCTTCCAGGGTCAGCGCCAGTGGACAGATTTCTATCCTAACTGCGATTTTCCTGAGTCTATGCTCAACACCTCCTTTGACTGGAATGGAGCTCGAGAGCCATACATACTCGCAACAGAGAACGACGTGCTTAACGGCATCGGTATGCTCTTTATGAAGCTTCTTACAAACCGTGCGCAGATGTTTGCAGACGTTCGCACCTATTGGAGCGGTGATGCTATCAAACGTGTAACAGGCTATGAAATAGACGGCAAAGCTCTTGAATCCAACGGAATTATACACCTTATAAACTCCGGTGCCTGCTGCCTTGATGCAAACGGTGAGGCAAAGGACGAAAATGGCAATCCCATTATCAAATGCTGGTATGACGTAACCGAAGAGGACCAGAAAAATATTCTTGCTAACTCCACATGGAATTACGCAGACCTTGGTTACTTCCGTGGCGGCGGATATTCCTCCCGCTTTGAAACCAGAGCGCAAATGCCTGCAACAATGATAAGACTTAACCTGGTTAAGGGACTTGGTCCCGTTCTTCAGATTGCAGAGGGGTGGACTGTTAAGCTTCCCGAGGAAGTGTCCGACACTCTTTGGAAGAGAACAGACTACACCTGGCCCTGCACCTGGTTTGCTCCCAGATGCACAGGAGAGGGCGCCTTCAAGACAGCCTATGACGTTATGAATAACTGGGGCGCAAACCACGGCGCTATCAGCTACGGACACATAGGCGCAGACCTTATCACAATGTGCTCAATGCTCAGAATTCCCGTAAGTATGCACAACGTACCCGAGGAGGATATATTCAGACCCTCCGCATGGGGCGCATTCGGTATGGATAAGGAAGGACAGGATTACAGAGCCTGCGGAACCTACGGACCTCTTTACAAGAAATAATTTTTAGCTAAAGTTTTACCGAGGGCGTCAGCATCGCCCTCGGTAAATATAATACACGCCCCCTGTCAAATGTCAGAGGGCGTGTATTGCTTTTTGAGCTTCCATTAGCTTGAAGACTTAAAATATTTGCTTGGGAAAAGCCCCCTTTGCGGAGGCTTTTTCTTAGTATTTTGTCACAGACCAGTATCAGTTACATTCAGCCACAAGGGGACCTGCAAGCTCGGATAAGAAGAAGAGCTTACCGGGAAGAGTGGGAATGTAAGTGGAGGTAATCCAAGGAGTCTTTCCATATCTCAAGGTCATCCAAAGGGAAAGTCCCTGCCACATCATACCGCGTCCGAGAGTACCGTCAGCGCCGCCTATTGCATAGTCAGCCTGAAGGAAAAGACCGGGACCTATGGTGTTAGCTCTGCAGGGAACGAGAGGCGTTCTTGATTTAAAGCTTGTGAGAGCGTTCTGCTCAACGGTCAGCGGGTGAATTTTAGCTCCTATTCTGTAAGGTGCCTTTTCCCATTCTGCGGCGCTTTCATAGTCTGCAGCAAAGGTAGGCTCCCAGAATGCGATATGGCACATTCTTCCGATACCGTAAACAAGCACCAGCTTTGCCCCCTCTGCCTTAAGCTTTGCTATCTTTTCGGGATAGGTGGGAAGGTTGAGCTTCGTTGCGAAATTGCGCTGTTCTTCGGGAACTGTAAGCTCACCGAGAGGCTCGAAGAGAGCCTTTTCCATCGTGTACTTGAAGGAGCCCTTGTTATCGTCGGCGAGAGTATTTCCCTCAGCATCAGCCCATTCGTCCATATTGAAGGTGTAAACGTGCTTGCAGGATACGCCCCAAGCCTTTATGAAATAAACCACCCATTTATACATTCCCATAGGTCCGACGGGGAGAATAAAGGCAATTTTTTCGCCTCTTTCCTTGGCAAGCTTTATCTGCATAGCAATCTCGTGACCCATATACGTTTCAAATTCCCAAAGATCAGAGCAGGGTACGGGAGCGAAATCCTTGTTCCAGTAGTCCTGTCTTTCGGTAATTTTTTCGGGTGCGTCAATACAAGCGTCTATTTTGTCGAAATCCCATCCTGCGGGATAGAAGCCCTCAAGGGCAGAGCCCTTAACAGTTGAATTGAAATCCATAACAGTTCTCCTTTAATAAAAATTTATAAATTTCGGACTTTGGGTTTTACCCACAAAAGCCACCTTTGAAAAATCTCTTAAGGCAGATACCTTTTTGCCGCAAATCTTAAATTAACCTTGCAGCCTCTGAAGCCCTCGGCATATTCCGCACCGCACTGATAGCCTCTGAATTTTGAGGTAATTCTGGTTTTCTCCAGAATGTCAATACCGTCGTGGTCCCTGAGCCAAACCAGCTGGCTCTGGTGATTTGCAAGCATCTCAAGCTTTTTGTCTATTTCCTCGGAAATATCAACGTATTCCTCAGGCTCGCAATCCACGTATCCCGCATTGTCGGTGTAATATATGGGGGTAACCTTTGCCGCAGGACCGAGGTCGGGGCGGTAGTGAGGCACGCTTGCCGAGAAGGAAGCGTTGAAAACGAGATTTGAAACCTCTGCGTGGTCTGTCATATAATCGTTAGGCGCATGAGTTATAATAAAATCGGGGTCGGCCCGTCTTATAACCTCCACAAGCTTGTCAATCTGCGCTCTGTCGTGAGAATCAACGAGCAAATCGCCAACGTCTATCGTGGCATAATTGAATCCTGCGGAAGCGGAAGATTTACGTGCCTCCTCAAGGCGAATGCTCCGAAGCTCATCGGGCTCGATTACGACGTGACCCATATTTCCGTTTGCTACGTGGCATACGGTAACCTCGTCTCCTCTTTTTTTGCATTTTAAAAGAGTTCCCGCGCAGGTTATTTCCATATCGTCGGGGTGGCAGGTGATAGCTAAAACCTTATACATATCCTTCTCCTTTACGCATTTTCGGCATTACTATCTATAATATATCAAAAAAGAACTTGAAATTAAATGTAAAATCGGTTATAATATTTATAAAATCAGACAAAAGGTTTTTTTGGTATGAATAATTTTGTAAAGCTCGATTTTGAAAAAATCATATCGGTGGGTAAAATAATAACCATATTCTATATGGAATTCTCCAAGGACTTTCATTATGACGGCGAGTCCCACGATTTTTGGGAAATGGTGTATATAGACAAGGGAGAAATGATTTGCACCGCAGATAAAAAGCGCTTTGTTTTAAAGAGTGGCGAGATGACCTTTCATAAGCCCGGGGAATTTCACAATCTTTCGGGCAACGAGAGCGTATCTCCTAACGTAAGCATTATAACCTTTGAATGTAAGAGCCGGGCTATGAGGTATTTTGAAGGAAAAATCTTCAAGCTCACCACGGAGGAGAAGAGCGTTTTGTCAATGCTCTTTGAGGAGGGGCTATCCTGCTACCGTCTTATGGACGAAACCGACCCGCTCCTTCAGCATATGGTGAAAAAAGAAAATGCGCCGAGAGGCAGCAGTCAGATGACGAAAAACCTTCTTGAAGCCTTCCTTATAAAGCTCTTAAGGCACGAGAACGCCATAACCAAGGATATGAGAGAGGGAGCCGTGATAGACGGCAGGGAGGTGCCTTACCGTATCAGGGAAATTCTTTCCTGTATCGACGAGAATATATACGGCACCCTGAGCATAAAAAAGGTGGCGGACAGCATAGGCAAAAGCGAAAGTTCTGTGAAGCAACTCTTCTCCGCCTTTATGGGGGAGGGTGTTATGAGCTATTACATAAAAAGAAAAATCAGCGAATCCAAAAGGCTTATCAGGCAGGAGAGGTATAATATGAGCGAAATATCCGATATGCTCGGCTTCGATACGCCCCAGTATTTTTCAAAATGCTTCAAAACGGTAACCAATATGACCCCAACCGAATATAAGGAGTCAATTATAAAATAATTGCCCAATAAAAAACTTTCAGTATGAGTTTTGCCGAGATTCATTGACAAAAAGAAAATAATATGCTATATTGTTGAGGTAAAAATACCATATAGAATAAAAACGGAGGATGTTATGACAAACGCAAAAAGACAACAAACGGAAAAGCTTGCCATTTTAGCTCTTCTTACCGCAATAGTTGCAATACTTGCTTATTTTGGTGGCTTTGTTAAAATCGGCGGTCTTGCATCTGTTTCATTAACACTCATTCCCGTGGTGCTTGGAGCAGCCCTCTGCGGACCCTTGTCGGGTGCGTGGCTCGGCGGAGTTGCGGGCGTGGTGTTCTTTATAACGGCTGATGCCGCATTTTGGCTCGGGCTTAGCATTCCGGGCACTATAATAACGGTTATGGTAAAGGGTATTCTTTCAGGACTTGCGGCAGGCGTATGCTATAAGCTCCTTGAAGGCTATAACAGATACGTTGCGGTAATTGTCAGCGCCGTAGTATGTCCCGTTGTCAATACTGGAATATTCCTCCTTGGCTGTCTTGTATTCTTTATGGATGCGGTAAACGGCTTTGCCCAGGCGGCAGGCGTGTCAGTCGGAGCATATCTCATACTATTCTTCGTAGGGCTTAATTTCGTATTTGAGCTTCTCTTTAATATAGTCTTAAGCCCTGTTATTTTAAGAATACTCAATATAAAAAAGAAAACCGATTGACAAAAGGGTAAAACTGTGTTACAATTGACGTAACACCCGAGGAAAAGCCTCGTTACTTGAAAAACTAAATATCAAAAAGCAATGATAAGAAATATTAAGTATTCCCGGAAATCAGCAGAGAGAAGGCGGTTGGTGCGAGCCTTTATTTCAGGATACCCAACCCGTCTTGGAGCTGCGTGCCGAAAATTAAAGTAAGCATTGCCGGGTTCTCCCGTCACAGAGAGTGGTATGATATGTACCGAAAGTGCGGATTTAGCCGAAATTAGGTGGTACCGCGGACTTGTGTTCAGTTCGCCCTAAGCTTCATTTTTTAGCTTAGGGCTTTTTATATTCTTGAAAATTTGGAGGTTTTATTATGAAGCTTGAAAAACTTGTTGGAGAAAGATTTAAGGAGAAGCCGTCGGACTGTGTCGTAGATAGCCACGCCCTTATGGTAAGAGGCGGGTATATGAAATACGTGGCAAACGGAATTTTCTCCTCATATATGCCCTTAAAGCGTATTACACGTAAAATTGAAGCTATACTTCGAGAGGAAATGGATAAAATCGACGGGCAGGAGGTCAGCTTCCCTGTAGTAATGCCCGCATCTATCTGGCAGGAGTCGGGAAGATACGACAGCATAGGGAAAGAGCTTGTTAGATTCAGCGATAGAAGCGGCAGTCCTGTTGTTCTCGGTATGACCCATGAGGAGGCAGCTGTGCAGCTTGTTCGTGAGTACGGCCAGAGCTATAACAAATATCCCTTTATGATTTATCAGATACAGACCAAGTTCCGTGACGAGGCAAGACCTAAATCAGGTCTTATCCGTGTGCGTGAGTTCACTATGAAGGACGCTTATTCCTTCCATACAAGCCAGTCCGACCTTGAAGAGTATTACGATAAGTGCCATAAGGCATACGAACGTATTTTCGCAAGAGCAGGTGTGCCTGACGTTATCTCCGTAGCCTCCGACTCCGGAATGATGGGCGGTAGCGTTTCTCACGAGTTTATGCTCCTTACCGATATAGGTGAGGATTCCATAGTAATATGCCCCGAATGTGATTACAGAGCCAATATGGAAGCGGCTGAGCATATCAGTGATACCGTAAGATGCGAGGTGTCCGAGCCCTTAGCAGAGGTTCATACTCCCGGCTCCGAGACAATCGAGGAGGTATCATCATTCCTCGGCTGTACCGAAAAGGAAACCTGCAAGGCGGTAGTATATCAGAGAAATTCTGACGATAAGTATATCGTTCTCTTCCTGAGAGGCGACCTTGAAGCAAACGAAACTAAGCTTACCAATTACTTAGGCTATGAAATACACCCTGCGGTAATAACCGCAGATTGCGGTCTTGTGGCAGGCTTTATCGGACCTGTTGGAATTTGCGAGGGAGTAACTGTTCTTTACGATAAGTCCCTTGAAGGCGCAAATAACCTTGTCTGCGGCGCAAACAAGAGCGAATACCATATGAAGGGGCTTGACTTTACAAGAGACGTTCCCTCGGCGGAATTCCGTGATTTCTCAAAGGCAACCGTGGGCGGCATTTGCCCCTGCTGCGGCAAGAAAACACTTACCGTCAGCCGTGGAATTGAGGTAGGTAATATCTTCCAGCTCGGTACAAAATACACCAAGGCTATGAATATGACCTATACCGACGCAGACGGAAACCTTCAGTATCCCATAATGGGTTGCTACGGAATAGGCGTCGGCAGACTTGCGGCATCTATATGCGAGGTGCATCACGACGACTATGGACCTATATGGCCGATTTCGATAGCCCCCTGGCAGCTTCACCTTTGCGCGGTAAGAAGCGACGATGCGGAGGTAAAAGCCTTTGCCGATAAGCTTTACGAGGAGCTTTTGGCAAAGGGAGTCGAGGTAATATACGACGACAGAAATATAAGCGCCGGCGTAATGTTCTCCGATGCAGACCTTCTCGGTGTGCCTTACAGAGCCGTAGTAAGCCCGAGAAATATGAAGAAGGGAATTGTCGAGGTAGTGGGAAGAGATAAGAAATTTTCTGCAGAGATTTCTATGGATTCTGCGGCAGAGGATATTGAAAAAGTTATTATTGAGGCTCTTTCCAAATAAATTCTGTACGGCATACCCCGATGCTCACACCCTCTGGGTGAGGGCTTTGTAATTCAGTATCTTTAAGGAGTTTTTGAGTATGTCCCGAATAAAAGCTTGGCTTAAGCGGGAAAAGGCGGAAATGAGGCTTCTGTTGCGGTGTATCCCAGCAACGGTGGTGACGCTTTTTGTCGTAAGCGTCATTTGTATGAATCTTTTGGCGAATAAAACCCTTTTGCAGACGGATTTTATAGCCTTAGACGGCGGAATCCTCATATCCTGGCTTTCCTTTATGTGTATGGATATAATCACTAAGCATTTCGGACCTCGAGCATCAAACAGAATATCCGTGCTGGCGGCAGCTATAAACCTTCTCACCTGTCTTATATTTTTTGTAGCGAGCGCAATTCCCTCGGGAGCTGATGATTATTCCGCTTTTAACGGCATATTTGGCGGCACCTGGTTTATTCTTCTCGGTAGCACGGTGGCGTTCCTTTCCTCAGCGGCAATAAACAACCTGATTAACTGGCTTATAGGCTCAGCGTTCAAAAAAGCGCCCAACGGCAAGTTTGCCTTTGCTATGCGCTCCTACGTATCAACCTTTATAGGGCAGTTCTTTGATAACTTTATTTTCTCACTTATAGTATTCGTAGGCTTTGCTCCGATTTTCTGGGACGGATTTTGTTGGACGCCTCTCCAGTGTCTTACTTGTGCGCTGACAGGAGCCTTGGCGGAGCTTATTATGGAAATTCTTTTCTCCCCCATAGGCTATAAAATAGTAACCAATTGGAA
>CAJGCM010000080.1 GCA_904501765.1 uncultured Clostridia bacterium | reverse complement strand
TTCTTCACTGTCTGCCAGAACGGAAAGCTAATCAAAAACGGAAGCGTTAAGACGCCCAAGTGGCCAAGGGATTGTTGTTTCTCACCGTCTGGCAAGTGGCTTCTTGCCGCAGGACAACGCTCGGACGAGGTCGAGGTCTACCGTTATTTCTACTCTGATAGTGCCCCTCTGTTAGAGAGAGTGAGGACTGTTGGCATCACGAAACTTGACGACGGAGTAAATCCAAGCAGCATACTGTTTGTAGATTAATTTTGATTAGAGATTAATGTGTTGCGCCGTTCAGTTATAACTAAATAAAGAAGAGGTGCGCACAAATCGTGCTGCACCTCTTCTTTATTTAAAACAAGGGGAATTAAGGTTGAAAACCTTTGGTTTTTTAAAATTTTATTAAAGTTTTTATTCTTCCTCGTATACTCTTGCGACCTCGGCGGCTTGTACGTCGGGGTCAAAGTTGTATAGAGGCTCGATGTCCTCTCCCTTTTTTCGCCTCAGGTAGTTTTTAGTTATTTTGACGACTATGGGGGAAAGCACGATAACGCCGATAAGGTTGGGAATCATCATAAGGCCGTTGAAGGTGTCCGAAATATCCCAAGCGAGGGAGGAGGTAAGGACTGCGCCGAGGATAACCGTGCATACGTGTATAATACGGAATACGAAGGTTGTCTTTGCGCCGAAGAGATATTCCCAAGCCTTTGAGCCGTAGTGGGACCAGCCGAGAACGGTGGTGAAGGCGAAGAGGAACATAGCGATAGCTATGAATTTCTCACCTATACCAAACCAGGAGAACACCGAGTTGAAGGCGCCGCCCACGAGGGTTGCGTCGGTGTAGCCCTCTGCAATTTCACCGGTCAGAACGTTGAACACGCCGCCGTCAAGACCGCCTGCAGTGAGGATAACGAGCGCAGTCATAGTGCAGACTATCATAGTGTCGGCAAAGACCTCGAATATGCCCCACATACCCTGTTTTACAGGCTCTTTTACGTTGGAGTTGGAGTGAACCATAACGGAGGAACCAAGACCTGCTTCGTTAGAGAATACGCCTCTCTTGAAGCCCTGGGTGATAACCTTTCCGATAATAGCGCCGATGCCGCCGCCCACAAATGCCTCGGGGCAGAATGCGTTTTTGAAAATTGCGCCAAAGGCGGGAAGAATGTTGTTGCAGTTAACGCCGATAATAACGAGAGAGCCGAGAATGAATAAAACCACCATGAAAGGAACTACCTTCTCCGCAACGTTAGCGATTCTCTTAAGACCGCCGAGGGTAATAAGAGCAACGAGAGCCATTATTACAGCACCGAGGATAACGTTATAAAGAGAAACGCCCGAGAACACCTCTATGGAGGAGATAGCGGGGATATCAAAGGCAGAGGATACGTTGGTAACTATCTTGTTTACCTGACCCATGCTTCCGATACCGAAGGAGGCGAGCATTGCGAAAACGCAGAAGAGAATGGCGAGGATTTTTCCTACGTGCTTCATTCCTTTTTTGCCGCCAAGACCGTCAGCGAGATAGTACATAGCACCGCCCGACCATTCACCGTTTTCGTTTTTGCGGCGGTAGTAAATTCCGAGGACGTTTTCCGCATAGTTAGTCATCATACCGAAGAAAGCGGCAACCCACATCCAGAAGACAGCGCCTGCTCCGCCTATGCAAATAGCGGCTGCGACACCTGCGATATTACCCGTTCCCACCGTTGCGGCAAGAGCTGTGCAAAGCGCCTGGAAGGGGGATATAGAGCCCTTCTCCTTACTGTGGCTGAGCACGTCCTTTTTGAAGAGGCTTCCGATAGTGTTCTTAAACCACAGTCCGATATGGGAAATTTGGAAGAATTTTGTGAGGACGGTTATGAGTATTCCCGTGCCCACGAGAAGAAGCAAGCCGAAAGCGCCCCATATAACGCCGTTAATCTGACCGTTTACGCCTTCGATTGCCTGTAAGATTTCGTTCATTACAATGAACCTCCCTTTAAAAATTCAACCGAACAAAACAAAATCACCGCTAACCTAAGGATAGCGGTGAGAAAGAGAAGACGGTACAAGACGTTACGTAAAAATTTGCCTTGTGAAAAATAATCTGTCCTTTTGCCTGAGAGATTATGGCAGAGCGCCTCTTGCCCCTTCGGCACCCGCATTAAAGCGGACTTCTCCAGATTGCTATCCGTCAGCAGTCCCTGTCATCGACACCCGAGAGTATTACCCCTTTGGAAAGGCTTTCGCCTAATCTCCTGCTGATTTCATTTAGCTTTATTCAGTTTGATACCACATTTTAGCACTTGGGAAGGCGAAAGTCAATAGCTTTCCTTTAGCTTTTTGTTTTTTATTTGTTTTTTGTTGAAAAAACGGAAGAGGTGTGATATAATCGTGATGCTTGAATCAAAAAATCAGAAAAAGTGGGGCATTGGCTGAGTTTTATGAAGACGGCGTATTTATTTGCGGGGATATCAATTATTTTATGGTCCACCCTTGCTACCATATCCAAGCTTTTGCTTGGGACAATGAATAGCTTTCAGGTTCTTATGTTCAGCTCGTTTTTTGCCGCAGCGGCACTGCTTGCAGCTAACGTTATAACGGGGAAAATCAAGCAGCTTAAGGAGTACCGTATAAAGGATTACGCCATCACGCTGCTTATTTGTATTCCAGGGACGTTTTTATATTACGTGTTCCTTTATTTGGGAACGGCAAGAATGGCGGCATCGCAGGCGTTTATAATAAATTATCTATGGCCGATAATGAGCGTGGTTTTTGCGTGTATTATACTTAAAGAAAAGCTTACGATTCGTAAGTGTATTGCTATTATCCTGTCCTTTTTGGGAGTTCTCACGGTTGCGGGAAACGAGCTTCTTAATTTTAATTTTGAAACCCTTGCAGGAGCGGGTTTGTGCGTGCTTGCGGCGGTTTCATACGGTATATTTACCGCATTGAACCAAAAATGGAGCTATGACGAGCAAAATTCTATGATGCTCTCCTTCTTCGCCACCTTTATTCTTTCCGCAATAATAAATTTATTCGTGGGCGGGGAAATAAAGCCTGATGCTCTTCAGCTTCTGGGGCTTGCCTGGAACGGAATTTTCGTAATGGGTATTGCTACCGTAACCTGGGCGCTGGCGCTGAGGCTGGGCGGGACGGCAAGGATTTCAAATTTAGCCTACGTAACACCCTTTATTTCTTTGGTATGGACCTTCTTTATCCTGAAGGAGCCGATAGAGCCGTGGTCCGTCGCAGGACTTGTTATTATTGTCCTCGGAATTTTCATACAGCTTAAAGGCGGCGGTAAGGTTGAATTACACGAAGAAAAGTAGAATTTAATATCAAAAAGCAGCTGCCGTTTAGCTTTTGGGCAGCTGCTTTTTCGTTTTTAGCTTCATTGAATTTCCGACAGGCGGGATTGATGCGCCTTTTGCAAAGCAATTATGTACCCCGCCGTTAGGTCAGGCGTTCTCGAACATATCTGAGAGTTTTGCCGCTGAGCGGTAAAGCTCCTTTATACCACAGAGAAGGTTATCTTCACTGTAATCCGACAGGTGCTGATCGGCTTCAAGGGTGAGGTAGCCCTTGTAATTTATTTTCTTCAGGGCGCACATGATTTTACCAAAATCAATGCTCATTGAGAATGGGATTCTGTGACTGTCGTGCTTTAGGTCGTTGTCATGAATATGAAGTGCCTGAAGATGCTCGCCGAGGGCGAGTATCATTTCCTCAGCCGAGGTGCCAAGCCCTCTCATTTCAGCGTGACCTACGTCAAGACAGGCCACGAGATATGGGTCGTTTACCGCTTTGATATGTGCTAAAAAGTCCTCGTGGTGAGAGCATGCCGCAGCCGACGCAATATCTCTTTCTTTGTCCCAGTGCCACATATTTTCCGTGGCTATTTTCACACCGCACTCCTTTGCGAAGGGGAGCAGCTCGCAGTACAGCTCTGCGTTCCTTTCGGCGCACGCCCGGTTATCGGGGTGGATAATGCAGATTTTACCTCCTGCAATAGCAGTACATTCTATGGCTCTTTTGAAATATGAGCGTATTTCGGGAATGTATGACGGGAAGGGGGCGTGGGATTGATTGCAGTGAATGCCGCTCTCCTCGGCAATTTTTCGCAATCCTTTAGCAAAGGCTGAGTATTCTGCGCCTCTTAGCGGGTGGTCTTTTTCGATAATAGCTCCACGTTCCCAGTCGTATCTTGCCATATCAAACATTGAAAAATCAAAGGCGTCAAAGCCCGCCTTCGCAACCAGCTCTACGGCACACTCATAGCTGACGTGCTTCGTTATCGAGCCGATTTCCGTTGAGGTTTTCATATCCTTTACGCTCCTTTTTAGCTTTTTCTTAATTATATCACCGCCCGAATTGGTTGTAAATAGGAAAAATAATTTTTCGGAACTTTAGCTTTTCCTCTTGACAAAGACAATACCTCGTGATATGATGTATTACATAAGAGGAGGTATTCTATGGATAATCAGCTAAAGCGTGGATTTCTTGACGTATGCGTGCTTTCGTGTATAAAAAACGAGGAATCCTACGGATATAAGATAATAAAGGATGCAAAGCCCTACGTAGAGCTTTCGGAATCCACCCTGTATACCATTCTCAAAAGACTTGAGGGAGCAAGGATGCTGACGGTAAGGAGCGCTGAGCATGGGGGCAGGCTCAGGAAATATTATCGTATTACCGATGCGGGCCTTCGGCGTATTGAAGAATTTAAGAAAGAGTGGCAGCAGGTAATGGCTATATACAGGTTCGTTACAGAGGAGGCGCGGTATGAATAAGAGAGAATTTTTATCGGCTGTTAAGATAGGGCTTTCGTATCTGCCTGCAGAAGAGGCAGAGGAGAGAGTGAATTTCCTTTCCGAAATGATAGAGGACGTAATGGAAGAGGGGCTTACCGAGGAAGAGGCGATTTTGCGTATAGGAACGCCAGAGGAAATAATAAAGGGTATTTTATCCGAAATCGAGGAAGAGGATAGGTCTGATGTGGAGTCGGAGAGGGGTGCAATGCCTTCCAATAACAAGGACTTTGAGAGTGGCGCTGTTGCGCCCACCGAGCGTGGGATTGGCAGAAAAAGAATGAGCGGCGGTGCAATAACCCTTATTGCCGTAGGTTCGGTGGTTTGGGTGCCTTTGCTTATTGCCGCCTTTGCCGTGGGATTTTCCCTGTATGCCGCTATGTGGTCGGTGATAGCATCTCTTTGGGCTGCCTTCGCTGCATTTGCCGTGTCCTGCCCTGCCGGGATTGCAGCCGGGGCGTGTATGGCTTTTGGCGGCGGATTTGCAAGCGGAGCCTTTACGGTGGGAGCTGCTCTTATATGCGGCGGACTTGCGATTTTCTCCTTCTTCGGCTGCCTTAAACTAACGGCTCTTACCTGTACTTTCACAAAAAGGATTTTCATATGGCTTGGCACTTGCTTTAAGAGAGGAGATAGGTAAAAATGACCAACGATACTAAAATCTGGCTTATTATAGCCACAGCGCTCCTCGTTACGGGCGGGATAGTTTTCGTCACCGTAATGAGCTTTCGCGGGTGGGACTTTTCGGGTCTTGATTCGGGGAAATATGAGGAAAATGTTTATGAGGTTGACGAGGATTTTGACAGTATTGAAATAAATTCAGATACGGCGGATATAACGCTCCTTCCTTCCGAGGACGGAAAGTTCAAGGCTGTTTGCTACGAGAAGAAAAATAAAAAGCATACCTTCGGTGTCACCGACGGAATTCTTGTGTCACAGGTAGTGAACAAGCAGGCGTGGTATGACCATATCTTTAATTTCGGCACGGATAAAATGACCCTTTATCTGCCAAAGGCAGAGTATTCGGCACTGGTTGTTAAAAGCGATACCAGCGACCTGTCAGTGCCAAAGGACTTCGGCTTTACCGAGGCTGATATATCCGTCACAACGGGTGACGTAAGGTTCCTCGCAGCAGCAGGCAAGCTTAAAATAACCGCTACCACCGGGGATATTTCCCTTGAGGGGCTTTCTGCCGATGCCGTTGAGCTTTCGGTTTCCACGGGTAACGTTACTGCTGCCTCGGTAAGCTGCAAGGGGAATATAAGCGTTACGGTTAGCACGGGTGACACGGTATTTTCCGACCTCACCTGCGGCAGCCTTACCTCCCGCGGCTCTACGGGAAATATAATACTGCGAGGGGTCGTGGCCTCGGGCGGCTTTTCTGTTGAAAGGTCCACGGGTGACGTAATATTCGACGGCTGCGATGCGGCGGAAATTTACGCAAAAACCACAACGGGCAATATCACGGGAACTCTTCTCTCAGAAAAAATATTTCTTGTGGAAACCTCGACAGGCAGACGTGACGTTCCGAAGAGCACCAAGGGCGGCAGATGCGAATTGTACGCATCAACGGGGGACATAATAATAGCCTACAAGACCAAATAAAAATCTGATATCAACGAAGAAAAAAGGAGGCTTGATTTATGATAACTCCGCTTTTTGTTAGATGCGTCGGAATTGGAACGGGAATACGCCAGCGCACTGACATGAGGGCCTATGATTATCGCTTGATTTGCGCACTCCGAGGCGAGGGTGAAATTTTCCTTGAACGTGAGCGTCACACTTTTTCTGAAGGCGACGTTTACATAATTAAGCCTGCGTCAGCTTACCGGGTCGTGTCCTCGGATTCTCAAACGATAGCCGTAATAAACTTTGACGGAAATTGTAATTATTCACACATACAAGAGCCTATTGAGTCGGTTCGCTCTTCCTTCTTTTACGGAGAGCGGGTGCTGAATACCGAGTTGCCGATAGAACTTCCAGAGGCGCCGCTGCATGCTGACAGAGAAACCCTTGAAATTTTGTCTGAGATGTATGATATTTATATGAGGGGCGACAAAGGAAACGCAACGTGGAGTTTCTCCTTAAGCAGCCGCTTAATGTACGTTTTATCTAAAGCGGCGGGAAGCTCCTCGATAAAATCCTCACTCCGTGTATGTGATAAAATATATGCGTATATATTAAACAATGCAACTGATGCAATTACCATCTCACAGACGGCACGACATTTTAATTACAGTGAGTCTTACGTGTCAAAGGTGATAAGGTCGGCGTACAATACCAGCTTCAAGCAGCTTGTCATTGATATACGAATGAGAAAGGCGCTTTGGCTCCTCGAAAACACCGAGCTTTCATGCGCACAGATTTCCTCGGCTTTAGGCTTTTCGGGACCCGGTCATTTTTCGGCGGCGTTTAAAAAGAAATTCGGCAAGTCACCGAAGAGCTCACGGTAGTGACGGTTTTTGTAAGTAGTCTGACGGTTTTTATATTGATTCCTTCCTTTGGTTTTCGTACAATAGGGGTAAAGAACCAAAGGGAGGATTTTTTAATGAGTTTTGCAATTGACAAAGAAAAAATTCGCAAATACGCAAAGCAGATAGGCGCAGATTTATGCGGCTTCGCATCAATGGACAGATTTGAGGGTGCGCCGAAGCAGATGGACCCGAGATACATATTCCCTGATGCGAAAACCTGTATAGTTCTGGCGTTCAGGATACCCAGAGGATATTTCAGGGGCATAGAAGAGGGCACATATTTTTGTAATTACACTGCTATGGGCTATGCGGGAATAAACGAGGTATACGGCCCCATAGTTTTGCGTGAGCTATGCTGTTATATTGAGGATATGGGATATGAGGCCGTACCCGTGCCAAATATAAGCTTCAGAAACAATGCGCCCGAATTCTCGGATTTGCGTGTGGAAACACCGCCTCTCGTTTCTCTTCCCGTAGAGGAAGGGAAGCCTGCGCCGGATATTCTCATAGATATGAGAGCGGCAGCCTTTGCCGCAGGTCTTGGCGAATACGGCTGGAGCAAGGTGTTCCTTACGCCTGAGTTCGGACCTATGCAGAGGTTCGTTGCGCTTCTTACCGACCTTGAAATAGAGCCTGACCCTATTTTCGAGGGCAAAATCTGCGACAGATGTATGAGCTGCGCAAGAATGTGCACGGGTAAGGCAATTTCAAAAACCGAGAGCGACCATCTTTGTATTGCCGGTCACGATATTGAGTTTACAAAGCTTGACGTACACGCCTGCCATACGGCTTATAGAGGCGGTGTTGCCGAGTACAATCCCTTCGACGTGAGCGGAAACGGACTTGGGCAGGAATGGGTCACGGCTCAAAAGGGATTTGGTCTTGAGCTTTATATGAGGCATAACCACGCTCTCGAGGGAGCTCGAGGCTGTATGCGTGAGTGCTATATTCACCTTGAGAAAAAAGGCGTTCTTACCCACAAATTCAAGAATGAGTTCAGGAAGAGAAAGCCTTGGCAGATAGACAGGAGCGAAAGACCTGATAACGTTATAGACAACGGTGAAGAGTCCGATAAAACTCTGTTTTAAGCTATGAGATTTTCTGTTGGATATCAGCTTCCCGACGAGTACGTATCCTTGCCCGAAATTTGTCGCAGATATTCGGACGGTATTTCCGACGTGTTTTTCTCCTGGGGAAACGAGCCCAGCGGCAGATTTCCTTTAGGGGAGGAGAAATTCCTCGCCGACATAACGGATTGTCAGAGCCGTGAGATTCGCGAAATCAAAGCTCTTGGCAAGAGTCTTACCCTTCTTTTGAACGCAAACTGTTACGGAGCTGAAGGAGCGTCCGAGAGCTTTGGTAGAAGAACGGTTAATCTTGTCGCAGAGCTTATTGACAGACTTTCCGTAGATGCGGTGACCACCGCTTCGCCCTTCATTGCGCAGGTGCTGAAGGCAGAATTCGGTAGAGGTCTTAAAATAAAAGCGTCGGTTAATATGCGCATAGGCTCGGTTAAGGCTATGGGTCAGCTCCCTTATTTTGACGGTTTTTATATAAAAAAAGAGCTTAACAGAAATTTTGAGGCAATAAAGGAGCTTAAGGAATGGTGCGACGGCCGTGGTAAAGAGCTTTATATGCTGGCAAACAGCGGATGCATCACCGATTGCGCATACCAGACCTTCCACGATAATCTTATAGCGCATCAGACCTTTGAGAACATTGAATACGGTGCCTCAGCTACTGCCGCCGCTCCATGCCACGAGTTGCTGAAGAGCCTTGGGCTTCTTGGGGGCCTTGCGGAATTTTTGGGGTCAGGCTGGGTTCGTCCCGAGGAAATAAAGCTTTACGAGCCGTATTTCAATGAGGTAAAGCTTGCGACGCGTATGCATCAGCGCCCCGAAATGGTAATAGCGGCGTATTGCAGAGGAAGGTTTAATGGAAACCTTCTGGATTTGACGGAGCCATCCTTCTCGCATCTTTTTAAAGGGTACGTATTAGACAACACAAGAATAAGCAGCGAGGATGCTTTAAAGCTTTTCGGCTGCGACCATAGGTGCCACAGGTGCAATGCCTGTATGCGACTGGCTAAGGAAGCTCTTGTTCACCTATAAGCACCGGGCTTCGGTATTCAGGCGTAA